>NZ_JBHXTC010000034.1:0-51987 GCF_042677605.1 Streptomyces sp. NPDC127106 | reverse complement strand
GGGGGGGTGTGTTGGTCCCGCGCCCCGGGGCGGGGGGGCGGCCGCCCGGGGGGGCGGGGGGGGCGGGCCCGGCAGGGGGGGCCGGCCCCCGCCCCCTCCGGGGTGTCGTTGCGGTGCCGGTCAGGCCTGGGAGCCGGAGACGGCCTTGCGGCGGCGGGCGCCGAGCCAGACCGCGGCGCCGCCCGTGGCGACCAGGGCCGCGGCCAGGGCGGAGTACAGGCCGGTGTGGGAGTTGGCGCCGGTGTTCGCGAGGGTGCCCGAGCCCGTGGTGGTGGTGCTGGTGGTGCCCCCGGCGGCCGCGGTCGTCGAGGCGGAGGCAGACGGCGAGGCGGACGCGGAAGCGGTCGTCGAGGCGGACGGCGACGGGGAGGCGGACGTGGTCGGCGACGGCGAGGGTGAGGACGAGGTGGCCGGGGCGAGCTCGATCTTCCCCGTGGCGGCGGCGATGACCTTGGGGTTGCCCTTGGTGAAGGCGACGTTCGCCTTCAGCTCGATCTGGGCGGCCATCGTCAGCTTCGTCTTGGGGACGAGCTTGACCTGGAGGCGGGTGGTGCGTTCGCCGGAGGCCGCGCCGAAGCCCTCCGAGATGACCGGCAGGTCGAAGGCGACGCTGTCGCTCTTGACGTCCTGCCACGTGCCGCCGACCTGCGCCCGCACCTGGAAGTCGGGCGTGCCGAAGCCGGCGGCCTTCAGCTCCAGCCGGGTGGCCAGCGGGGTGTGGAACGCGCCGTCGCCGTCGGCGAGGTACTTCACGTTCAGCTCCAGGCAGTCGGGCGCCGTGCTGCCCTGGCAGGCGCCGAAGCCGTCGAACCAGGTGTTGAGCTTGCCCGCCTTGAAGACCGAGTCCGTCTTCAAGGTGTGGGAGGCGGTGCCGTCCTTCGCCAGCTCGGGGGAGGGCAGCACGTCCAGCTTGAAGTCGCCGAGGTTGGTCGGGTAGTTCGCGCCGAGGCCGATGGTGACCTTCCAGGTCAGCGTGCGGTTCGCCGGCACCTCGTAGCCGTCGCCGGCCGGCTTGCCGGCCGCGTGGAACGTACCCTGCCAGCCGCCGTCCTTCTGCTCGATGAAGGAGGTCGTCGGCTGGCCGTCGGCCGCCACGACCTTGAAGGTCACGTCGTCCTTCTGTAGCGGGCTGGGGCCGGACGGGGTGCCGATGAGCTGCGGGTGGAAGACGGCGGCCTTGTCCGAGGTGTTGGTCACCGTCAGCTCGAAGGTCTCGGCCGCGCCGCCCCGCTTCAGCGGGCCGCTCGGGTCCGGGTCAGCCATCGTGACCTTCAGGACGCCGGTGCCGTCGCTCGGGGCGGCGTACGCCGACAGCGGCATGAGGGCGGTGCCGGCGACGGCGGCGACCACGGCGGTGGCGGCAGCGGCGCGGACGGTGCGGCGGGCGGCGGTGCGAGCGGGCATGTGCGGATTCCCCCCAAGGAACCAAACGGGCAGGCGCTCCGTGCGGAACGGGCGCCGGCGGGAAGGCGACGGCGAAGTGCGCGCAACGGCCGCGGCAAGAGTGCCGGGCCGGCCGGTGAGGCGGTGCGGATGGTGCAGGTGGTGCGGGTGGTACGCGGCCTCGCGCGCGGGCCGCTACTGCCAAGTACTGATCTTCACATAAGCCATACGGGCGATGCATCCCCCATGTGTCACCGCTGTGCAACAGGACCCCGGGAGCCATTCCCATACCTCCTGACCTGCGCTAACAGGTATGAGAGGCTCCGCTTCCGGCCCGGCCCGGCCCGATGGCCACCCGGCCGCCCGGCCGCCCGGCTACGCCCCGAGGTGCGCCAGCGAGCCCGCCGGATAAGGCGTTTCCGCAGGCAGCAGGGCGCGCGCCGCGGCCCCGTCGCCGGCCCGCACCAGGGCGTGGATCTCCCGTGCCAGCGGCGTGACATCGCGGATGGAGATCGTCCACTCGTCGGCGTACGCCCGCGAGGCCGGCCCCGACAGGCCCAGCTGGAGCGAGCGGTACGGCAGCGGGTTCAGGTGCAGGTCCCGCTCGGGGTCCCACTGGACGCGGGCCGGGGAGTCGCGCAGGGACCGCTGCCAGGCCTCGCGGTCGGCGTGCGTGCCCGGCTCGTAGTGCGACAGGCAGGCGCGGCGCAGGGCCTCGTCGAAGCCCTCGCGGGTGATCTCGACGGCCAGGACGGTTTCCTGGTCGGTCTTCGTGGCCCAGCCGCAGCGGTACATCATCCACAGGAACGACGGCTTGATCCAGGTCATCCGCTCCCGCTTCCAGGCGGCCGGGAACCGGCCGTCGCGGGCCGCCGGGAGCCCGAGGTGGGGCGCGTACGCCTGGTAGACGGTGATGGTGGTGTCGGTGTGGGCGGCGCGGACCTGCCGGTGGGGCGCCGTCTGCGCCTGCGCGGCCCGCGGGGGCGTGCGATCGGACATGGGGGTCAGCCTGGGCCGTGGACCCCCGCGTCGGCCAGCGGTTTTCGCCGCCCGCGACCGCTGGGCGCTCCGCGGGAAGTGTCGCGCCGGGCCGCGAGCGTCTGCGGGCCCGGTGCGGCCGGTCGCGCAGTTCCCCGCACCCTTCAGGATGCCGTCGAGCCGCAGCGGCCGGCGCCGCCACGGCGGCTCAGAGGTGCTCCTCCTCCAGCTCCGCGACCCCGGTGATCCGGTGCAGGGCGTACGTCCGCACCTCGTCGGCCGTGTGGTCGTAGCCGGTGACGAAACCGCCCTCCACCCGCACCGGGGCGATGACCCGCTGGCTCGCCGCCCCCTCCGCGTTCACGTAGCCGATCCACACCGACGACCCCGTCAGTGCGGCCGCCTGCACCGTGGCCAGGGTCTCCGCCGCGCTGGTGCGCGGGAGTTCGCCGGGCGCCGGCGCGGACCCCGCGGATCCGCCCGCGGACCCGCCGGCGCCCGCGCCCGCGCGCACCGGCTCCTTGCGGACCGCCGTCGCCGCGCGGTCGCCCGCCCGGATGGCCCGTACGGCCGCCCCCAGCAGGGTCTCGTCCGGCACCGGCGGCCCCTCCGGCACCGGTACGGGCTTCGCGCGCGCCGGAGTGCGGCGGGCGTCGGCCCGGGCCACGAGCACGTCGCCGGTGTGGGATTCGGCGGCCGGGGCGTAGCCCATCGCCCGCAGCCCGTCGAGCAGGGCGGTCGGGTCGGCCTGCGCGGCCAGCACGGTCGGGGCGAGGCGGCGCAGGCCCAGCCCGGCGGACCGCTTGTCGGCCAGGATCTCGTTCAGCATGCCGTCGTCGTCGCAGCGCACGTACGAGGAGGCGGCCCCCACCCGCAGGTGGCCGTGGCGCCGGGCCACGTCGTCGATCAGGTACGCCAGCGGCTGCGGGACCGGGGTGATGCTGTGCTCGCCGAGGAAGGCGTGCAGGTCGGACGCGGTCCGGCCGGCGTCCAGGGCCCGCCGGACCGAACCTGGCGTGAACCGGTAGACCGTCGCCCCGCCCTTCGACTCCACCTCCGCCAGCACCGCCAGCACCTCGCCGAGCGGCCGGCGCAGCGGCCCGGGCGCCACCGCCGTCAGGTCGGCCTGCAGCAGTACGTGGTCGACCGGCTCGGGCAGCAGCGGGGCCAGCAGCGGCGCCGGGTCGCGGTGCTCCAGCAGGGCGCGGCCGGGCCCGGAGAGCGCACCGCGGCCGGTGACGCCGAGCGCTTCGGCCTCGGTGAGCGTGAACCGGGCGAGGCGGGCCCGCAGTTCGCTGGTGCCGCGGACCGGCCGCTCCCAAGCGAGCCGGTCCAGGAGGACCTCCGGGTCGGGGGAGCCGCCTTCGGGGAGGGCGGCGAGGAGTTCCAGGACGCGGTGGCGCACCTCGGGCGCGCCGGAGCGGTCGAGTCCGGGGCCCAGGGCGGCGAGGGCGCGGCCCTTCGGGTCCTGTTCGCCGACCGTGCCGGCCGTGCGGGTGGCCGGCAGCCAGGCCTCGGCGAGGGCCGACCAGCGTTCGGCGGGCGGGAGTTCGAGCCAGTCGTCGAAGGCGGGGGTGGGCGCGTACCGCTCGTCGGCCTCGCCGTCGCTGGCCAGCAGCCCGGCAGCGTAGGCGAGTTCGACCCAGAACGCGGCGGTCGGCTCGTCGGTGTCCAAGGTGGCCGCGGTCCGCTTGAGGTCGCGTACGGACAGTCCGCCCGCGCGCAGCACCGGGGGGCCGGCGTGCTCCCAGGACTTCACCAGCTCCTCGACGGTGGCGAGGGCCGCCAGGGCCTGGCCGGCCGCGTTGGCGTCCACCAGTTGGGGACGGTGCTCGCGCTGCGCCGTCACCGGCGGTGCGAGCGGCTCCGGGGCGCGGTGCGCGAGACCGCCCCGCAGGTAGAGGGCCACCTCGCGCGGCAGCACCACCGTCCGCGGCGACGCCGGCAGCAGCAGGCCGCGGTCGCGCAGCCAGCGCACGGGCGGCGCCGGGTCCGGGGTGACCTCCCCGTAGGGCGGCCCCCACACCAGCCGGTCCAGCACCTGCCGGGCTTCCGGCGGGGCCGCTTCCAGCAGGGCCGCCATCCGCGCCGGGTCGGTGAACAGGTCGGTCAGTGCCGCCACCGCCGACACCGGGTCGTGGGTGGCGGGCAGCCCGGCCGCCGCGACGATCTCCTGGACCCGGGTCGGGGACATCCCGGCCGTGGCCTCGGCGACGGTCGGGCCCAGGCCGGTCGGCGAGGGGCGGGCGGCGGACGGCGCGAGGAGCTCGCGGGCGGTGCGGACCAGGCGCAGCCGGTCGTCGTCGCCCCAGACGAGGGCCTGGTCGCGCAGGGTGGCCAGGGCGCGGGGGAGCTCGGCGCGGGTGCCGTTGTCCGCGGCGACAGCGGGAGCCGCGGGGGCAGTGGGGGCTTCGGGGCCGCCGGGGGCGTGGGTGCCGGCGAGCAGCGACTCCAGCACCTCGTACGGGCACGGGTCCGGGGCCACCGCGAGGGCTTCCGCGGTCTGCAGCGCGAACCGGTCGAGCCGGTCCAGGGCGCGGACCACCGAAGCCCGGGTCCCGGCCCGGGTCGCCAGCTGTGTCACGTCCCCCGGCACCGGGCTCAGCAGGTCCGGGCGGGCGTGCAGCAGGGCGGTGAGCGCCGCGTCGTCGCGGGCGCGCAGCGCCTCGGCGAGGGAGCGCGGGGCGCTGCTGCTTGCTGTGGCGCTGCTCGGCTCAGGCACGGTCGCCTCCTGGTCGCGTCGGCCGGTCCCCATCCGGCCAACGTTATCCGCTGCGCCCTCGGAGGCTCCACGGGCCGCACGCGCTACCTTTCGGGAGGGTGGTACGGGGCGGTACGGGAGGAGCCGGGCATGGAGATCGAGAGCGACCACCTCGTCTATGCATATCTGAGCCGCGTCGGGGACTTGGCGCAGCAGCGGCAGATGCCGTCCGGTGACCGGATGCGGCTGGTGGCGGGGCTGCGGGACGAGATCGACCGGCGGCGCGCCAAGTACGAGCCGGAGACGCCGGACGCGGTGCGCGGCATCCTGGAGCGGATCGGCACCCCGGAGGACGTCCTGGACGGCGCCGGCGCGCCTCCGGCGGAGGTCGCGGAACCCCGGGCGGAACCCCGGGCCGGGGCGGGGGCGGTCCCGGCGCAGCGCGGCCCGGGCCGCAGCCGGCCCGCGAAGGGCGCGGCGGGCTCCGACGAACCCGACTGGTGGCGGATCCCCGCGAGCCCGTACGGCACGGGGCGGCAGGGCGGCGGGCCGCAGGTGGAGGGCTTCACGGGCGGGATCGAGATCCCGGAGCTGTTCGCCCGCCCGGAGGACCTCGACGCCGCGGAGGAGGGGGGCGAGGCGGCCGGGGCCGGGGCCGCCGCGAAGCCAACCCTCGCACGCTTCCTGCGGGACCGGTGGCGCGCGAGGAAGTCCGCCCCGGCGGCGGAGGAAGCCGCCGCCAAGGCCCCGGCGGCGGCCGCGGTGCCGCGTCCCAGGCCGCACGTCTTCCTCCTCTTGGCCGCGGGCGTCCTGGTGGCCGGAGCCGTGGTCGGTTCGTGGCTGCTGCTGATCGGCGGCTGGGTGCTGGCGTACGCGTCCCGGGTGCTGGGGCCGACCGAGCGGAAGGCGGTCGTCTTCGGGGTGCCGGGGGCGGTGTTCGCGGGGGCGGTGGTCTGGCTGTGGGGCCGGCTCGAAGGGCGCTGGGGTGCGCCGCTGACGGACGAGGGTCTGGGCGGCGTCTTCCAGGGCATGTGGCCCTGGCTGGCCCGGGCGGCGGCGCTCGCCTCGGCCGCGTACCTGGTGTGGCGCTCCCGCCGCCGTTGACTCCGTCCGGCGGCGGGGCCCGCTTCCGGGTCCCCTCCGCCGGCCGTCGGCTGCGGGGCGTGGTCGGCTGGTCGCGCAGTTCCCCGCGCCCCTGGGTGGCTCGGCCCGGACCGGCTTGCGGCGGACCGGGTGGGGGTGTTCGCACGGGGTTCGGGGCGGGGTCGCGGGGGGTTCAGGTCCGGCAGGGCCGCGGTCGGCACAATGGCCGGTATGACCTCCGAGACCTTCGGGCCCGCCCCGGGCTCCGCCGCCCCGCTGACCGTCGGGTTCGATCTCGATATGACGCTCATCGACTCCCGCCCCGGCATCAAGGCCGCCTACCAGGCGCTGTCGGCCGAGACGGGGACGTTCATCGACGCCGACGAGGCGGTGACCCGGCTCGGGCCGCCGCTCGACGAGGAGCTCGCCTACTGGTTCCCGCAGTCGGAGATCGAGGCCATGGCCGACCGGTACCGGGCGCTGTACCCCTCGTACGCCATCGAGCCGACGCCGGCGATGCCCGGTGCCCGGGAGGCGATCGAGGCCGTCCGGGAGCTCGGTGGCCGGGCGATCGTCGTGACGGCCAAGCACGAGCCGAACGCCCGCCTCCACCTCGACCACCTGGGCATCCGCCCGGACGCGGTCGTGGGCTGGCTGTGGGCCGAGGCCAAGGCGGAGGCGCTGCGCGCGTACGGGGCGCAGGTCTACGTCGGGGACCACGTGGGCGACGTGCGCGGCGCCCGGACCGCGGGCGCGCTGTCGGTCGCGGTGCCCACCGGCCCGTGCCCGGAGCCGCAGCTGCGGGAGGCGGGCGCGGACGTGGTGCTGCCGGACCTCAAGGCGCTGCCGGAGTGGCTCGCGCAGTACGTCCGTCAGCGTCGGGTGGGGACGCCGGTCTGAGCGGGGCTCAGCCCCCCGCGGGGCCCCCGGTGCTGGCGCGTGCGGCCTTCCGCTGGGCCGCCGCGGAGCGGAGCACGCCCGCTGCGGAGATCGCGAAGCCGACCCCCATCAGCATGCACATGGCCCACGCGTAGGACGGCAGCGGCTCGGTGTGGAGGAACAGCGGGGCCATCGTGGCCAGCGTGGCCACGGCGCCGAGGATGAAGACGATGCCACCGGCCCGCACGAGTCCGTCGCCGGGCCGCGGTTCGTCGGTGTGAGGAGTAACAGTCACCCGACCAGGGTAGTTCCCTGGCCTGAGCAGCCGACAGCGAAGAGCCGGCGAAGGACCGGGGATCGTCTTGTCACCTGCCCATCGCCCACTAGCCTGGAGTCGGCGGGTCACTCATGACCCGCTGCGCTGTTGTCCGGAGCCGCTGCGGCGGCCGCCCGGACCCGACGAGCAAGGACAGAGGACAGACGTGCCCACCGGCAAGGTCAAGTGGTTCAACAGTGAGAAGGGCTTCGGCTTTCTCTCCCGGGACGACGGGGGTGACGTCTTCGTCCACTCGTCGGTACTCCCGGCCGGGGTCGACGCACTCAAGCCCGGCCAGCGCGTAGAATTCGGCGTTGTCGCAGGTCAGCGTGGGGACCAGGCCCTGTCGGTGACGGTGCTGGACCCGACGCCCTCGGTGGCTGCCGCACAGCGGCGCAAGCCGGACGAGCTGGCCTCGATCGTGCAGGACCTGACCACCCTGCTGGAGAACATCACCCCGATGCTGGAGCGCGGCCGCTACCCCGACAAGGTCCACGGCGCGAAGATCGCCGGTCTGCTCCGTGCGGTTGCCGACCAGCTCGACGTCTGACGTCGTCTGACGTTCCCACACGTCCCACGGTGCCCCGCCGCTCTTGCGAGTGGCGGGGCACCGTCGTTTCCGGGCCGTTTCGGGGCCGGTTACGGGAAGGCCAGCGCGTCCGGTGCGATCGCCGGTACCAGACCCTCCGCCGCCGCCCGCGTGAGCAGCCCGCGCACCGCCGCGTAGCCCTCGTCACCGAGGCCGGCGGTGAACTCGTTCACGTACAGCCCGATGTGCTGGTCGGCGACGGCCGGGTCCAGTTCCTGCGCGTGCGCCCGCACGTACGGGCGGGAGGCCTCCGGGTCGTCCCAGGCCATCCGGACCGAGGTGCGGGCGGATTCGGCCAGCGCCCGCAGGGTCCCGGCGCCCAGCGACCGCTTGGCGATGATCGCGCCGAGCGGGATCGGCAGGCCGGTGGTGGTCTCCCAGTGCTCGCCCATGTCGGCCAGGCAGTGCAGCCCGTAGTCCTGGTAGGTGAACCGCGCCTCGTGGATGACGAGCCCCGCGTCCACCCGGCCGTCCCGCACGGCCGGCATGATCTCGTGGAACGGCAGCACGACGACCTCGCCGACGCCGTCCGGCAGCACGTCGGCGGCCCACAGCCGGAACAGCAGGTAGGCGGTGGAGCGCTCGCTCGGCACCGCGACCGTCCGCCCGGTCAGGTCCAGGCCCGGCTCCCGGGCGAGGACCAGTGGCCCGCAGCCCCGCCCCAGCGCCCCGCCGCACGGCAGCAGCGCGTACTCGTCGAGCACCCAGGGCAGGACGGCGTACGACACCTTCAGCACGTCCAGCTCGCCGCGCTCGGCCATGCCGTTGGTGAGGTCGATGTCGGCGAAGGTGACGTCGAGGGCGGGGGCGCCCGGCACCCGGCCGTGCGCCCACGCGTCGAAGACGAAGGTGTCGTTCGGGCAGGGCGAGTAGGCGATCGTGAGCGGGTGCTCCCCGTCAGGATGCGCGGCCGTGCTCAGGTCGGTGCTCATGGCGTTCTCCCCAGTGGACGAGTACGGGCCCCAGCGCGCGGAATCCCGCGGTCAGGGCGGCCAGTGCGTCCCCGATGCGCCAGGCGGCCCGGTCCCGCGGCCCGACGGCATTGGACACGGCGCGGATCTCCAGGACGGGCAGCCCGTGCGCCGCGGCGGCCTCGGCGACCCCGAAGCCCTCCATGGCCTCGGCCCCGGCCTGCGGGTGCCGGGCGGCGAGCTCGGCGGCGCGGGCGGCACTGCCGGTGACGGTGGAGACGGTCAGCACGGGCGCGAGCAGCGCTCCGGTGGCCTCGGCGGCGCGGGCGGCGAGCTCGGCCGGCGGCAGGTGTGCGCTGCGGCCAAAGCCGAGCTCCTGCACCGTCAGGAAGCCGTCCGGGGTATCGGCCCCGAGGTCGGCGGCGACGATCGCGTCGGCGACGACGAGCGAGCCGGGCGGGGCGGCGGGCTGGAAGCCCCCGCCGATGCCGGCGGAGACGACGAGCGTGTAGTCGGCCAGCGCGAGGGCGGTGGCCGTGGCGGCCGCGGCGGCGGCCGGGCCGACACCGGCGACGAGCACGTCGGCGGCGAGGCCGGGCAGATCGCGGCGGGCGAGGCGGTAGCCCCCCGGGAGCGCGCGCGGCTCCGGCGTGGCGGGGTCCGCGTGGGGTGTGAGTCCGGTGGCGACGGAGTCGGCCTCCGCCGCCACCGCGGTCACGATGAGCGCGCGCACGGTCGCCTGCGCGGGGTTACTTGAGCTTGACGTTGTAGGCCCAGACGGCGAGCGGCTTGCCGTCCGCGCTGATCTGGACGATGTTCAGCTTCTTCGAGGACGGGGCCTCGCCCTGGCCGCCGGTGGCGAAGATGTCGGCGCCGGGGAAGCTGCGGTAGGTGTTGGCGGACGGCTCGGTGATCGGCTGCCCGTCCAGGACCGCCTGCCAGCGGTTGCCGTCCTCGACGACCTCGGGCTCGACACCCAGCCGCAGGGTGTCACCGCGGCCGTACTCGATGGTCTTGGCGTCCTTCGCCTCGGTCAGGCACTCCTGGACCTTCTCGATGGACAGCTCCGCGCTGTCCTGGCAGACGGCTTCGGCGGACACCGACGAGGTGCCGACCGTCACGGTCGTCAGCGGCGTCGGCTTGTCGCAGGCGGAGAGGACGAGGAGGCCGGCGGACACGGCTCCGAGGGCCGCGACGCTGCGGCGGCCCTTACCCGAGATAAGCGGTGCGGTCATGAGCCGAAGGCTATCGGGCCCATGGGCTCCCCCGCCGCACGGGGTCCCGCCGACCTGCGGCGTGCCGCCACGGGCCCACCCGGCCAGGCCCGTCGGACCCACCCGGCGGCCGGGCCGGTCTGCGCGGCCGCCCGGTCTGCGCGGCGCCCGGTCTGCGCGGCGCCCGGTCTGCGCGGCCGGACCGGTCAGGCCACGCGGGGGCGCGGGGAGCCCGAGTGGTGGCGGGGGGCCGACAGCAGGCCGCGTACGGCCATCGTGGTGCCCGCGGCGACGATCGCGGCGGCCACCGCCATCCCCAGCGCCCCGTTCAACGGCAGCACGATGCCGATCGCGCCGCCCAGCACCCACGCCATCTGCAGCAGCGTCTCCGACCGGGCGAACGCCGAGGTCCGCACCGCCTCCGGCACGTCCCGCTGGATCGTCGCGTCCAGCGACAGCTTCGCCAACGCCTGGCAGAACCCGGCCGTGGCCCCCAGCACCGCCACCATCACCCCGCTGAAGAGCACCGCGGCGAGGATCGCGACCACGAGCGTCAGCGAGAGCACGGCCGCGATGATGCCCTCCGGGGCCCGCGCCTTCAGCCAGGCGCCGACCGCCGTTCCGCTTGCGTTCCCGATGCCCGCGCAGACGCCGACGATGCCCAGGGAGACCGCGGCGCTCTGCCCGGCGAGTGGCTGCTCGCGCAGCAGGAACGCCAGGAAGAAGATCAGGAACCCGGACAGGCCGCGCATCGACGCGTTGGCCAGCAGGCCGCACAGCACGGACCGGCTGACCGTGCGCAGCCCCGGCCGCTTCGAGTGCGGCTCGTGCGTGGACAGCCGGGCCCGCCGCTCGCCCTTGGCCTCGTCCACCTTGTGCGGCAGCGTGAACGCCGCGAACGCACCCCCGAGGAAGATCACGCAGGCGCCGTACAGGGGCCACTGCGGGCCGATCGTGTTCAGCCCGGCCGCGACCGGCGCCGCCGCGCCCGTCGCGAGCAGTCCCGCCAGCGTGACCCGCGAGTTGGCCTTGACCAGCGAGAACGCCGGTGGCAGCAGCCGTGGCACCACCGCGCTGCGGACCACCCCGTACGCCTTGGACGCCACCAGTACGCCCAGCGCCTCCGGATACAGTTCGAGGCCACCCGTCGCCACCGCGCCCGACATCAGCAGCGCGAGCGCCGCCCGCGCGAGCATCGCGGCGGCCATCGCGGCGCGCCGCCCGTGCGGCAGCCGGTCCAGCAGCGGCCCGATCACCGGCGCCAGCACCGCGAACGGCGCCATGGTGATGGCGAGGTAAAGGGCGACCCGGCCGCGTGCCTCGTCCGTGGGGACCGAGAAGAACACCGTGGACGCCAGCGCCACGGTGATCATCACATCGCCGGCGCCGTTGACGGCGTGCAGCTCGATCAGTTTGCCGAGGCCCGACTCGCCCGCCCCGTGCGCGTGCGTCGCCCGCCGGATCCCGCGCGCCGTACCGGTGACGGGAAGGTGCAGGGCACGCCCGACCGCCCGGACGGCCCGTCTGGCCGGTCCCGAGCCGTCACGCGACGACCGTGCGGGTGCCACACTCGACATAGTGCCCCACACGCCTGCCGCGGTCCCGTCCCGGCGCGCTCCGCAACCGCACCGGGCCGCCCGCGACAGGAGTCCGGAATCGCGTTCCGGTTATGGTCGCGTAGCAGGGTTGTCCGCGAATCGGACCTTGCATGTGGGCCACGGGCGTCGGAGGAGGTAGCGTGCGTAGCGCGCCACCGGCGGTTGCTCTTGGCCGCGCGCCTCTTCGCGATCCCGCAGAATGGATTGCAGGTGGGTGTGCCCGAGGCCGATCGGGCGCGGACGTCGACGCGGCCCTCAGGTCCGCTCCGCTCGCGCCACGTACGGACAGGACCGACGGGTCGTTGTGGACGACAGTACGGACGGCGCACTCGTGAGACGGCGTAGGAGAGAACGAGACCTGTGAGTGCTGCGACGACGCGAAGCCGGACCCCCGACCGCCTGTGCGCCGAGGCGGTGGACCTCGCCCGTACGGCGGCCGAGGAGATCGCCGCGCCCGGGGTCGTGGGCGAGCACGTGTCCGTGATCGCGGAAGGTGACCGGGTCGTCACGCACTTCTTCGAGTGCACGGACCCCGGCTACCGGGGCTGGCGGTGGGCCGTCACCGTCACCCGCGCTTCCCGCGCGAAGAACGTCACACTCGACGAAGCGGTGCTGTTGCCCGGCTCCGACGCCCTCCTCGCCCCCGAGTGGGTGCCGTGGAGCGAGCGGCTGCGCCCCGGCGACCTCGGCCCCGGTGACCTGCTGCCCACCGATGCCGACGACCTGCGGCTGGAGCCCGGCTACTCCGGCGAGGACGCCCCGCCGCCGAACTCCCCCGTCTCCCACGAGATGGCCGAACTGGTCGAGGCCGAGGACGCCGACGTCACCGACCGGCGCACCGTCGTCCCCGCCCGCGGCTCGATCACCGCGGTCGCGGAGGAACTCGGCATGCGGCGCGCCCGCGTCCTGTCCCGCTACGGCCTGCACACCGCCGCCGACCGCTGGGACGAGGGGTACGGCGCCAAGACCCCGATGGCCCAGGCGGCGCCCGCCTCCTGCGTCTCCTGCGGCTTCCTCGTCGCGATCGGCGGCTCCCTGGGCCAGGCCTTCGGCATCTGCGCCAACGAGTTCGGCCCCGCCGACGGGCACCTGGTCTCCCTCTCGTACGGCTGCGGCGGCCACTCCGAGGCCGCGGTCATGCCGAAGCCGCTGCGGCCCGCACCGCCCGTCCTCGACTCCATGGCCGCAGACGAGTTCCCGCTGCGCCCCGCCCCGGACACCGGCTCGGTGCCGACGGCGGACCTGCCGGCCGCGGACCTCGGGCACTCGTAACCCCCGCTCCGCCCGGGGCGCGCACCGCAGCCCTCACACCGCAGCCCTCTGGCGCGCCGGCCCGCACGGCGTACCCTCGGCGCATGGGGGACAGGGTGGGGGACGTGGTGGGGAACACGGCGGGGGACGAGGCGCGCGGCATGGTCGGGCGCGAGGGCCGCGTCACCGGCACGGTCGGGCCGGGCCTCGTGGGCGAGGTCATCGTACGGATCCGGGGCGGGGCCGAGCACTTCCTCGCGTACCCGGCCCCCGGGACGCGCCGGCTGCCGGTCGGGACGATGGTCACGGTGGTCGAGTACCAGCCGCCGCGCACGGTGTACGTGATGGCGGCATACGGAAGCTGAGTTGGCAACGGGGCAACGCCCTTTGTGACTCGGTACCAAGACGGCGACAACACCGGGCCGACGTCTTCTGCCCCGGGCCGGGGCGGGCGCACACTCGCACTCTCGTCAGTGCCGAACGGCACTGCGCCAAGGGGGGAGTTGCCGATGGACGTCGGCGTCATCGCGGGAGTCGTTCTCGTTGCGGTCCTTGCCCTGGTCGGCCTGTTCAAGCTCATGTGGCGGGTGGCCGAACCCAACGAGGCACTGGTCATCTCCGGTTCGGCGCACAAGACCGAAGGCCTGGGCGACGGCATGGGGTTCCGGATCGTCACCGGCCGCGGCACGCTGGTCGTTCCGGGCGTCCAGGCGGTGCGGAAGCTGTCGCTGGACCTGAACGAGACGCAGCTGTCGGTGGACTGCGTCACCCACCAGGGCATCCCGCTGCGCGTGAAAGGCGTGGTGATCTTCAAGATCGGTGACGACCTCGTGTCGATCGCCAACGCCGCACGCCGCTTTCTGGACCAGCAGAAGATCATGCCGGAGCGGGTCCACATCGTCTTCGCCGGCCATCTGCGCGCCATCGTCGGCGGATTGACGGTCGAGGACATGATCCGCGACCGGGAGAAGCTGACCGGGCAGACCCGGGCCGCCTGCGGTACGGAGATGGAGAAGCTCGGCCTGATCGTCGACTCGCTGCAGATCCACGAGATCGAGGACCCGACGGGCTACATAAAGAACCTTGCGATGCCGCACGCCGCGGCCGTGCAGCGGGACGCGCGCATCGCCCAGGCCGAGGCGAACCGGCTGGCGACGGAAGCCGAGCAGACCGCGTCCGCGCGGATGGCGGAAGCCACCCGTGACAGCGAGATCCTGCAGGCCGGCTACCAGGCCGAACGGGACAAGGCCGCGGCCACCGCCCGGCAGGCGGGCCCGCTGTCCGAGGCCGCGGCCCGGCAGGAGGTCGTCGTCCAGGAGACCCGGGTCGCGGAGTTGGTGGCGTACCGGCGGGAGCAGCAGCTCCAGGCCGACGTCCGCAAGCCGGCGGACGCGGCGGCGTACGAGATCCGGACCCGGGCCGAGGCGGAGCGCGACGCCCGGATCTCCGCGGCCCAGGCGCTGGCGCGGGAGACCGAGCTGGCGGCGGCCGCGGAGGCGACGCGGGTGACGACCGCGGCGACGGCGGACGCGGCCGCGACCGAGGCGCGCGGCATGGCGGCGGCGAAGGCGACCCGCGTCACCGGTGAGGCGGAGGCGGCCGCGACGGAGGCGAAGGGCCTCGCGGAGGCGGCGTCGGCCCGGGCGAAGGGCCTCGCCGAGGCGGAGGGGATCAAGGCGCGGGCCGCCGCGCTGGCGGAGAACCAGGAGGCGGTCGTCGCCCAGCAGCTCGCCGAGAACTGGCCGGCGATCGTGCGGGCGGGCGCCGGGGCGTTCGAGAAGGTGGACCACATGGTCCTGCTGAACGGGGCCGAGGGCATGTCGGAGATGTTCACGAAGGCCCTGACCATGGGCGGCGCGGGACTGGGCCTGGCCCGTCAACTCCTGACCACGATGTCTCCGCCGACCCCGGAGCCGGTCCCGGCCCCGGCGACTGCGGCCCCCGTCCCGGCCCCGGCGGTCCCGGAGCCGCCGACCGCTCCGACGCGCATCCCCATCGCGGACGCCTGACCGCCATCCGTCCCGGGGGCCGCCCCGCCGCCGATCGGCCGCGGGCCGCCGGTGGCTGTTCGCGCAGTTCCCCGCGCCCCTGAGCGGGACCCCTGCCCGCCGGGTGACCAGTTCGGGGAACTGTGCGCTCGGCGGGCCCCGGACCCCGGGTTCCGGGGCGGGGCGGCGGGGGAGTGTCTAGGCTCGGGGCATGAGGCTCTTCGCCGCCGTCATCCCGCCGCCCGCGGCCCTGGACGAACTCCGCCGGGCCGTGGACTCCGTCCGGGACCGCCGGCTCCGCTGGACCGCGGAGCCGGGCTGGCACTTCACCCTCGCCTTCATGGGCGAGGTCCACGACGAGGTCCTCCCGGACCTCCACGCCCGTCTGGCCCGCGCCGCCCACCGCACGGACCCGTTCCCCCTGCGCCTCCACGGCGTCGGCCATTTCGGCAACCGCGCCCTGTGGACCGGCGCGGCGGGCGGGATCGACACGATGCGGCTGCTCGCCGAGCGGGCCGACGCGGCGGCCCGCCGGGCGGGCGTGCCGATGGAGCAGCACCGCCGGTACACCGCCCACCTCACCCTGGCCCGCAGCCACGGCGGCACCCCGATGCGCCCGTACCTGGACGCCCTCGCCGGCTTCGAGGGCACGCCCTGGCAGGTCACGGAGCTCAGCCTGGTCCGCAGCAACCTGCCGGGCGGCGGTGTGGCCGGGGAGCGTCCCCGCTACGAGGTCGTCGGGGCCTGGCCCCTGGGTGGCGCCCCGGCCGGCTGACCCCGTCGGCCCGTCGCCCCCTCCGTGCGGGGAGCGGCGGCGTTCGCGTTAGGCTCGACGGGTGGATCCCAAGACCCGTAACCGTGTGATGGCCGGTGTGCTCGTGCTGATGTTCGTCGTCGTGGCCGTGGCCGCCGCCGTCGGGCAGTAGCCGGCAGCGGCCCCCGCCCCGCTACCAGGCGAAGGCCTCCGGTGACGTCCCCGGTCCCGGGAAGACCTCGTCGAGCCCGTCCAGGACCTCCTGCGCCAGCTCCAGCTCCACCGCCCGCACCGCGGACGCGAGCTGTTCCGGCGTACGCGGGCCCACGATCGGCCCCGTGACCCCGGGCCGGGTCAGCAGCCACGCCAGGGCCGTCTCGCCCGGCTCCAGCCCGTGCTTGTCCAGCAGGTCCTCGTACGCCTGCACCTGCGCCCGTACGGCCGTGTTGGCCAGCGCGTCCGCCGACCGCCCGGAGGCGCTGCGCCCGGACGAGGCCGCCTTGCGGATGGCACCGCCGAGCAGCCCGCCGTGCAGCGGCGACCACGGGATGACCCCGAGGCCGTACTCCTGCGCGGCCGGGATGACCTCCATCTCGGCACGCCGCTCGGCCAGGTTGTACAGGCACTGCTCGCTGACGAGGCCGAGCCGGCCGTGCCGGGCCGCGGTCTCGTTGGCCTGGGCGATCTTCCAGCCGGGGAAGTTCGAGGAGCCGGCGTAGAGGATCTTGCCCTGCTGGACGAGGACCTCGACCGCCTGCCAGATCTCCTCGAAGGGGGTCTGCCGGTCCACGTGGTGGAACTGGTAGAGGTCGATGTAGTCGGTGTTCAGGCGCTTGAGGCTCGCCTCGACGGCCCGCCGGATGTTCAGCGCCGACAGGCGGTCGTAGTTGGGCCACGACTCGCCCTCGGGGGCCATGCTCGCGAAGACCTTGGTGGCGAGGACGGTCTTCTCGCGGCGGCGGCCGCCCTGCGCGAACCAGGTGCCGATGATCTCCTCGGTGCGGCCCTTGTTCTCGCCCCACCCGTACACGTTGGCCGTGTCGAAGAAGTTGATGCCGGCGTCGTGCGCGGCGTCCATGATGGCGTGGCTCTCGGGTTCCCCGGTCTGGGGGCCGAAGTTCATCGTGCCGAGTACGAGTCGGCTGACCTTGAGTCCGGTGCGTCCGAGCTGTGTGTACTTCATGGGCACCAGCCAACTGGGTGGAGCGCACTCCAGGCAAGTGCCGTGTGCGAAGGGCGTGTTACGGGTCGTTACGCCGGACCGGCGGGGCGGTAGGGGCCGCCGATGCCCCAGGCCTGGTGCAGGACGGCCGCGAACTCCCCGGCCAGGCGGTGCTCGCCGGAGGCGTTGGGGTGGGTGCCGTCGTAGGTGTCGCGGTGGATGTCGTACGAGGCGGGGCGTGCGCCCAGCAGGACCGGCGAGGCGTCGGTGGACAGGTCGGCGACGGCCTTGGCGAGGAGCTCGTTGAACCGGGTGACCTCGGCGGCGAACAGCTCGTCCTCCTCGGCCCGGCTGTTCGGTATCACCGGCAGCAGGACCATCCGTATGCCGGGGCGGGCGGCGCGCGCCGCGGCGACGAAGCGGCGCATGTTGGCGGCGGTTTCCTCGGCGCCGGTGTAGAAGCCGAGGTCGATGAGGCCGAGGGAGACGAGCAGGACGTCGGCCCGGCCGGCGGCGACTGCGGGGCCGATGACGGGGGCCATGTGCTGCCAGCCCTCGCCCCAGCCGGCGAGGTGGCGGCGGGCGCGCTCGGGGAAGCCGGGGTCGGCGTACGCGTGGCTGGTCGGCGCGTCGGCGTGGGTGTCGTACAGCTCGCAGCGCGGACCGACGATCCGGTACGGGCCGCCGAGGGTGGCGTTGAGGTGCTGCCACATCCGGTAGCGCCAGGTGTAGTCGCCGGCGCGTCCGATGGTCATGGAATCGCCGACGAACATGAAACGCATCCGGTCATCATCGCGGATCACACGCCGGACGCCCCTGTGACGCCGGACACGCGGACCGCTTTGGCAGGCTGGGGTCATGCGCCTGCCGTTGCCGTCATCGTTCGCTTCCACCGCCGCCTGTGCCGCGGCCGCCGCCGCCCTCGCGGTGGCCCCGGCCCGGGCGGCCGCCGCGCCCGCGCCCACGCCCGCACCGGCGCCCGCACCGACCGGGTTCACCCTCACCGATCCGCGGATCAAGGAGTCGAGCGGGCTGGCGGCGAGCCGGAGCCATCCGGGCGTGTACTGGACGCACAACGACAGCGACGACGGCCCGTACGTGTACGCGGTGGACTCGGCGACCGGGAAGACCGTGGCGCGTCTGACGCTGACCGGCATCGGCAAGCCGCGCGACGTCGAGGCGGTGTCGGTGGGGCCGGACGGGAAGGTGTACGTCGGCGACATCGGCGACAACCGCAACGGCACCTGGGACCACGTGTGGATCTACCGCTTCCCGGAGCCGAAGCAGCTGTCCGACGCCACGGTCGAGGCGGAGCAGTTCACGGTGAAGTACGCCGACGGGCCGCGCAACGCGGAGGCGCTGATGGTGCATCCGGTGACGGGGCGGGTGTACGTCGTGAGCAAGAGCGAGGACAAGGGCGGGGTGTACGAGGGCCCGGAACGGCTGACCGGGTCGGGGACCAACGTGTTCCGGCGGGTGGCGGACGTGCCGTGGGTGACGGACGGGGCGTTCTCGCCGGACGGGAGCCGGCTCACGCTGCGCGGCTACTTCTTCGCACGGACGTACCCGTGGAAGGACGGCCGGCCGGAGGGCGAGGGCGAGCGGGTGGACGCGCCGTGGCAGGGCCAGGCGGAGTCGGTGACGTACTCGCCCGACGGGTCGACGCTGCTGTTCGGGGCGGAGGGGGAGGGCAGCCGGGTGGTGGCGGTGCCGGTGAAGCCGGCCGCGGGTGGCCCGGCCGGCTCCCCCGGCCCCGCGGCCCCGGCCTCGCCGGGGACCACGCCGGGCGCCGCGGCCCCGCAGGGCGAGGGCGGCTTCACCAAGGGAGCAGCGGTCCTCCTGCTGGGCACGCTCCTGGTCCTGGGCGCCAGGCGCCTGCTCCGCCGCCGCCCCACCTCCTGACCGCCCCAGCCGCGCCCCCGGGGGCCGCCCGCCGCCGCCGATCGGCCGCGGGCCGCCTGTGGTTGTTCGCGCAGTTCCCCGCGCCCCTGGTGGCCCTGCCCGGACAGCGGGCAGCAGCCCAGCCCGAGGCCCCCGGCCGCAACCCACCGGCCGGGGGCTTCGGCTGAGGGGCGCGGGGAACTGCGCGATCGACCGCGCACGGCCCGCGGTCGACCACCCCCCGCACCCCCGGAGGGGGCCCGGCTTTGCCGCAGCCCGCCGGTCCTGGGGCTTCGGCCCAGGGGCACGGCCCGCAGCCGGTCGGCGGCCGCCGGGCCGGGACCCTCCGTCGGCTAGGCCGCCCTGACCAGGACGCCGCCGGCGGACTTCGTCGGGACGAAGGTCACCCCGTGGCGGCTGACGCTCAGCCGGAGGTTGCCGACCCGGGACAGGACCACCGCGATGCCGGCCGCCGCGGCCAGCGACACGGCCCCGCCGGCGGCCATGCCGATCCGCGGGCCGTACGTGTCGGTGATCCAGCCGACCAGCGGTGCACCGATCGGGGCGCCGCCGGTGAACACCATCATGTACAGGGCCATCACCCGGCCCCGCATCTCGGGGGCGGTGGCCGTCTGGACGCTCGCGTTCGCGGTGACGTTGACCGTCAGCCCGAACATGCCGATCGGCACGAGCAGCGCGGCGAACAGCCAGAAGCCGGGCGCGAACGCGGCCACGACCTCCAGGGCGGAGAACAGGACGGCCGCCGTGACGAGCAGCCGCAGCCGCGAGGTCCCGCGGCGCGCCGCGAGCAGGGCTCCGGCGAGGGAGCCGGCCGCGAGCAGGGTGTTGAGGAACCCGTAGGTGCCCGCGTCCCCGTGGAAGACCTCCCCGACGAAGGCCGACAGCCAGATCGGGAAGTTGAAGCCGAAGGTCCCGATGAACCCGACGAGCACGATCGGCCAGACCAGCTCGGGGCGCCCGGCGACGTAGCGCAGGCCCTCCCGCAGCTGGCCCTTGGCGCGCGGCTGCGGCCGGACCGGGTGCAGCTCGGCCGTCCGCATGAGCAGCAGGCCGGCGACGGGGGCGGCGAAGGACAGCCCGTTCAGCAGGAAGGCCCAGCCGGAGCCGACGGCGGTGATCAGCACACCGGCGAGCGCCGGGCCGACCAGCCGCGCGGACTGGAAGTTCGCGGAGTTCAGGCTGACCGCGTTGGCGAGCTGCGCCGGGCCGACCATCTCGGAGACGAACGTCTGTCGGGCGGGGTTGTCCACGACCGTGATCAGGCCGAGCAGGAGCGCGGCCAGGTACACGTGCCAGACCTGGACGTGCCCCGCGAGGGTGAGCACGGCCAGTGCGACGCCGGTCAGGCCCATCAGGCTCTGGGTGGCGACCAGCAGCGGCCGCTTCGGCAGCCGGTCCGCGAGGACGCCCCCGTAGAGGCCGAGGACCAGCATCGGCAGGAACTGCAGCGCGATGGTGATGCCGACGGCGGAGGCCGAGCCGGTCAGGGACAGGACCAGCCAGTCCTGGGCGATGCGCTGCATCCAGGTGCCGGTGTTCGAGACGACCTGTCCCGTGGCGAAGAGCCGGTAGTTCCGGATCCTCAGCGAGCTGAACATCGAGTTCCTCGGGCCCCGTGGGGTTCTCGGGGCCCGGCCCGCGGTGCGAGCGGCGCTCGCGGTACGCGTGGTAGGGGTGGGTGTATGGCCGGGTGCGGAGGATGCTCCGTTTCCCGTACTCAAGGGCGTTCGCCTCCTGGTGTCGTTCCTACAGGTGGGCGAGCTTCTCCAGGACGGGCGCGGCTGCGCGCAGCTTGGCCCATTCGTCCTCGGTGAGCTCAGCCGCGAGCCCGGCCAGGAAGGCGTTGCGCTTGCGGCGGCTCTCTTCGAGCATCGCCTCGGCTTCCTCCGTCTGGCTGACCACCTTCTGGCGGCGGTCCTCGGGGTGCGGTTCCAGCTTGACCAGTCCCTTTGCCTCCAACAGTGCGACGATGCGCGTCATCGACGGCGGCTGGACGTGCTCACGGCGGGCGAGTTCGCCCGGGGTGGCCCGGCCGCACCGGGCGAGGGTGCCGAGGACCGACATCTCGGTCGGGCTCAGCGATTCGTCGACGCGCTGGTGCTTCAGGCGTCGGCCCAGCCGCATGACGGCGGAGCGCAGGTCGTTCACGGCGGCGGCGTCGTCGCCATGGTTGAGGTCAAGCATGTCTTTAGAATAACTCATTACTCTGGCTAAGTAACATCGGGTTTAGCGTCACGCCGTCGTCGCGCCCGCGTCACGCGCCCGTCACTCGTACGCGTCACCCGCGCGTCACTCGTACGGGTGAGGTGGCCGGGAAAAGCGACACGCGTCCGCACCCTGTGCCAGGACTCTGTCCGCATGGGGACACAGGTGCTCAGCATGCGCATAGACGGGGAGCTGCTCGACCGCCTCCGCATCCACGCCGCCAAACGCGGAATGAGCGTCCAGGACTATGTCGTCCGGACGCTCATTCGCGATGACTTCGACGAGCGCTTCAAGGCGGCCGTCGACGAGACGGAGAAGTTCTACGGGGTCACATGAGGCCGAGGGCGGGCATCGCGTAGGAGAAGACGAACACCGCCGAGACCGCGTACATCGCCACCGGGACCTCGCGGCCCCGGCCGGTCGCCAGCCGCAGCACGCTGAACGCGATGAAGCCGATGCCGATGCCGTTGGTGATCGAGTAGGTGAACGGCATCGTCACCATGGCCAGGAAGGCCGGGACGGCGATGGTGAAGTCGCTCCAGTCGATGTCCTTCACCGAGCCCGCGAGGATCAGGAAGCCGACCGCCACCAGGGCGGGCGTGGCCGCCTGGGACGGGACCATCGTGGCGAGCGGGGTGAGGAACAGGGCCACGGCGAAGAGGCCGCCCGTGACCACGTTGGCCAGGCCCGTGCGGGCGCCCTCGCCGACGCCGGCCGTGGACTCCACGAAGCAGGTGGTGGCGGAGGAGGAGGTCGCGCCGCCGGAGGCGACGGCCAGGCCGTCCACGAGCAGGACCTTGTTGATGCCGGGGAAGGTGCCGTCCTTCTTGATCAGCTTGGCCTCGTCGCCGACGCCGAGGATCGTGCCCATCGCGTCGAAGAAGCAGGACAGCAGCACGGTGAAGACGAACAGGCAGCCGGTCAGCAGGCCGACCTTGCCGAAGCCGCCGAACAGGCTGACCTGGCCGACGAGCCCGAAGTCGGGGGCGGCCACCGGGTTGCCGGGCCACTGCGGGACGGTCAGGCCCCAGCCGGCGGCGGGCAGCTGCACCACGGCCTGGACGACGGCGGCGACCACGGTCATCGCCACGATGGAGATCAGGATCGCGCCGGGCGTCTTGCGGATCAGCAGGGCGAGGGTCAGCAGCACGCCGACGACGAAGATCAGCACGGGCCAGCCGTGCAGCTGGCCGCCGGTGCCGAGCTGGAGCGGCACGGTGGTGTGCGCGGCGTCCGGGATGCGGGTGACGAAGCCCGAGTCGACGAAGCCGATCAGCATGATGAACAGGCCGATGCCGATCGCGATGCCCTTGCGCAGGCCGAGCGGGACGGCGTTCATGACCCGCTCGCGCAGGCCGGTCGCGACCAGCAGCATCACCACGAAGCCGGCCAGGACCACCATGCCCATGGCGTCGGGCCAGCTCATGCGCGGGGCCAGCTGGAGGGCGACGACGGTGTTGACGCCGAGACCGGCCGCGAGGGCGATCGGGACGTTGCCGATGACGCCCATGAGGAGGGTGGTGAAGGCGGCCGTCAGGACGGTGGCGGTCACCAGCTGGCCGCCGTCGAGCTGGTGGCCGTACATGTCCTTCGCGCTGCCCAGGATGATCGGGTTCAGCACGATGATGTAGGCCATCGCGAAGAAGGTGGCGAAGCCGCCGCGGACCTCGCGGGCGACGGTCGAGCCGCGCTGGGTGATCTTGAAGAAGCGGTCCAGGCCCGACTGGGGGCCGGGGGCCGGGGGCTGCGCGGCCGGCGCGGTGGCCGGGGCGGGGGCCGACGTGCTCATGCGGTCCTCGAAATGCGGGGGCATTGGGGTTCGTGTGATCGAATGATCAGAATGGGCCTGGCCCAGAACCGTTTCATATGAACACATGAACGAAAGCCCGTCCATCTCCGCGCGTAGACCTCGAATTCCGCCGCCTAGACTTGTGGGCATGGCGAAATGGACTGCGAAGCACGAGGCTCCCGAGCCCCTGGAGGGTCCGGTCGTCGCGACCATCACCGGCGGCACGGTCCTGTGGTTCGTCCTGTTCCTCGTCCAGCTCCCGTTCTACGGGTGGTTCGCCGACCGGGACCTGCTGTGGTGGGTGTGGTGCTGCGCCGCCGGCGGCGGCCTCGGCCTGATCGGCATCTGGTACGTCCGCGGCCGCGACGCCGCGCTCAAGCGGCACGCCGCCGAGGCGGCCGGGGGGCGGGCCGCGCGCGACGCCGGCCCGGCCGACGGGACGCACCCGGCCCGCGCGGCCCGCGACGCCGGATAGGGGACGCCGGACGGATGCCGACCCGCCGGACGGGGGATTCCGTCCGTCGGACGGCAGGTGCCGACCAGAGGACGATTTCCCTCATCCCGAAGTCGGATCTTCCTCCCTCTCGGCGGGTGAATGGCAGATTCCGCCTTTACCGTCGAAAACATGACGCAGCGGGCGAAGATCGATTCGAACGGTTCCGAGCCGGGCGCCGGGCAGACCCCCGTACCCCTGGCCCGCCCGCCCGCGCCCCCCTTCAAATCCGGCGGCCTGACCACCGCCGAGGTGGCCGAGCGCGTCGCCCGCGGAGCCGTCAACGACGTCCCCGTCCGCTCGTCCCGCTCGACCGTCGACATCGTCCGCGCGAACGTCTTCACCCGTTTCAATGCGATCATCGGCGTCCTGTGGGTCGTCATGCTGATCGTCGCGCCGCTCCAGGACAGCCTCTTCGGCTACGTGATCCTCGCGAACACCGGCATCGGCATCATCCAGGAGCTCCGCGCCAAGAAGACCCTCGACAGCCTCGCCGTGATCGGCGAGGCCAAACCCAGCGTCCGCCGCGACGGACGCACCGCCGAGGTCTCCACCTCCGAGATCGTCCTGGACGACGTCATCGAGCTCGGCCCGGGCGACAAGGTCGTGGTCGACGGGGTCGTCGGCGAGGCCGACGGCCTGGAGATCGACGAGTCCCTGCTCACCGGCGAGGCCGACCCGGTCCTCAAAAAGCCCGGCGACCCGGTCATGTCCGGGTCCTTCGTCGTCGCCGGCGGCGGCGCGTTCACCGCCACCAAGGTCGGCCGCGAGGCCTACGCCGCACAGCTCGCCGAGGAGGCCACCCGCTTCACGCTGGTCCACTCCGAGCTGCGCTCCGGCATCTCCACCATCCTCAAGTACGTCACCTGGATGATGATCCCGACCTCCATCGGCCTCATCGTCAGTCAGCTGGTCGTCAAGGACACCAACCTCAAGGACTCCATCGCCCGGACCGTCGGCGGCATCGTCCCGATGATCCCCGAGGGCCTGGTCCTGCTGACCTCCGTGGCCTTCGCGATCGGCGTCATCCGGCTCGGCCGCCAGCAGTGCCTGGTGCAGGAGCTGCCCGCCATCGAGGGCCTCGCCCGCGTCGACGTCGTCTGCCTCGACAAGACCGGCACCCTGACCGAGGGCGGCATGGACGTCACCGAGCTCCGCCCGCTCGGCGGCGCGGAGACCACGTACGTCAGACAGGTCCTCGGGGCCCTCGGCGAGTCCGATCCGCGCCCCAACGCCAGCCTCCAGGCGATCATCGACGCCTACCCGGACAGCGCGGACTGGCGCTGCACCGAATCGCTGCCGTTCTCCTCCGCCCGCAAGTACAGCGGGGCGAGCTTCAGCGAGGGCGACGGCGAGAGCTCCACCTGGCTGCTCGGCGCCCCCGACGTGCTGCTGCCGACCGACGACCCCGCCCTCGACGAGATCAACGAGCTGAACGAGCAGGGCCTGCGCGTCCTGCTCCTCGCCCGCGCCGCCCGCGAGCTCGACGACGACGCCGTCGCCCTCGGCGCCAGGCCGACCGCGCTGGTCGTCCTGGAGCAGCGGTTGCGCGCCGACGCCGCGGCGACCCTGCGCTACTTCGAGGACCAGAACGTCCGCGCGAAGGTGATCTCCGGCGACAACGCGGTGTCGGTCGGCGCGGTCGCCGGCAAGCTGGGCCTGCCCGACGCGGAGAACACCGTCGACGCGCGCAGGCTGCCCGCCGAGCAGGCCGCGATGGCCGAGGAACTCGACCGGAGCACCGTCTTCGGGCGGGTCACCCCGCAGCAGAAGCGGGACATGGTCGGTGCGCTGCAGTCCCGCGGCCACACGGTCGCCATGACCGGCGACGGCGTCAACGACGTGCTCGCCCTGAAGGACGCCGACATCGGCGTGAGCATGGGCTCGGGCTCCGAGGCCACCCGGGCCGTTGCCCAGATCGTCCTGCTCAACAACAGCTTCGCCACCCTGCCGTCGGTGGTCGCCGAGGGCCGCCGCGTCATCGGCAACATCACGCGCGTCGCGACCCTCTTCCTGACCAAGACCGTGTACTCGGTGCTGCTGGCGATCCTGGTCGTCTGCTGGCAGGTGGAGTACCCGTTCCTGCCCCGGCACCTGACGCTGCTGTCGACGCTCACCATCGGCGTCCCGGCGTTCTTCCTCGCCCTCGCCCCGAACAAGGAGCGCGCCAAGCCGCACTTCGTGAGACGCGTGATGCGGTACGCGATCCCGGGCGGGGTGATCGCGGCGGTGGCCACCTTCGTCACGTACCTGGTCGCCCGCCACCACTACACGGGCGCGGACGCCCTGGACGCCGAGACGAGCGCGGCGACGCTGACCCTGTTCCTGACCTCCATGTGGGTGCTGGCGATCGTCGCCCGCCCGTACACGTGGTGGCGGATCGCCCTGGTCGGGGCGATGGGCGGGGGCTTCCTGCTGGTCCTGGTCGTCCCCTGGCTACAGGACTTCTTCCAGCTCAAGCTCGTCGGTACGCAGATGCCGTGGACGGCGGTCGGCATCGCCGTGGCGGCGGCCGCCCTGATCGAAGTCGCCTTCCGCTGGGTGGACCGCCGCTTCCCGGCGTGACCGGGGCCGCAACGGCCCCGGCCCGACCGCGGGGTGCTTCGGGTGCTAGTCGAACCACCGGTCCCGCGCGAGTTCCGCCGTGCGGGACGGGTCCTCCAGGAGGGCCGCGACCTCGAAGCGGCGCGGCCACTGGCCCGCCGACCAGGCCAGGCCCGCCGCCACGCCCTCCAGGGTGGAGGCGTGCAGCACCCCGTCCCGGGTGAGCCGCCAGTCGAGCTCGACGCCGCCCGCCACCAGCTCCTCGTGCTCCAGGTACGTCTGCGGGGTCGCCGGGCCCAGCAGGACCCGTACCGCCTCCGGGACCTCGTGCTCCTCTCCCGGCGTGCTGACCTCCGCCGGGACCGTCTCCGACAGCCGGCGCACCTGTAGCAGGTCCGCCAGGTCGGCCGCGCGGGCCGGAGCCACCGGAAGCAGCGGCAGGCCGGCCGTCAGCGGCAGCAGGTCCGGGGCGTCCGCGATCACCGCGTCGGAGGCGTCCACGACGACCGGCTCCCCGTCGGCCACGGCGCGCAGCTCGTCCGGCAGGGTGACCTGATCGGGCTCCAGGTCGGCCAGCGCCCCGTACAGGGCGTGCAGCTGCCGGTCGGTGACGGGCCGCTCGGGGTCGGCGAGCCGGCCCAGCAGCTCGGCCGCACCGCCGGGCTCGTCGAGCAGGGCGGCCACGGAGGTGCGCACGCCGAGGGCCCGCAGGACCTGCTCGTCGTGGAAGCCGGTGGCGTCCGCCGAGGTGTACAGGCCGGCGAGCAGCGGGTCGGTGCCCGCCGCGCGCAGCCCGGCCGGGCGGCGGCCGTCGAGCACCGGGTGGCCGCGCAGCCACCAGGCGGTGTACGGGCGCACGGACCGGGTGGTGCCGTCGGGCAGCAGGATCCGCACCGGCTGGGTCAGGGCGTCCCGCAGCGGTGGCTGGGCCAGCATCGCCAGGGCCTGCGGCCAGCAGTCGTCGTCGACGAGGTCGAGGTCGCGGACGGCGACGATCTCGGTGGCGACGGGTGGCAGCGGGGTGTCCGGGAGCTGGTCCAGGACGTCCTCGCACCACACGTCGACCGCGTCGAGCAGGCCCACGTCGTCGGGCTCGGCGAAGTCGCCGTCGCGGGGTTCCAGTTCGTCCGGGTCGAGGACGACGTCGGTGGCGCGGACCAGCTGGAAGCCGGCGAGCACCCCGCAGGCGGTCAGCGGCTGGTCACCCCAGCGGGCGGCGAGCTCGGCGTCGACGTACGGCACCTCGTCCTCGCGGATGACCGCGGCCAGCGGGGATCCGGGCAGCAGGAGCTCGCCGGCCGGGGCGAGCTCCCCGTCCTCGTCGGGCAGGGCCAGCGCGCCCAGCCACGGTTCGTCGCCGGGGGCCAGGTCGGCGTCGCGGACCAGGCCCAGGACGACCTCGGCCAGCTCGTCGGCGTCCAGGGCGGCCTCGTCCTCGTCCCAGACCTCGCCGGCGTCGAGGGAGGCGGCCACCGCGGCCCGTACCTGCGGGGTCGTCAGGATCGCGCGGGGGGTGGCCGGGAGGGCGCCGAGCTTCTCCAGCAGCGGGTGCGCCGCGTCGGGGTGGGCCACCTTCAGGCCCAGCCGGGCCAGGTCCCCGGGGGTGTCGGCCTCGGGCAGCAGCACGTGGCGGGGGCCGATGGTGGTGCGGCCGTCGGCGAGCGGCACGGGCAGGCCGGAGAGCCGGTCCGGGTCGACGCCGGCCAGGCTGTCGTAGAGCCGGTGCCACCACTCGGGGGTGCGCTCGATGCCGGCGATCCGCTCGATGGCGTCGCCCAGCGGCAGCCGGCCCACCCCGAGGGTGCGCAGCTCGGGGCGGCGTTCCAGGCCGGCGGGCAGCAGGGTGGGGAGCACCTCGGCGAGGACGCGTACGGTGTCGGCGCCCGCGCCCTCGACGACCTCGGCCTCGAAGGGGCGCAGCGCGGCCCGCTCGCCGGGCTCGGCGGTGTCCCCGGCGGGGGCGGCGGGGGCGAGGAAGGCGGTGCGGGGGAGCCGCTGGAGGACGGCGGTGCGCAGGGCCCCGTCCAGCAGGCCCTTGCCGAGCGGTCCGGGTACCAGGTCCACGAGCTCGGGGGCCACGGGCTCCCAGGTGCCGAGCAGTTCGGCGTACGCGTCGGCCGCGCGCTCCACGAGGAAGTCGGTCAGCGGCCCGGGCGCGGGGTGCCGGCGGGCGGTGTCCAGCGGGAGGGTGGCGATGAGCAGGGCGGGGATGCCGAGGGGTTCGTCGGTCGGGGTCGGGGCGTGGACGACGGGCGCGGTGGCGGGGCGTACGGGTGCGCCCGCGGCGTCGACGGGCACGGCCCAGGACACGGTCCAGGAGGGGCGCAGCCGCTCCTCGACGGGCCGGTCGGCGAGCAGGGCCAGCTCGATGGGGCCGGTGTGGCGGACGGTGCGCCAGCGGCGGGTCTGCCCGGTGGTGCCGGCGGCGGTGGCGCCGGCCCCGTCTCGGGAGTCCTCGATGACGGTGTACGGGCCTTCGGCGGTGCGGCGCAGCGTACGGGTGCCCCCGGCCGGGGTGTCGACGGTGATCTCGTACAGGCCGGGCAGGGTGAGCAGCAGCGCGTCGTCGATGCCGGCCAGCAGCCGCTGCACCAGGTCCTCGGCGGCGGGGTCGCGCAGCGGGAGGACGACGACGGTGTCGTACCCTTCGGGCGCGGTGCCCTCGGCGGGCAGCGGCAGGCGCAGCAGGGGGACGTGGCCGTCGCGGCGGCGCAGTTCGTCGCCGAGGCCGGGGCTGAAGGCGGCGGCCTCGCGGGCCAGCTCGCGCGCCTCGGCGAGGGACCAGCGCACGCCGCCGTGCCGGCCGAGGACGGCGGGCTCGTCGGACACGGCGAGGACGGCGGCGAAGCCGACGCCGAAGCGGCCGACGGTGTCGCCGGAGGCGGTGGACTCCCGCTTGGCGGAGGCGCGCAGGGTGCTCAGCGATTCCACGCCGGTGGCGTCGAGCGGGGCGCCGGTGTTGGCGGCGGCGAGGACGGGCGGTTCGCCGTTCCCGGTGTACAGGGTGAGCCGGAGCCGGCCGGGCACGCCCGCGCGGGCGGCGGCGTCGGCGGCGTTCTGGGCGAGTTCGACGACGAGGCGGTCGCGGTAGCCGCCGAGGGCCAGATCCTCCTCGGCGTTGGCGTCCTCACGGAAGCGGGACGGGCCCGCCGCCCAGGAATCGATGACCCCGCGCCGCAGCCGGGCCGTGCCGAAGGGGTCCGTGCCGTCCTGGGCCGCCGTCACTCGCACGCTCACGCCGCTTCCTCCAAGAATTGCCGAGGTCTTGAAGGTATCGCGTGCGGCGCCCGCCCTCTCCCGACACCGGGGCGGGGCGGGCGCCGCACGGGATCAGAGGATCAGAGGTTCTCGATGACGTGGTCGATGCAGGCGGTGAGGGCCTGCACGTCCGCCGGGTCGACGGCCGGGAACATCGCGACGCGCAGCTGGTTGCGGCCGAGCTTGCGGTACGGCTCGGTGTCCACGATGCCGTTGGCGCGCAGCACCTTGGCGACGGCGGCCGCGTCGATGTCGTCCGAGAAGTCGATGGTGCCGATGACCGAGGACCGCTTGTCGGCGTCCACGACGAACGGGGTCGCGTACTTCGACGCCTCCGCCCAGCCGTACAGGGTGCGCGCGCTGGCCGCCGTACGGGCGGTCGCCCACTCCAGGCCGCCCTGGCCGTTGATCCACTCCAGCTGCTGGTTCAGCAGGAAGAGCGTCGACAGGGACGGGGTGTTGTACGTCTGGTTCTTCAGCGAGTTGTCGATCGCCGTCGGCAGCGAGAAGAACTCCGGGATGTGCCGGCCGGAGGCGTGGACGCGCGCCGCCCGCTCCAGGGCCGCCGGGGAGAACGCCGCGAGCCACAGGCCGCCTTCGGAGGCGAAGGACTTCTGCGGGGCGAAGTAGTAGACGTCGGTCTCGGTGATGTCCACGGGCAGGCCGCCGGCGCCGGAGGTCGCGTCCACCAGCACGAGCGAGCCGGCGTCGGCGCCCGCGACGCGCTTGATCGGCGCGGCGACACCCGTCGAGGTCTCGTTGTGGGTGTACGCGTACACGTCCACGCCCGCCTCGGCGACCGGGTCGGGGTGCGTGCCCGGCTCGGAGGAGATCACGGACGGCTCGTCCAGCCACGGGGCGAGCTTGGCGGCCTTGGCGAACTTGGACGAGAACTCGCCGAACGTGAGGTGCTGGGACTTCCGCTCGATGAGCCCGGCGGTCGCGATGTCCCAGAAGGCGGTGGAGCCGCCGTTGCCCAGGATCACCTCGTAGCCCTCGGGCAGCGAGAACAGGTCGCGGATGCCCTGGCGGACGGAGCCGACCAGGTTCTTGACCGGCGCCTGGCGGTGGGAGGTGCCGAGCAGGGAGGTACCGGTGGCGGCGAGGGCGTCCAGCGCCTCGATCCGCACCTTGGAGGGGCCCGCGCCGAAGCGTCCGTCGGCGGGCTTGATGTCAGCGGGAATCTGGATCTCAGCCACGAGCGGAGCGTATCGGGTCGGGGACCGTCAGCCCGAGGCGCGTCCACCCGATGAGATGGACGGGGCTGGTGGGAAGGTGTGCGGGTGAGTGACTCCGCGGAACTCGAACGGACATTGCGGGACGGACTGAGCGGGGACGTCGACTTCGGGGCCGCCGCGCGGGCCCTGGTGACGATGGACGCCTCCAACTACCGGCGCGTCCCGCTCGGTGTGGTCGCCCCGCGCGACACCGCCGACGTCGCGGCCGCGCTGCGGATCTGCGCAGCGGCCGGGGTACCGGTCGTGCCGCGCGGCGGGGGCACCTCCACCGCCGGCCAGGCCACGGGGACCGGGGTGGTGCTGGACCTGACCCGGCACATGGACGCCCTGGTGTCGGTGGACCCGGCGGCCCGCACGGCCGTCGTCCGGCCGGGCCTGGTGTTGGGGCGGCTGCGGGAGGCGGTGCGTCCGTACGGGTTGACCTTCGGGCCGGACCCCGCCACCCACGCGCGCTGCACCCTCGGCGGCATGATCGGCAACAACGCGTGCGGGGCCCACTCGGTGGCCTGGGGGACCACCGCGGACAACGTGGCCGAGCTGGAGGTGGTCGCCTACGGGGGAGCCGTGCACCGGATCGGCACCGGCTGGGCGGGGGCCCCGGCGGGGCTGCGCGAACTGGTCGCGGGGAACCTGGAGGTGCTGCGGACGGGCATGGCGGGCGGCGGGCCCGGCTTCACGCGGCGGATCTCCGGCTACGGGGGCCTCGACGCGCTGCTGCCCGAGCGCGGCGTGCAGCTCGCCCGGGCCTTCTGCGGGAGCGAGGGCACCCTCGGCGTCGTCACCGAAGCGGTGGTCCGCCTGGTGGAGCTGCCGCCCGCGCCCGCGCTCGCGGTCCTCGGCTACGCGGACGAGGGCGCGGCCGCCGACGCCGCGGCCGGGCTGCTGCCGCACCGGCCGCTGACCGTCGAGGGCATGGCCGAGGACCTGGTGCCCGCGGCCGCCGCGGCGGACCTGCCGCGGGGCCGGGCCTGGCTGTTCGCGGAGGCCCGGGACGAGGACGCCGCCCGGGCGCTCGTACGGGCGGCGGACGCGCTGGACGCGGCGGTCCTCACCGACCCGGCGGCGCAGCGGGCGCTGTGGCGGATCCGCGAGGACGCGGCCGGCACCGCGACCCGGATGCCCGGGGGCACCTCCCGGACGGAGTCCGGGGCGGGCGTGATGGCGTGGCCCGGCTGGGAGGACTGCGCGGTGCCGCCGGCCCGGCTGGGCGCGTACCTGCGGGAGTTCCGCGCCCTGCTCGCCGCGCACGGGCTGCGCGGCACCCCGTACGGGCACTTCGGCGAGGGCTGCGTGCACGTGCGGATCGACTTCGACCTGGTGACGCCGGCGGGCGTGGCACGCTTCCGCGCCTTCTCGCGCGAGCTCGCCGACCTGGTGGTCGCACACGGCGGCTCGCTGTCCGGGGAGCACGGGGACGGGCAGGCGCGGGCGGAACTGCTGCCGAGGATGTACGGGCCGCGGGTGATCGACCTGTTCGGCGCGTACAAGGACGTGTGGGACCCGCAGGGCGGGATGAACCCGGGGATCCTGGTGCGCCCCGCCCGCCTGGACGAGAACCTGCGCTTCGAGGTGCTGCCCCGCACCGGGCCGGCGGGGGAGTTCGCCGCGGAGGTCGCCCGCTGCGTGGGCGTCGCCAAGTGCCGTTCGGGGCAGACCGGCGGCCCGACGGTGATGTGCCCCTCGTACCGGGTCACCCGCGAGGAGCAGCACTCCACCCGCGGCCGGGCCCGGCTGCTGCACGAGATGCTCGCCGGGGAGCTGCTGACCGACGGCTGGCGCTCCGAGGAGGTCGCCGAGGCGCTGGACCTGTGCCTGGGCTGCAAGGGCTGCCGCAGCGACTGCCCGGTGGGCGTGGACATGGCTACGTACAAGGCGGAGTTCCTGCACCGCCACTGGGCGGGCCGCATCCGGCCCCTGGCCCACTACACGCTGGGCGGCCTGCCCGACTGGCTCCGACTGCTCGACCGGCTGCACCTGACCCGCGCGGCCGGTGCCCTGGCCCGGCTGCCCGGCGCGGGCCGCCTGGCCGGCCTGGACCCGCGCCGCCGCCTGCCGGCCCTGGCCGCGCAGCCGTTCACCCGCTGGTGGCGCGGGCGCCGGACCCCGGCCGGGCGGGAGGAGGGGGCGGGGGCCCGGGTGCTGCTGTGGCCCGACACGTTCACCGAGTACCTGGCGCCCGGGGCCGGGCGGGCGGCGGTGGAGGTGCTTCAGGCGGCGGGTCTGCGGGTGGACCTGGCCGGTACCGGGCGGGCCGGGCGGGTGTGCTGCGGGCTGACGTACCTGTCCACCGGCCGCCTCGACCGGGCCCGCGCCATACTGCGCCGCACCGTGGACTCGGTGGGCGACGTCGCGGAACCCCTCGTCGTCCTCGAACCCAGCTGCGCCGCGGCCCTGCGCACCGACCTGCCCGTCCTGCTGCCCGACGACCCCCGGGCGGCCCGCCTCGCCGCCGCCGTCCGCACCTTCGCCGAGGCCCTGGAGGAGTACGCCCCGCACTGGCGGCCGCCCCGTCTGGACCGGCCGGCAGTCGGGCAGACCCACTGCCACCAGCACGCGGTACTCGGCGACACGGCCGACCGGCGGCTGCGCGAGCGGGCCGGGCTGACCGGCGGGCTGAGCGGCGGCTGCTGCGGCCTGGCCGGGAACTTCGGCTTCGAGCCGGGCCACTACGAGGTGTCCGTGGCGTGCGCCGAGGAGCAGCTGCTGCCCTCGCTGCACCGGGCCCCGGAGCGGGCGGTGGTCCTGGCGGACGGGTTCTCGTGCCGGACGCAGATCGCGGAGCTGTCCGGACGCCGGGCCCGGCACCTGGCGGAAGTGCTGGCCGAGGCCCTGCGGGAGCGGCCGTAGCGCGCGTGAGGGACCCTAAGGGACGGTAAGGTGGCACAAGGTGCAACGGTCCTTACGTACGCCTTAGTCTGGACGAATGCCCGCACCATCCGCCAGCACCCCCACGTCCGCCCCCGAGTCCGCCGCGGCGGCGTCCGCGACGGCGCCCGCGCCGACGGCCCCGCCCACCGGAACGGTCGGCAGCCGTGCGCGCCTCGGCCCATTCGCGCTGGTGATCGCGGCGGGGATCTCGGTGCAGTTCGGGGCCGCCCTCGCAGTCATGATCATGCCGCGGGCGGGCGCGGCCGGCGTGGTCACGCTGCGGCTGGCGGCCGCCGCGGTCGTGCTGCTGTTGCTGTGCCGCCCCCGGATCCGCGGCTACTCGCGGAGCGACTGGGGCACCGTCCTGGCCTTCGGCGTGGCCATGGCCGGCATGAACGGGCTCTTCTACCAGGCCGTCGACCGGATCCCGCTCGGCCCGGCCGTGACCCTGGAGGTGCTCGGCCCGCTCGTGCTGTCGGTCGTCGCCTCACGCCGGCTGGTGAACCTGCTGTGGGCGGTCCTCGCCCTGGCCGGGGTCGCCCTGCTGGCCGGACACGGCGGGAGCGGCTTCGGCGGCCTCGACCCGCTGGGCGCGGCCTTCGCGCTCGGAGCGGGCGCGATGTGGGCGGCGTACATCGTCCTCAGCGCGCGGACCGGCCGCCGCTTCCCGCAGGCGGACGGGCTGGCCCTGGCCATGGCGGTCGCGGCGGTGATCTCGCTGCCGCTCGGCGTGGCCGAGGCGGGCCCCGCACTGCTGGTCCCCGGGACGCTGGCGCTCGGCGCGGCCGTGGCGGTCCTGTCCTCCGTGCTGCCGTACACCCTGGAACTGCTGGCGCTGCGCAGGCTCCCGGCGCCGACCTTCGCGATCCTGATGAGCCTGGAGCCGGCGCTCGCGGCCACGGCGGGCTTCCTCGTCCTCGGCCAGGCGCTGTCGGCGCAGGACGCGCTGGCCATCGCCCTGGTCATCGCAGCCAGCATGGGCGCGGTCCGCTCCCAGCCCAAGCCGACCTGACACCCCTGCCCGGTGCACGCCGGTCCCGGTCCGGGGTCCCGCCCGGCCGGGGGGTGGTCGGCGGGGGGGGGGTTCCGGGGGTCAGCCCAGGGGGAGGTACAGGCAGGACGGCGTGGCCTCCGGGGAGGTGAAGCCCAGCGTGGCCCGCGGCAGGTTGGCGTCTCCGTAGAACGGGTCCCGCCCGTCCACCACGAGCATCACCCGGTGCCCGCGCGGCACGTCGTACGCGGTCGCCTGCAGCTCGATGTCCGCGCCGACCAGGCTGTCCGGCGGCGAGGCGAGGTCGGTGTACGGGGCGTGCGTGATGATCCGTCCCGTCCCGTCGGGCGCCACGTCCAGCAGGTAGGCGACGAACGAGGACTTCGCGTTCGCCGCCCGGTACGTGACCTGCAGCCGCGGTACGCCGCGCAGCCGGGCCGTCTCCGGCTCCGGGTCCGCGACCCACACCGCGGCCACGGTGCGGTCGATGTTGCCGGTCCGGTAGGCCTTCGGGCGGCCCGCCATCTCGTCGTACCCGGACCGCACGATCTCGTCGGCGACGGTCGCCGGCGTGTCCACCCCGCACAGCACGCGCGTGCTCCAGCCGGCCTCGGGCGCGTCGGCCAGCTCGCCGCCGTCGACCAGGTACAGCCGGCGGACGTGTTCGGTGACCGACTGCCAGGTGGGGCGGGGTTCCAGGGTGCGGCTCCACATGACCTCGCCGAGGACCTGGCCCTCGTCGGCTATGCCGTTGTCGACGCCCCCGAGATGGTGGTCGAACCAGCGGTGGGCGGTGGTCCAGATCCGGTTGGGCAGGCCGGTCATGCCCGACGTCTCGGGGCCGGAGTGGTCGCCGACGGACAGGTCGAGCCGTTTGGGTCCGGCGAGCTCGTTGAACACCTTCAGCGTCTGGTTGGCCGGGAACAGCGTCTCGTGCCAGGCGTGCGAGAAGTACACCGGCACCTGCCGCCGGCTGAGCTCCTTGACGTGCGTGAACGGTGATCGCGGGCCGGCCCACCGCAGGGCGGCCTCGATGTCGCGGTTCGCCAGCACGTTCTCGAAGACGCTCTGCGTCTGCGGGCTCAGCCGCGCCCGGCCGGCGGCCCTGAGCAGCGCCTCGACGGCGGCGACGTGCCGGGTGCGGTTCTCGAGGAAGGCCTCCCCGAGGTCCCCCCAGGTGCTGAGCGCGACCACCGCGTCGACGCGGGCGTCGTGGGCGGCGACGAGCTGGCTGATGCCGGATCCGTAGCTGACCCCGAGGAAGCCGATCCGGGTCACCGGGCCGGCGGTCCGCTCGACGAGGTGGTCCAGGGCCCGGCTGCCGTCGGCGACGTCGAGCGGGCCCGCCACGTCGACCTCGCCCTCGGAGCCGGCGAACCCGCGGGCGCTGTAGGCGAGGACGTTGTAGCCGCGGGCCGCGAAGACGCTGCCCTGGACGGCGTACGGGAGCCAGCCGGAGTCCGTCCACGGCGAGGGCATCACGATCACCGGCCGCGGCTCGGGGCGGGTGTGCCGCCACAGCGCGGCGTCGATCAGGTCCCCTTCGGCGCCGGCGACCTTGGTGCGGGAGAACACGGCGACGGAGCGGGCGTCGGCGACCTGGGCGGCGCGGGCCGGGGCCAGGCGGCTGGTGTCGCCGCTCTCCAGGGCGGCGACGAAGGCGGTGAGGGCGTGCGCGTCGAGTTCGGGATAGAGGGAGAAGACGGCTGGGTCCACGGCAGTTCATCCTCTGCGTCGAGTGGTCTGAACGTCGGTGCAGTGCGGTGCCGGGGCCCGGCCGGGACCCGGAGCGGGGGGCCGAAGCGTTCAGTATCGGTGCGGCCCGCAGCGGCGTTCGCGGGTTCGCCGCGTACGGCCTGAACCGCGCGGTCACCGGCGGCGGGCCGTGCGGGTCCGTACCTGCCGGGTCGGCCGCCTCACCCCAAGTTCCTTGCCGCACAAGTGGGTTGGCGCATGTGGCGGGAAGGCGGCGTACCTCGGCCAAATGATGCAAGCATGCTTGATTGTTTTGGTCCGGGCTGCCACTCTTCCCCCCACGCCGAGAGGGGAGCCCCGCCGTGCTCGATCCGTCCGCCGTGTCCGCCGTCTTCCCCGACCTGCGGGAGGAGGGACAGGACCTCGAATCCCTGGTCGCCGAACTGCCCGCCCCCGCCTGGGCGAAGCCCACGCCCGCGCCCCGCTGGACCGTCGCCCACCAGATCGCCCACCTGCACTGGACGGACCGGGCGGCGCTGCTCGCCCTCACCGACGCCCCCGGGTTCGCCCGCATGGTGGAGGAGGCCGTCAAGGCCCCCGGTTCCTTCGTCGACGAGGGCGCCGAGCAGGGCGCGGCCCTGCCACCCGCCGAACTGATGGCCCGCTGGCGGGACGGCCGCGCGGCACTCGACGCCGCGCTCGCCGCGGCCGCACCCGACGCCAGGTTCCCCTGGTACGGGCCGCCGATGAAGGCCGCCTCCATGGCGAGCGCCCGGCTGATGGAGACCTGGGCGCACGGCCAGGACGTCGCCGACGCGCTGGGCGTGCGCCGCACCCCGACCGCCCGGCTGCGGCACGTGGCCCGGATCGGCGTGCGGGCCCGTGACTACGCGTTCGGGGTACGGGGGCTGCCCGCGCCCGCCGAAGGGTTCAGGGTCGAGCTGGAGCCCCCGGACGGCGGGGAGCCCTGGGCGTACGGGCCGCCGGACGCGCCCCAGCGGGTCACCGGACCGGCCCTCGACTTCTGCCTGCTGGTCACCCAGCGCGCGCACCGCGCCGACCTGGCCCTGACGGCGGCCGGCCCGGACGCCGACCGCTGGCTGGACGTCGCACAGGCCTTCGCGGGCCCGGCGGGTCCCGGCCGCGCCCCCGGGACCGCGCGGTGAGCGCCGACGGGCCGGGCGGAGCGGGCGGGGCGGGCGGAGCGGGCGGGGCGGGCGGGGCGGCGCCGCGCCGGCCGCTGCGGATCGGCAACGCGTCCGGTTTCTACGGGGACCGCTTCGACGCCGTCCGGGAGATGCTGGCCGGCGGCCCGCTGGACGTGCTGACCGGCGACTACCTGGCGGAGCTGACCATGCTGATCCTCGGCCGCGACCGGCTGAAGGACCCGTCCGCCGGGTACGCGAGGACCTTCCTGCGGCAGCTGGAGGACGGCCTCGGCCTCGCCCACGAGAAGGGCGTGCGGATCGTCGCGAACGCCGGCGGGCTGAACCCGGCGGGGCTGGCCGGCGCGATCCGCGAACTGGCCGCGAAGGCGGGCCTCCCGGTCTCGGTCGCCCACGTCGAGGGCGACGACCTGATGCCGTACGGCGACGGGGCGGCGGCCGGGGCCCTCACGGCGAACGCCTACCTCGGCGGCGCCGGCATCACGGCCTGTCTGCGGGCGGGCGCGGACGTGGTGGTCACCGGCCGGGTGACGGACGCGGCCCTGGTCAGCGGGCCGGCCGCCTGGTGGTTCGACTGGGCGCCCGACGACTGGGACCGGCTGGCGGGGGCCGTCGTCGCGGGCCACGTCCTGGAGTGCGGCGCCCAGGCCACCGGCGGCAACTACGCCTTCTTCACCGCGCACGACGTCCGCCGCCCCGGCTTCCCCCTGGCGGAGGTCGCGGAGGACGGCTCGTCGGTGATCACCAAGCATCCGGGGACGGGCGGCGTCGTCACCGTGGGCACGGTCACGGCCCAACTGCTGTACGAGACGCAGGGCGCCCGCTACCTCGGCCCCGACGTGACCGCCCGCCTGGACACCGTCCGGCTGGCCGACGCCGGGCCCGACCGGGTCGCCGTCAGCGGGGTCGTGGGCGAACCGCCGCCGGACACCCTCAAGGCGGGCGTCACCCGGATCGGCGGCTGGCGCAACGAGGTGGTGTTCGTCCTGACCGGCCTGGACATCGAGGCGAAGGCCGCCCTGGTGCGGGCACAGATGGCCGACGCCCTCGTCGGCGTGGCCGCCGCGGACTGGACCCTGGCCCGCACCGACCACGCGGACGCCGGCACGGAGGAGACGGCCAGTGCCCTGCTGCGGCTGGTGGTGCGCGACCCGTCCGCCGACCGGGTGGGCCGCGCCCTGACCGGGCAGGCCGTCGAACTCGCCCTCGCCAGCTATCCCGGCTTCCACGTGACCGCCCCGCCGGGCCCGGCCCAGCCCTACGGGGTCTTCGAGTCCGCGTCCGTACCGGCGGACGCGGTGTCCGCGGTGGCGGTCCTCCCGGACGGCACCCGCACCCCGGTCCCCCCGGGCGGCCCCACGGCCCCCACCCGGAACCGGGCCGCCGGTGCCGGAGGCCTTGCCCACCAGCACGAGCGAGCCGGCGTCGGCGAAGGCGGCGGGGCGATCGGCGGCCGTACCGGGCCCACCCGCCGGGCTCCGCTCGGCCTGGTGGCCGGGGCCCGGAGCGGCGACAAGGGCGGCGACGCCAACGTCGGCGTCTGGGCGGAGTCCGACGCGGCCTGGGACTGGCTGCACGCCACCCTCACCGTGGAGCGGTTCCGGGAGCTGCTCCCGGAGACCCGCGGCTTCCCCGTCGCCCGGCACGCGCTGGCGAACCTCCGCGCCCTCAACTTCACCGTCACCGGCATCCTCGGCGCCGGCGTCGCCTCCGCCCACCGCTTCGACCCCCAGGCCAAGGCCCTCGGCGAATGGCTGCGCGCCCGGCACCTCGACATCCCCGTCCACCTCCTGCCCGCCCCGGAGGAGACCGGCCCATGACCCGTCTCGGTACCGCCCTCGACCCCCGTTCCCCCGAGTACGCGGCCGCCCGCACGGCCGCCCTCGAACGCCTCACCGCCCTCGACGCGGAGCACGGCAAGGCCCTCCTCGGCGGCGGCGAGAAGTACACCGCCCGCCACCGCGCCCGCGGCAAACTCCTGGCCCGCGAACGGGTCGAGCTGCTCCTCGACCCGGACACCCCGTTCCTGGAGCTGTCCCCGCTCGCCGCCTGGGGCAGCGACTACCCGGTCGGCGCGTCCATCGTCACCGGCATCGGCACCGTCGAGGGCGTCGAGTGCGTGATCACCGCCAACGACCCGACCGTCCGCGGCGGCGCCTCCAACCCCTGGACCCTGAGGAAGGCCCTGCGGGCCAACGAGATCGCCCGGCAGAACCGCCTGCCCGTCATCAGCCTCGTCGAGTCCGGCGGCGCCGACCTGCCCTCGCAGAAGGAGATCTTCATCCCGGGCGGCGCGATCTTCCGCGACCTCACCCGGCTCTCGGCCGCCGGCATCCCGACGGTCGCCGTCGTTTTCGGCAACTCCACCGCCGGAGGCGCGTACATCCCCGGGATGTCCGACCACACCGTCATGATCAAGGACCGTTCGAAGGTGTTCCTCGGCGGCCCGCCGCTGGTCAAGATGGCCACCGGGGAGGAGAGCGACGACGAGTCCCTCGGCGGGGCCGACATGCACGCCCGCACCTCCGGCCTCGCCGACCACCACGCCGTCGACGAGCACGACGCCATCCGCCAGGCCCGCCGGATCGTGGCCCGCCTGGGCCACCGCCGCGCCCACCCCGCCCCGCCCCGCGCGCCCGAGCCCCTGTACGACCCGGAGGAGCTCCTCGGCATCGTCCCGGCGGACCTCAAGACCCCCTTCGACCCGCGCGAGGTCATCGCCCGCATCGTCGACGGCTCCGACTTCGACGAGTTCAAGCCCCTCTACGGGCCCAGCCTGGTCACCGGCTGGGCGGCCCTGCACGGTCACCCGGTCGGCATCCTCGCCAACGCCCAGGGCGTGCTGTTCAGCGCCGAGTCGCAGAAGGCCGCCCAGTTCATCCAACTCGCCAACCAGCGCGACATCCCGCTGCTGTTCCTGCACAACACCACCGGCTACATGGTCGGCAAGGAGTACGAGCAGGGCGGCATCGTCAAACACGGCTCGATGATGATCAACGCGGTCTCCAACTCCCGCGTCCCGCACCTGTCCGTCCTCATCGGCGCCAGCTACGGGGCCGGCCACTACGGCATGTGCGGCCGCGCCTACGAACCCCGGTTCCTGTTCGCCTGGCCCAGCGCCAAGTCCGCCGTCATGGGCCCCCAGCAGCTGGCCGGCGTGCTGTCGATCGTGGCCCGCCAGTCCGCCGCCGCGAAGGGGAAGCCGTACGACGAGGAGGCGGACGCCGGGATGCGCGCCTTCGTCGAGGCGCAGATCGAGTCCGAATCCCTGCCGATGTTCCTGTCCGGGCGGCTGTACGACGACGGGGTCATCGACCCCCGCGACACCCGCACCGTCCTCGGCCTGTGCCTCTCGGCCGTCCACAACGCCCCCGTCGAGGGCGCCCGCGGCGGCTTCGGCGTCTTCCGGATGTGAGCCCGCCCATGACCTCGACCACTCCCACCACGACGGCCACCGCCGCCACCGCCGCCACCGCCGTCACCACGTCCGCGGCCGCCGCGGGTCCCGCCGCTGCGGACTCCGCCGACCTCTCGGCCCCCCTGATCACCTCGGTCCTCGTGGCCAACCGCGGCGAGATCGCCGTCCGCGTCTTCCGCACCGCCCGCGCCCTGGGCCTGGCCACCGTCGCCGTCCACTCCGACCCCGACGCCGACGCCCTGCACGTCCGCGAGGCCGACGCGGCCGTACGCCTGCCCGGCGCGGCCCCCGCCGACACGTACCTGCGCGGCGACCTCGTCATCGAGGCCGCCCTGGCCGCCGGCGCCGACGCGGTCCACCCCGGCTACGGCTTCCTCTCCGAGAACGCCGGCTTCGCCCGGGCCGTCCTCGCCGCAGGCCTGGTCTGGATCGGGCCGCCGCCCGAGGCCATCGAGGCCATGGCCTCCAAGACCCGCGCCAAGGAACTGATGCGGGCCGCCGGGGTGCCGCTCCTCGACCCCGTCGACCCGGCCGGCGCCACCCGCGCCGACCTGCCGCTGCTCCTGAAGGCCGCCGCGGGCGGCGGCGGGCGCGGCATGCGCGTGGTCCGCGACCTGCACGAGTTGAAGGCCGAACTCGACGCCGCGGCCGCCGAGGCCCGGTCCGCGTTCGGCGACGGCGAGGTCTTCGCCGAGCCCTACGTCGAACGCGGCCGCCACATCGAGGTGCAGGTCCTCGCCGACGGACACGGCACCGTGTGGGCGCTCGGCACCCGGGACTGTTCCCTCCAGCGCCGCCACCAGAAGGTCATCGAGGAGGCCCCGGCCCCAGGCCTGCCCGACTCCCTGCGCACCGCCCTCCACGAGGCCGCGGTCGCCGCCGCCCGGGCCGTCTCCTACCGGGGCGCGGGCACCGTCGAGTTCCTCGTCACCGCCGACGGCCGCCCGTACTTCCTGGAGATGAACACCCGCCTCCAGGTGGAACACCCCGTCACCGAGGCCGTCTTCAGCCTCGACCTCGTCGCCCTCCAGATCCGTGTCGCCGAGGGCGCGGCCCTGCCCCCGGAGCCCCCGGAGCCCGCCGGGCACGCCGTGGAGGCCCGCCTGTACGCCGAGGACCCCGCCGAGGACTGGCGCCCGCAGACCGGCACCCTGGCCACCTTCCGCATCCCGGCGCCCCCCGCCGTCCCGCCCGCGCCCGCCGCGGTCCGCGTCGACACCGGGTACGCCGACGGCGACCCCGTCGGCATCCACTACGACCCCATGCTCGCCAAGGTCATCGCGCACGCCCCCACCCGCGCCGAGGCCGTCCGCGCCCTCGTCCGCGCCCTGTCCGCGGCGCGCATCCACGGCGTCGCCACCAACCGCGAGCTCCTCGTACGTTCCCTCACGCACCCGGAGTTCACCGCCGCCCGGACCGACACCGGGTTCTACGAGCGCCACCTCGGCGCCCTCACCGAGCCCGCCCCGGACGCCGGTCGGGCGGCCTCGCTGGCCGCGGCCGCCGCCGCGCTGGCCGCCGCCGCGCCCGCCGCGGACGCCCCGCTCACCGCCCGCCTCGGCGGCTGGCGCAACGTCCGCTCCGCCCCGCAGTCCCGCAGCTACCGGGTGACCGGCGGCGGCCGCGGCACCGATACCGGCACCGATACCGGCACCGGCACCGACACCGACAGCGTGTACGAGGTGCGCTACCTGCCCTCCCACAGCGGGCCGCCCCAGCTCGTGGACCACCCCGGCGTCCGCGTCCTGGCCGCCGAGCCGCACCGCGTCGTCCTCGAAGCCGACGGCATCCGGCGCGTGTTCCACGTGAAACAAAAATCGAACAACAGGGATGCGGTAGCAGCCGAGGAGGTCTACGTCGACACCGCGCCCACCCCCGCCCACCCCGCCCCGAACGCCCACACCCTCATCCCGGTCCCCCGGTTCACCGACCCTCAGGACCGCACCCTTCCCGGCTCCCTGCTCGCCCCCATGCCCGGCACCGTCGTCCGCATCGCCGAGGGCCTCGCCCCCGGCAGCACCGTCACCGCCGGGCAGCCGCTGCTCTGGCTGGAGGCCATGAAGATGGAGCACCGCATCGTCTCGCCCGCCTCCGGCACGCTCACCGCGCTCCACGCCGGCCTCGGCCACCAGGTCGAATTCGGCGCCCTGCTCGCCGTAGTCCAGGAGGCACCGCAGCCATGAGCCCCGCCACCGCAACCCCCCTCGAAACCGAGGAACACCAGGCCCTGCGCGCCGCCGTCGCCGCCCTCGGGCAGCGCTACGGCCGCGACTACTACGCCCGCATCACCCGCGAGGGCGGCCACCCCGACGAACTGTGGGCCGACGCCGCCAAACTCGGCTACCTCGGCGTCAACCTGCCCGAGGAGTACGGCGGCGGGGGCGGCGGCATCGCCGAACTCTCCATCGTCCTGGAGGAACTCGGCGCCGCCGGCTGCCCGCTGCTGATGATGGTCGTCTCGCCCGCCATCTGCGGCACCGTCATCGCCCGCTTCGGCACCGACGCCCAGAAGCGGGCCTGGCTCCCCGGCCTCGCCGACGGCTCCCGCACCATGGCCTTCGGCATCACCGAGCCCGACGCCGGATCCAACTCCCACCGCATCACCACCACCGCCCGCCGCGACGGCGACACGTGGGTCCTGACGGGCCGCAAGGTGTTCATCTCCGGCGTGGACATCGCCGACGCGACCCTGATCGTCGGCCGCACCGAGGACGCCCGCACCGGCACGCTCAAGCCCTGCCTGTTCATCGTCCCCCGCGACACCCCCGGCTTCGGCCGCTCACCCCTCGACATGGAACTCCAGGCCGCCGAGAAGCAGTTCGAGCTGGTCCTGGACGAGGTACGGCTGCCCGCCGACGCGCTGGTCGGCGACGAGGACGCGGGCCTGCTCCAGCTGTTCGCTGGCCTGAACCCCGAGCGCATCATGACCGCCGCCTTCGCGATCGGCATGGGCCGATTCGCCCTCGCCCGGGCTGTCGACTACGCCCGGACCCGGCAGGTCTGGAAGGAGCCGATCGGCGCCCACCAGGCCATCGCCCACCCCCTCGCCGCGGCCCACATCGACCTGGAACTGGCCCGCCTGATGATGCAGAAGGCGGCCCGCCTCTACGACCTGGGCGACGACCTGGCCGCGGGAGAAGCCGCCAACATGGCCAAGTACGCTGCTGCCGAGGCCTGCGTGAAGGCGGTGGACCAGGCGGTCCACACCCTGGGCGGCAACGGCCTCACCCGCGAGTACGGACTGGCTTCCCTCGTCACCGCCTCCCGGGTGTCCCGCATCGCCCCCGTCAGCCGCGAGATGATCCTCAACTTCGTCTCGCACCAGACCCTGGGCCTGCCCAAGTCGTACTAGCCGCACCAGCCGGCCGGGCCGGTACGGCGACCGCCCCCAGTGCGGCCGCCCCCGGCCCCGCCGGAGCCGGACCGGACCCGCTGAGAAGGAGCGGCATGGAGCCCCTCGTCAAAGCCGCGCACGCGCACGGCATCACCACCCTCACGCTCGACTCCCCGGCCAACCGCAACGCGCTCTCCGCGGCCCTCGTCGGCGAGCTGCGCGCGGCCCTCGCCGCGGCGGACGCCGACCCCGCGGTCCGGGCCGTGCTCATCACCCACACCGGCGGCACCTTCTGCGCCGGGGCCGACCTGAAGAACCCCTTCGACCCGGCCGACTTCCTCGCCCTGCTGCACGAGATCGCCGCACTGTCCCGCCCGGTCGTCGCCCGGGTCACCGGCCACGTCCGGGCGGGCGGCCTGGGCCTGCTCGGCGTCTGCGACATCGCCGCCGCCGGGCCGCAGTCCACGTACGCCTTCACCGAGACCCACCTCGGCGTGGTCCCCGCCGTGATCTCCGCCCCGTTGCTGCCCCGCCTGGACCCGCGCGCCGCGTCCCGCTACCTGCTGACCGCGGAGGCCTTCGACGCCGCAGAGGCAGCCCGGATCGGTCTGCTCACCCTGCACGGCGAGGACGTGGACCAGGCCCTGGCCCCCGTCCTGGCCGGGTTGCGCAAGGCCGGTCCGGAGGCCCTCGCCGCCACCAAGCGGCTGGTCAGCGCCCCCGTAAGGGCCGCCCTGGCGCAGGACGGCGAGGCACTGACCCGGCTGTCGGCCCACCACTTCGGCTCCGCCGAAGCCCGCGAGGGCATCGCCGCCCGCTTCGAGCGCCGGAATCCGTCGTGGGCGCTGTGACCCGCCCGACGGCGGCAGCGGCCGCTGCCCAGGCGGCGGACGGCCCGGCGGCGGCCGGCCCGCCGGCCGAGGGCCAGCCGGGGAACCTGCCCAAGCAGGCCCGCAGCCGCGTCACCCGCCGCCACCTGCTGGACGCTGCCATCACCTGCCTCGCCGAACACGGCTGGGCGGGCTCCACCGTCGCGGTCGTCGCCGAACGCGCCGGGGTTTCCCGGGGCGCCGCCCAGCACCACTTCCGCACCCGGGAGGACCTGTTCACCGCGGCCGTGGAGTTCATGGCCGAGGAGCGCTCGGCAGCGTTGCCCGAGCTCCTCCGCGACAGCACCGGCGCCGGCGCGGCGGCCGGCAGTGGCCGCGCCGCGGTCGTCGAGGCCCTGGTCGACCTGTACACCGGGCCGATGTTCCGGGCCGCCCTCCAGCTCTGGGTCGCCGCCTCGCACGAGGAGCAGCTGCGCCCCCGCGTCGCCGAGCTGGAGGCCCGCCTGGGCCGCGAGACCCACCGGATGGCCGTGCAGCTGCTGGGCGCGGACGAGTCGGTGCCCGGGGTGCGGGAGACCGTGCAGGGCTTCCTCGACATGGCCCGCGGTCTGGGCCTGGCCAACGTCCTGACCGACGACACGGCCCGTCGGGCCCGCGTGGTCGCCGAGTGGACCCGCATCCTCGACGCGACCCTGGGCTGACCCCCGGGCCGACCCCGGGCCGCCGGGGCCACGCCACGCCGGGCCCGCAGGGCCCCGTACACGCGCCGGGGGCGCCGCGTCCGTCTCCGGATGCGGCGCCCCCGGCGGTCGGCCCCTCGACCGTCGGCCGGTCAGGCCGTCCTGGCGATGTCCGCGTAGCCGTCGATCTCCTGCGGGTTGCGCTTGCCCGGCCCGATGTAGCGCGCCGACGGGCGCACCAGGCGGCCCGTCCGCTTCTGCTCCAGGATGTGCGCCGACCAGCCGGCGGTACGGGCACAGGTGAACATCGAGGTGAACATGTGTGCCGGGACCTCCGCGAAGTCCAGCATGATCGCGGCCCAGAACTCCACGTTCGTGGCGAGCACCCGGTCGGGGCGGCGGGCGTGCAGCTCCTCCAGCGCGGCCTTCTCCAGCGCGGCGGCCACCTCGTAGCGCGGCGCGTCCAGCTCCTTGGCGGTGCGGCGCAGTACGCGGGCGCGCGGGTCTTCGGCCCGGTAGACCCGGTGTCCGAAGCCCATCAGCCGTTCGCCCTTGTCCAGGGCCTTCTTCACGTACGCCACCGCGTCGCCGGTGCGCTCGATCTCCTCGATCATGCCGAGGACGCGGGACGGCGCGCCGCCGTGCAGCGGTCCGGACATGGCGCCCACCGCTCCGGACAGGGCGGCGGCGACGTCGGCGCCCGTGGAGGCGATCACGCGGGCGGTGAAGGTGGAGGCGTTCATGCCGTGCTCGGCGGCCGAGGTCCAGTACGCGTCGACGGCCTTGACGTGCCGGGGGTCCGGCTCGCCCCGCCAGCGGATCATGAACCGCTCGACGACGGACTCCGCCTTGTCGATCTCCCGCTGCGGGACCATCGGCAGGCCCTGTCCGCGGGCGGACTGGGCGACGTACGACAGCGCCATCACGGCCGCGCGCGCCAGGTCGTCGCGGGCGGTCTGCTCGTCGATGTCGAGCAGCGGTTTCAGGCCCCACACGGGGGCGAGCATGGCGAGGGCGGACTGGACGTCGACGCGGATGTCACCGGAGTGGACAGGGATCGGGAAGGGCTCGGCGGCGGGCAGGCCGGGGTTGAACGCCCCGTCGACCAGCAGGCCCCACACGTTCCCGAACGAGACGTGGCCGACCAGGTCCTCGATGTCGACTCCGCGGTAGCGGAGCGCTCCGCCTTCCTTGTCGGGTTCGGCGATCTCCGTCTCGAACGCGACGACTCCTTCGAGCCCGGGTACGAAGTCGGACATCAGGCGGCTCCCTCAGATAGTGCGAACACGCGCGGTTACCGGCGTGACTCGCGGCGGTCCGGCGCGGTCATCCCCGTTGATGCCCGGTACGGCCGGAGGCCACCCGTGCGGGGGCTCCTGACCGGCCCCAAGATTTTGGCGGTTGGGGATGCCAGGCGGAAGCGTGACATACGGCACACTCGCAGGAGCACTCCTGCGGCAGGATGGCACGCGTGACCGACATGGATCTTGATCCCTCCACCATGCGCAAGCAGTACCGCTCGGAGATCGTCCGCGAGGACAGTCTCGACGGGGACCCGATGCGACAGTTCGCCGTGTGGTTCGGGCAGGCCGCCGACTCGCACCTCTTCGAGCCCAACGCGATGGTCGTATCCACCGCGACGCCCGACGGCCGGCCCAGCTCCCGCACGGTGCTGCTGAAGGCCTTCGACGAGCGGGGCTTCGTCTTCTACACCAATTACGGCTCCCGCAAGGGCCGCGAGCTCGACGCCAACCCGCACGTCGCCCTGCTGTTCCCCTGGCACCCCATCGCCCGCCAGGTCATCGTCATGGGTACGGCCGAGCGGATCGGCCGCGACGAGACGGCCGCGTACTTCCGCTCCCGCCCGCACGGCTCCCAGCTGGGCGCCTGGGCCAGCGAGCAGTCCCGGGTGATCGCCTCGCGCGCCGAGCTCGACCAGCGGTACGCGGAGCTCGCGGCGCGGCATCCGGAGGGCGAGCAGGTCCCGGTGCCGCCGGAGTGGGGAGGCATCCGCGTCGTCCCGTACGAGGTGGAGTTCTGGCAGGGCCACGAGAACCGGCTCCACGACCGGCTCCACTACGTCCTCGACGGGGAGAAGTGGCGCATCGAGCGCCTGTGTCCGTAGCCGCGGACAGCAGACGACCCGCGGGCTCGGGTTCTCTCCTGCAGGTAAGAGAAGCCGGCCGGACGTGCCGGCGAGCCCGCGGGTCGGGTGACTGCTTGGGATTGGCGCCGGGCGGCTTCCGCCGGGCACCGCACTGGGTGCGTTGCGACGACGGGCCCTTAGCCCGCAGTCACCTCACGCGTCCGGTAGTCGTACATTTCCGGAACCACCTCCCTTCTCGTGTACCGCAGACATTAGGACGCTTCCGTGGCCGTCTCAAGTTATTTATTTCGGGACGATTCGGGGAATGCGGTGTGGGCTGCGTCACGTTCCAGTTCAATGATCTGACGTGCCGCACACGCGAACACCTGCAGGGGGTGCCAGGTGAGTGCTTCCGGACGTGGACAACCCACCGACGATCTGCTCGCAGCGCTGCTGGACGGGATGGACGCGGCCCTGTGCGCGTTCGACTCCGACGGGGTGATCACCCACTGGAACCGCGAGGCCGAGCGGATCCTGGGCTGGACCGCCGCCGAGGCGGTGGGCCGCAAGGGGTTCGCCGGGTGGGCGGCCCGGGCCGCGGACGCGGCGGACGTGGAGGACCGGCTCATGGGCGTCCAGGACGTCCCTGGCCGCCAGGTGCACGAGTTCGCCCTGCTCACCAAGGACGGCGGCCGCGTCCTGGTGCGCACCCAGTCCGCCGGGGTGCCGGGCACGGACGGCAGGCCGGCCGGCGTGTACTGCGCCTTCACCGAGGTCCACGCCCAGATCGACCTGGAGCGGTCCATCGCGCTGAGCGAGGCGCTGATGGACGACGCCTCCTGGGGCGTGGTGCTCGTCGACGTGGACCTGCGCCCGGCCGTCGTGAACGCGCACGCCGCGCGCGCCTTCGGCTCCGCGCGCACCGCCCTGCTCGGTCGCCCGCTCGGCGACCTGCTGACCCAGGGCGCCGAGGAGCTGGAGGGCGCCCTCCAGCACGTGCTGGCCGAGGGCTCCGCGCAGGCGCCGCTGGAGCTGTGGGTGTCCGTGCGCACCCCGGAGGGGCTGCGGCGGCGCTGCTGGCGGTGCGGGTTCCTGCGGTTGGGCTCCCCGCTCGCCGAGGAGCCGGTCCCGCTCGGGGTCGGCTGGCTCTTCCAGGACATCACCGAGGCCCGCCGGACGGCGCTGGACACGGCGCAGCTGCGGTTCCGCGCCGGCCAGCTGTACCGGGCCGGGCGGTCCGCCGCCGAGTGCGAGGACCCGGGGGAGGCGGCCGCCGTGCGGTTGGACTTCGCCCTCGCCGGCTTCGCCGACCACGCGCTGCTCGACGTGCTGGAGCCGTCGGCCGACCCGGACCGCCCGCCGCGGCTCGTCCGGCACGCCGTGTCGCCGCCGCCGCTGTCGGGACAGGGCGGGATCCTCGTCCGGTACGAGCCGGGGCATCCGGCGCTGCAGGCGCTGGACCGGATCGGCTCGGTGCGGGCGACCGCACCGCGCGGGGAGGCGGCCGAGGTGTGGGCGCGGGACCGGCAGTGGCCCGACAACGCGGCGCACGTGCTGTGCACGGTGCTGCGGAGCCGGGGCCGGACCCTGGGCGTGCTGACGTTCGTACGGGCGTCCTCGCGGGCCGTGTTCGAGCGGGCGGACGCGGAGTACGCGGAGGAGGTCGCGGCCCGGGTCGCCGCCGACCTGGACCTGGCCCGGTCCGCGCCCGACAAGCCGTAGCCGGGCGGGGCCCGGCCCGGGGTCAGTGGCGGAAAAAGATCCGGTCGCCGTACTCCTGCATGACGCGGCCGTTCCACTCGTGGCCGCCGTCGACGTTGCCCGAGCGCAGCAGCGGCGGCTCGATGCCGCGTGCGGCGAGCCCACCGGCCGCCGCCGCCATCACCGCCTGCATGATCGCGCTGGTCACCACGGTGGAGGCGGGCGCGAAGGGGGCGGCGATCCCGTCGAGGGTCAGCTCGGCGTCACCAACGGCGATCTTGCTGTCGAGGACGATGTCGCAGTGGTCCTTGAGGAAGGTGCCGGAGACGTGCCGCGACCGGGTCTCCCGCGCGTACGCCACGGAGGTCACCCCGATGACGGTGAGGCCGAGGGCGCGGGCGTTCATGGCCATCTCCACGGGCAGGGCGTTCCGCCCGGACAGGGAGATGATCACCAGTACGTCGCCGGCGGTGGCGGGGCTGCTGTCCAGGACGGCCCCGGCGAGGCCGTCGACCCGTTCCAGGGCGCTGCCGAGGGTGGCGGGCATGACGTCGACGCCGGCGGTGCCGGGGACGGCGAGGAAGTTCATCAGGGCGAGCCCGCCGGCCCGGTAGACCACGTCCTGGGCGGGGAGCGAGGAGTGGCCGGCGCCGAAGGCGAAGAGCCGGTTCCCGGCCGCGACGGCGTCGGCGACGGCGGTCCCGGCCTCGGCGATGCGCCCGCCCTCCTCGTCCCGCACCCGTTGCAGCAGGCCGATCGCGGCATCGAAGAACTGACCGGCCAGCTTGCTCTCGCTCATTGCCGAGGCCCTTCCAGAGAGGCGGTGGGGACGGGGTGTCCGGGTCCGCCGCTCACCGTGCGGTCCGGACCAAGGGCGTGTCAATACGGGCGTCAACCCGGGCCCCGCGGCCCCGCTGCGGGGTCGGGGCTTGGCGAAGGCGCGGGACGGTTGTCCGTCCGATGCGTCAGAATTGGGGACAGGGCCAGCGCACGATATCCGAGGGGCACGAATGTCCGGACTGATCGACACCACGGAGATGTATCTCCGCACCATCCTCGAGCTGGAAGAGGAAGGCGTGGTCCCCATGCGCGCCCGGATCGCCGAACGGCTCGACCAGAGCGGGCCGACGGTGAGCCAGACGGTGGCGCGGATGGAGCGCGACGGTCTGGTGGCCGTGGCGAGCGACCGGCACCTGGAGTTGACGGATGAGGGCCGCCGGTTGGCCACGCGCGTGATGCGCAAGCACCGGCTCGCGGAGTGCCTGCTGGTCGATGTCATCGGCCTGGAATGGGAGCAGGTGCACGCGGAGGCCTGCCGCTGGGAGCACGTGATGAGCGAGGCGGTGGAGCGACGCGTGCTGGAGCTGCTGCGCCACCCCACCGAGTCGCCGTACGGGAACCCGATCCCGGGCCTGGAGGAGCTGGGTGAGAAGGCCGAGGCCGACCCGTTCATCGAGGACGGCATGGTCAGCCTGTCGGACCTGGAGCCGGGCACCGAGGGCAAGACGGTGGTCGTGCGCCGGATCGGCGAGCCCATCCAGACGGACGCCCAGCTGATGTACACGCTGCGCCGGGCGGGGGTGCAGCCCGGTTCGGTCGTGAGCGTGACCGAGTCGCCCGGCGGTGTGCTGGTCGGCAGCGGCGGCGAGGCCGCCGAGCTGGAGGCGGAGATCGCCTCGCACGTGTTCGTCGCGAAGGCCTGACCGGAGGCCGGAGAAGCGAGTGGTCCCGGCGCCTCGCGGCGCCGGGACCTTCCTCCCCTGTGCTGACCCGGAGCCCCGAGCTCTCAAGGTCATCCCCTTCGGACCGTCTTCCCCGAGCGGCCCGCCTCCCTGTTCAAAGGATCTCCATCGGCAGGGGTCGCCAATCCTTGAGCAAGGTCACTCGAAAGAGCGGTGTTGACCGCGAGAAGCCGATTTTCGAATGCGGGTTCGATAGTGTGGCGGCGAAGCGAAGGGGGTGCCTCCTCGGTGGTACGGCGCATCGATGTGACAGCGGCCGACGGCGTCTGCCTGGCCGCCTGGGAGTTCGGAGAACCGGACGCCGCCCCGCCGCCGGACCTCCCGGCGCCCCGGGTGCTGTTACTCCACGGCCTGATGGGCCGTGCCCTCCACTGGGCCGGCACCGCCCGCTGGCTCGCCCGCGGCCGCCGCGTCGTGGCCCTCGACCAGCGCGGCCACGGTGAGAGCGACCGCCCGGCCGCCGGCCCGGAGGTCCCGACCTCCCTCGGCCGCGAGGCCTTCGTCGCCGATGCCGAGGCGGCCGTCGAGCAGCTCGGTCTCGCCCCCGTCACCCTCGTCGGCCACTCCATGGGCGCCCTCACCGGCTGGCAGCTGGCCGCCCGCCGTCCGGACCTCGTCGAGGCCCTGGTCATCTGTGACATGCGCGCCTCGGCCCTCGGCGAGGCCTCCCAGCGCGAATGGGCGGAGTGGTTCCATCACTGGCCCCTGCCGTTCCCCACGCAGGACGCCGCCCGCCGCTGGTTCGGCGAGGACGACCCCCGCGTACAGCGGCCCGACCCCGGCCGCGGCGCCTTCTTCGCCGAGGTCATGCACCGCACCCCCGACGGCTGGCGCCCCCTGTTCTCCCGAAGCGACATGCTGACGGCCCGGGAGACCTGGGTCCACGACGCGCACTGGGAGGAGCTGGCCCAGGTCAGCTGTCCCACCCTGGTCGTCCGCGGCCTGGACGGCGAGCTCGGCCGCGCCGAGGCCCAGGAGATGGTCCGCGTCCTGCCCGAAGGCCGGTACGCCGAGATCCCCGACGCCGGCCACTACCTCCACTACGACCATCCGACCGCCTGGCGGGGCGTCCTGGAGCCCTTCCTCGACAGCCTCCGCCCGCAGGTGCCCCACTGACCCGGCCCCGAACGAACGCCCCGAGCGCGGGGCCCCGGACGCAGGGCCCCGCTCACGCGGAACAGGACCCCGAACACCGGGAACCGGGGCCGGGGGCGCGCCCGCCGCGCCGCCGCGCCCCCCC
>NZ_JBHXTC010000033.1:65470-84545 GCF_042677605.1 Streptomyces sp. NPDC127106 | reverse complement strand
CCCCCCCCCCGCGCCGCCCCCCCCCCCCCCCCCCCCCTCTACGTGATCTACTCACCACCTGAAACCAAGTGGTGTTGCGACGACCCCTTGAACCCAAGCGGGCGGGGGCCGTTCGCGTGCCGTTCCTTGCCCGACCGTCCGGTGAAGGACGGGGACGATCAGACCTTGAGGGCCTTGATCGCGGTCGGGGCGTGGCCGGGCTCGGTGGCCAGTTCCTCGAACTCGGTGACGTCGCTCATGTCGACGGTCTTGCTCATCGCGATGTTCGTGATGCGCTCCAGGATCGCCTCGACGACGACCGGGACCTGGTGCTCGACGGCCAGCTTCTTGGCCTGCTCGAAGGCCTCGCCCAGCTGCTCCGGGTCGGTGACGCGGATGGCCTTGACGCCCAGGCCCTCGGCGACCTTGACGTGGTCGACGCCGTAGCCGCCGAGCTCCGGGGCGTTGATGTTCTCGAATTCGAGGTTGACCTCGAAGTTGATGCCCAGGTTGCCCTGCGCCTGACGGATCAGGCCCAGGTAGGCGTTGTTCACGAGGACGTGGACGTAGGGCACCTTGTGCTGGGCGGCGACCGCCAGCTCCTCGATCATGAACTGGAAGTCGTAGTCGCCAGAGAGGGCGACGATCGGGGTCTGCGGGTCCGCGGTCGCAGCACCGATGGCGGCCGGGATGGTCCAGCCGAGCGGGCCGGCCTGGCCGCAGTTGATCCAGTGGCGCGGCTTGTAGACGTGCAGGAACTGCGCGGCGGCGATCTGGGAGAGGCCGATGGTGGTGACGTAGCGGGTCTCCGGGCCGAAGGCCTTGTTCATCTCCTCGTAGACGCGCTGCGGCTTCATCGGGATGTTCTCGAAGTGCGTGCGGCGCTGGAGGGTGGCCTTGCGCTCCTGCGCGGAGGCAGCCCAGGCGGAGAAGTCCGGCAGCCTGCCCTCGGCCTTGAGCTCCCGGGCGACCTCGATGAACAGCTCCAGCGCGGCCTTGGCGTCGGAGGCGATGCCGTAGTCCGGCGCGAAGATCTTGCCGATCTGGGTCGGCTCGATGTCGACGTGGACGAACGTGCGGCCCTTGGTGTAGGCGTCCATGTTGTAACCGGTGTGGCGGTTGGCCCAGCGGTTGCCGATGCCCAGGACGAAGTCCGACTCGAGGAATGTCGCGTTGCCGTAGCGGTGGGCGGTCTGGACCCCGACCATGCCGGCGGCCAGCTCGTGGTCGTCCGGGATGGTGCCCCAGCCCATCAGGGTGGAGATGACCGGGACGCCCGTCAGCTCGGCGAACTCGACCAGCAGGTCGGAGGCGTCGGCGTTGATGATGCCGCCACCGGCGACGATCAGCGGACGCTCGGACTCCAGCAGGAACCGGATCGCCTTCTCGATCTGGGCGCGGGTCGCGGACGGCTTGTAGACCGGCAGCGGCTCGTAGGTCTCGGGGTCGAAGTCGATCTCGGTCAGCTGGACGTCGATCGGGAGGTCGATCAGGACCGGGCCGGGGCGACCGGAGCGCATCAGGTGGAACGCCTGCTGGAAGACGCCGGGGACCTGCGCGGCTTCGAGGACGGTGGTCGCGGCCTTGGTGACGGGCTTTGCGATCGCCGCGATGTCGACGGCCTGGAAGTCCTCCTTGTGGAGCTTCGAGACCGGGGCCTGACCGGTGATGCAGAGGATCGGGATGGAGTCCGCGATCGCGGAGTACAGGCCGGTGATCATGTCGGTGCCGGCGGGACCGGAGGTACCGATGCAGACACCGATGTTGCCCGCCTTGGCCCGGGTGTAGCCCTCGGCCATGTGCGAGGCGCCCTCGACGTGGCGGGCGAGGGTGTGGTTGATGCCGCCCACGTTCTTGAGCTCTCGGTAGAACGGGTTGATCGCAGCGCCGGGCACGCCGAACGCTTGCGCGACACCCTCGCGCTTGAGGATCTCCACGGCGGCGGCAGCGGCTGTCATACGGGGCATCGAGTACTCCTGGCGGTCTGGCGGTCAGACTGTTTCCGCAATGCGGAAGTCATATTCTGCTATGCGAAACAAGCTAAGTGTCGGCTCCGCGCGCGTCAAGGCGGTCCGGCACCCCGGAACCCACCAAAAGCCGCGCCCTGAGGGCGCGAGTTGCACAAACGACCCCCTGCCGGGCGGAAAATCGCCGACGCCCTCGCGGCGGCGGTCGCAGGTGGTGGAGCATGGATCCACGTACAGCGACGGAGGGGGTCGGGGGTCCATGACGGAAGCGGTGCCGGTGCGCTGCCCGGTGTGCCTGCGCGAGAGCAGTTACGCCGCCCCGGTCTTCCCCTGCGCCTGCGGGAGCCCGGCCGCCCTGCCGCTGGACCTGACGGCGCCGCCCGTGCCGCTGACGCACCGGACCTGGTCGGACTCGTGGGTGGCGGCGCGGTGCGGGGTCTGCGGGCTGGTGAGCGAGTGGCCGCAGCCCGAGGTGGGCTGCGGCTCGTGCGGAACGGTGGTCCGGGTTCCGGTGCATCCTGTGGAGCCGGTGGGGCCGGGGGAGCCGCTGGGGCCGCTGGGGCCGCTGGGACCGGCTGATGCCCCGGAGGCGGCGGATGGGCGGGCTTCCGGCTCCGGGGACAGGGGCAGGGGCAGTGGCAGTGGCAGTGGCAGGGACCTCCCCGACGCCGGCTTCCGGTCGACGGACCGCCGGTCGCCGGACTCCCGCGCGGCGGACTCCCGCGCGGCGGACTTCCGCGCGGCGGCGAACATCCCCGCCGAGGCCCCCGGGGCGGCGGCCGGCTCCCCGCCCGCCGTCGGATCCCCGTCGGCCGCCGACCCGCTGCGGGCCACCGGTCCGGCGGGCCCGTACGGCCCGCAGCAGCCCGAAGAAGCCGCGCGGCCCGGAGGAGCAACGCAGCCGGGAGGCGCAGCACCGGCGCCGCGGGCGCCGCGGCCGGCCTTCCGCCCGATGACCATCCGCACCGCCCGGGACGCGGTGGCCACGGCCGCGCTCTACCTGCGCTGGCTCGGCTTCCGGGACGTCCGCCAACCCGACGGCCGGCCCGTCCCCACGGCAGCCGTGGACCTGCGGGCCCCCGGCCTCGTCGCCCAGGTGGACCCGACCACCGCGCCGGCTGGGCTGCGGGCGGTGGAGTGCGTCTGGCTGAACGGGCTGACGGTGTCGGCGACCAGCGTCTACTTCGCGCTCGCCGGATACACGCAGGAGGCCCGCACCCGCGCCGACGAGCTGCGCATACCGCTCTTCGTCATGGACCTCACGGGCGCGCCCCAGCCGCTCAACGACCCCGCGGACGCACTCGTCGCCGCGGGGGCCTGACCCGGTCCCCCTCCGGCCAGGACGTAGGCTCGGAGGCGATATCCGCTGGCCGTGACCTGCCCCGCCCTGCCGAGGAGAGCCCGATGAGCCTGTACGACATCCCGCTGACCACCCTGTCCGACGAGCCCACCACCCTCGGGGCCCACCGGGGCAAGGCCATCCTGCTGGTGAACACCGCCTCGCAGTGCGGGCTCACCCCCCAGTACTCGGGACTGGCCCGCCTGCAGTTCAAGTACGAGGAGCGCGGATTCACCGTCATCGGCGTGCCCTGCAACCAGTTCGGCGAGCAGGAGCCCGGCACCGCCGAGGACATCCAGACGTTCTGCGCGGCCGGTTTCGGCGTGACCTTCCCGATGCTGGAGAAGTCCGAGGTCAACGGAGAGAACCGGCACCCGCTGTACCGGGAGCTGGTGAAGGCCCCGGACGCCGACGGCGAGGCGGGCGACATCCAGTGGAACTTCGAGAAGTTCCTGGTCTCCCCCGCCGGCGAGGTCGTCGCGCGGTTCCGTCCGCGGGTCGAGCCCGAGTCCGCCGAGGTCATCGCCGCGATCGAGGCGCACCTGCCCGCATAGCCGCCGGCCACCCGTCGGCCCGTCGGCCCGTACGTGCGTACGTCCTCGTGTACGTGCGTACGGGCCGGTGCTGATCCGCCCGCCCCGGGCGTCAGCCGTCAGCCCAGGTCGGCCTCGTCGTACTCCGCTCCCGAGCCCGCCGCGGTGAGCTCCCGCAGCTCCACCCGGCGGATCTTGCCGGACACGGTCTTCGGGAGCTCCGCGAACTCGATGCGGCGGATCCGCTTGTACGGGGAGAGCACCGCGCGGGAGTGCGCGAACAGCGCCCGCGCCGTCTCCGGCCCGGGCTCCCAGCCTGCGGCGAGGGCGACGTACGCCTTCGGAACGGCCAGCCGCAGGGGGTCCGGGGCCGGTACGACGGCCGCCTCCGCCACGGCCGCGTGCTCCAGCAGCGCGCTCTCCAGCTCGAACGGGCTGATCTTGTAGTCGGAGGCCTTGAAGACGTCGTCGGAGCGCCCGACGTAGGTGAGGTAGCCGTCCGCGTCCCGCGCGGCGATGTCGCCCGTGCGGTAGAGCCCGTCCGCCATGGCCTCGGCGGTGCGCTCCGCGTCGTCGCGGTAGCCGGTCATCACCCCGGCCGGGCGCGGGCCGAGGTCCACGCAGACCTCGCCCTCGTCCGGGGAGACCTTGCCGGTGACCGGGTCGAGGAGAACGATCTCGTAGCCGGGCGCGGGCCGCCCCATCGAGCCGGGCTTCACCCGTGCCCCGGGGAAGTTGCCGATCTGGAGGGTGGTCTCGGTCTGGCCGAACCCGTCGCGGATGGTGACGCCCCACGCGTCGCGGACCTTCTCGATGACCTCGGGGTTCAGGGGTTCGCCGGCGGCGACCGCCTCGCGCGGCGGGGTGCGCAGCTTGCCGAGGTCGGACTGGATCAGCATCCGCCACACGGTGGGCGGGGCGCAGAAGGTGGTCACGCCGTGCCGGTCCATCTCCGCCATCAGCCGCTCCGCGTCGAAGCGGGTGTAGTTGTACACGAAGGCGGTGGCGCCGGCGTTCCACGGGGCGAAGAGGTTGGACCACGCGTGCTTGGCCCAGCCGGGCGAGGCGATGTTGAGGTGCACGTCGCCTGGCTGCAGCCCCAGCCAGTACATGGTGGAGAGGTGCCCGATCGGGTACGAGGCGTGCGTGTGCTCGACGAGCTTGGGGCGGGCGGTCGTCCCGGAGGTGAAGTACAGCATCAGCGGGTCGTCGGCCGGGGTCTCGCCGTCCGGAGTGAAGGCCGGGTCGGCCCGGTACATGTCCGCCAGGCGCCGCCAGCCGGTGGGCACCTGCGGGCCGGCGGCGATCCTGGTGTAGTTGCCCGGGACCCCGTCGAACTTGCCCGTGTCCTCGGCGCGCACGATGACGTGGCGCACGTGGCCGCGCTCGATGCGGTCGCGCAGGTCGGCGGGGCCGAGCAGCGGGGTGGCGGGGATGACGACGGCGCGCAGCCGCATCGCACCGAGCATGACCTCCCACAGTTCGCGCTGGTTGCCGAGCATGACGAGGACCCGGTCGCCGGCCGCGACACCTTGTTCGCGCAGCCAGTTGGCGGCGGAGCAGGAGCGTTCGGACAGTTCCCGGAAGGAGAGGCTGCGGCTGGTGCCGTCCTCCTCGGCGATGCGGAGGGCGTCGGCGGTGCCGGCGTCGCCGTGGGCGAGGTGGTCGAACCAGTCCTCGGCCCAGTTGAACCGCTCGGGCCGCGGCCAGCCGAATCCGGCGCGGGCGCCCTCGTAGTCCTCGCGGTGGGCGAGGAGGAAGTCCCGTGCGGCACGGAATCCGGCGGTGGCGCCGCTCCCGGCCGCCGCCCCTGCATTCTCGACGGTGTTGTGCGTCATGAGGGGCATCGTGCCGTGTGGGCCGCACGCCCCACCAGAGCCGGGTCAGCCGTGGATTGACCCGAAGCGGACGGAGCCCGTCCCGCCCGCGCCGGCGGCCATGTCGGTGACGAGCCGCTCCCCTTCGGCCACGACGGCGTCCTTCTCCTGCCGGGTGGCCCTGCCGAAGAGCTCGACCGTGAGCCGGCCGCCGTCCTCGTCCAGACGCCACAGGCCGGCGAGGAACCCGTCGAGGAGGAGGGTGCAGTGCGCCTGATTGCCCGTCCAGGTACGGCCCTTGAGGCCGGCGGGAACCACCCGGGTGCGGTCGGCGTGCGAGAGCAGGATGTTGTCGAACTCGGGCAGGAAGCGGGGCGGCGCCGGGGTGTCCGCCGGCGGCCGGGGCGCGTCGGGCAGGTCGAACAGCTCTACGCCGTTCGCGTCGCGGAAGGTGGCGAGCCGCGGCCGCAGCCGCTCGAAGGATTCCCGCAGACGGGTGAGCCCGGCCCACACCTGCATGTCCTTGACGGAGGCGGGCCCGAACGCACGCAGGTACCGCACCACGAGCCCCTCCACGCCCGTTCCGGACCCTGCGGTTTCCGCCGGGGTGTCACCGAGCCAGCGCTCGACGGTGGTGAGCCGTACCTGCCCGCTGCGCCCCCACACCCCGCGCGGCGTGACCTGGACGAGCGGCAGCAGGCAGCGCGCGGCGACGGACAGGGCCTGCGGCTCGGCATCGGGCCAGTGCTTCAGCAGCTCCTCCCGGATCTCCGCCATGGTGCGCGGCTCGGCCTCGACGAACCCCCGGGCGAGCTCGGTGAGCCGTTCGAGGTGCACGCCGACGAGGCCCTTGCGAAAGTTCCCCAGCTCCCGGTCGCGGGGTGCCTGCACGAGGGGCCGCAGGGTGAGCGCGTCCTCGGCGGTGTGGGTGTGGAGGGTGGAGCGCAGGGTGACCATCCGGACCACCCGGCGGGATTCCATCAGCCCGGCGAGCGCGTCGGGCCGGAACCCGGCGAGCCGTGCGTGCAGCTGGAAGTACGGCGGTTTCACGTTCTGCGCCTGGAGCCCGAGCAGGTGCGCGACGGCGTCCAACGCGGGCATCTCGGCGCGGCTGAGGAGTAGCTGCCGGGCGAGCGTGGCACGGTTCAGTGAACGGGTGTCGAGTACGGGGTGCGTCGTCCTGGAGGCCATGACAGCAAGCTATCCCCCATCGCGGACACGTTCTGTCCGCAATAAGGCCACAGAACAGTACGCACGAAATCCACTGCACCGACCCGGGAGCTGACCTGCGATGCCGGAGCGCCCAGACCGCCGCCCCCCGTGGCGCCGCGCCACGCCCCCGCCTGCCGCGCCACCGTCCGAGACGCCCGGCGACCACCGCAGCGTGATCGACTCCGCGGTCTACCGCGAAGGCAGACGCGTGGCATCCCCCACCACACTCGCAGAAACCTTCCGTCAACTGCGCGAGCAGCCCGGCCGCATGGCCTGGATCGGCCTGCACCGCCCCACCGAGACCGAACTCCACTCCCTCGCCGACGAGTTCAAGCTCCACGAGCTGGCCGTCGAGGACGCCCTCGAAGCCCACCAGCGCCCCAAGCTGGAGCGCTACGGCGAGACCCTCTTCGTCGTCCTGCGCGCCGCCCGCTACCTGGACGCCCCGGAGGAGGTCGAGTTCAGCGAGCTCCACATCTTCGTCGGCCCGGACTTCCTGATCACGGTCCGGCACGGCGCAGCCCCCGACCTCCCCGCGGTACGCCGCCGCATGGAGGGCACCCCCGAACTCCTCTCCCTCGGCCCGGAGGCCGCCCTGTACGCCATCCTCGACGCGGTGGTCGACGGCTACGCCCCCGTCGTCGAGGGCGTCCAGAACGACATGGACGAGATCGAGACCGAGGTGTTCCGCGGCGACCCGGAGGTCTCCCGGCGCATCTACGAACTCTCCCGCGAGATGGTCGAGTTCCAGCGCGCCACCCGCCCCCTGGTGGCCATGCTCCACGGCCTGATGGCGGGCTTCGCGAAATACGGCACGGAGGAGGAACTCCAGCGCTACCTCCGCGACGTCGCCGACCACGTCACCCACACCAGCGAACGCGTGGACGGCTTCCGCCAGGCCTTGACCGAGATCCTCACGGTCAACGCAACCCTGGTCTCCCAACAGCAGAACGCCGAGATGCGAGCCCTGGCCGGAGCCGGCTTCGAACAGAACGAGGAGATCAAGAAGATCTCCTCCTGGGCGGCCATTCTCTTCGCACCCACACTCGTGGGAACCATCTACGGCATGAACTTCGAGGTCATGCCGGAGCTCAAGTGGGCGGCCGGCTATCCCTTCGCGATCCTGCTGATGGCGGTGGTGTGCGTGAGCCTGTACGTCATCTTCAAGAAACGTGACTGGCTGTAGCCTGCACAGCAGCACCATTAATCAACTTAGCTCTTGCGAACGCAAGAAGATGGCCCTCAGGGCTCCCTGGGGAGAATCCGCAGCCCGCCCATGCCATGCCGGGCGCTCCCCCGCACCTTGAGGCCGGCCCTCCAACACCGCCGGCCACCCGACGGCACGCGGTTGCGGAGGGTAACGACAACGGGTGGCACAGCAGATGCCGTGCCACCCGTTGTCGCGACCAGGCCTGTCCTGTCTCCCCCGACGACTGCAAACCGGCAGTCGTCCAACAACCTTGCCCGTGGGGCGTCGATGTCCGACCCCCTGTCTAGCCTGTCCCTGTGAAGCCCACCGATGACCGACAGTTCCCCGACGCACTCGCCACTGCGATGGCCGTTCCATTCGACTACGCCGACGGGAAGACGGGGGTCGACTTCGAACCTCGTGCGGCTCGGACATCCGGACGGGCTACGAAACCCGGCATCGCGCCGCGTCCGCGCATGTCGAGGGCTGCGACAGCCGAGGCCGGTAGGACCACGGGCTCCCGAGCGCCTGTGCCGCTCCGTGAAAGGCCGCGAGGGCGGAGGATATCCGCTGCGGGCGGCGTCTGGACCGTGTGTTCCCAGAAGGACGGTGGCCGCCGCAACCGGGTTTGAGCCGGGCACACCGGCAGCGTCATGATGGGGCCGTTCGAGTGGCCCCGGTGCGGTAGGAGCAGCAGATGCAGCGAGACGGGAAGACGGCCCCGTCCGATCTCCAGCTGAAGATCGTGCTGCACGGCACAAGACCGCCCCTGTGGCGGCGCCTCGTGCTGCCGTCCGATACCTCGCTCGGGACGCTGCACGACGCCATCCAGGTCGCCTTCGGGTGGCACGGTGGCCATCTGCATCTCTTCACCGACGAGTTCGGCCGGGGGTACGGCGATGCGGCCCGACTCACCGGCATGGATCTCGGCTTCGGCCACGGGGTCGGCGACGAGGACGTCATCGCGCTCGGCGACGTACTGGCCGAGGAGAAGGCACGGCTGCGCTACGTCTACGACTTCGGTGACGACTGGGAGCACGGGATCACGCTGGAGAAGACACTGCCGCGCCCGGTCGGCGCGGAGCGGACGGTGCGCTGCGTCGGCGGGCGTCGCGCCGACGTGCCGGCCGAGGACATCGGCGGCGTGTGGGGGCTGGCCGAGGTGCTGGAGTGTCTCGACACCCCGGGCGGGGCCGGGGATGGCCCGTGCGGTGAGCTTGTCGCCGAGCTGCGGGCGGCCGGATACGATCCTGCGGCCTTCGACCGGGACGGGATCACCGCGCGGCTGGCCCGGCTGACGCCGGACACCGTGTCCGGCAATGCGAAGCCGCCGACCGGCGATGGGGCCGGGCGCGGCCGTGTCCGTCGGCTGACCGCCGAGGACGTGGCGTTGTGTACCTGCGGTCAGTGCGGGGTGGTCGATCCGGTCGATGCCGGAGTCGACGGACCGGCCGAGGATGTGCCTGTGCTGCGCCCGGTGACGCTGGCTCCGCGGGAGGACCTTGTCGCCGCTGTGCGGGGTGTTCCGCTCTTCGACGCTGCGCTGCGGCTCGCCGTCTGGTGCCGCGAGGGACGGCAGGTCACCGCCGGCCGGGTGCTTCGGCCCGCGCTCGCCCGTGAGGCCGTCGAGGAGCTCCAGCTGTGGAAGCTGGCCGGCGACGACTCGCCGTATGCCGATGCCGTCGCGCGGCGTCGTGCGTTGAAGTCGCTGCGCAGCGCCAAAGACGTGGCCGTACTCGATGACCCGTGGTGGCTCGCCGTGGACGGCGGGTTGATCACGATCAGCGGGGGCCGCGCTCGAGGTGGCACTGCAACCGACTTCACCGGTGAGGGCCTCCTTGAGTTCTGGGCCGCCACGATGGGCGATCTGCTGGAGGAGATCGGCGAGACGGGGTTGCTGGACGGGTGGCACGGTGAGCTGGGCGAGCTGACGGCCGAGATCGCCGACGGGCTGGTCGGCCTGCTGTACGACGCCCCGGACGACGCCTGGGTGGATGTCGACGGCCTGCGTGCGAAGGCCCTCGAGGCGGGTGAGAACGGGCCGGAGTTCGATCTCTTCCAGGCGCTGTTCGCGGCGTCCTTCCAGGAGCTCGGGGAAGGACTCGCCCTGCTGGGCGCGGTGGAGTACGAGCCCGGTGACTGTGTCGATTCGGCCGAGGAGAATCTGCGCACACTCCTGGACGCCATGGCCGAAAAGGAGCTGGGCGGCGGTTCGGGAACCTCGACGGCGGCGTCGGCCCGGTCGTGGGACGACCAGCGCGGGCACCGCATGCGGCTCACCCCACTCGGCCGCTACGGGCTCCGCGCGTACCTGATGGAGTGCGGTGTCCCCGCGCCGTTGCTCGGTGAGTACGCCGAAGCCGACGCCGACGCTCTGCTCCAGGGGCTCCTGGGCTACTCCCCCGAGGAGATGCGCCGGGAGGTCGGAGGGTGGCTGGCACACCGTTCGGCGACGGATGCCGCGGTAGGGCTGCTCGACGCATGCGCGGGAGACGGCTCCGAGGCGGCGGCGAAGCGCGCCGTGGCCCAACTGGTGCTGGCCGACCTCGACGACCCGCGGGTACTGCGCGTGCTGCGCAAGGCGGCGGACTCCGACATCGAGGGGTGCCGCCAAGTGGCCACCACAACCCTGGGCGCACGCCGTGGGGCAGAAGCGTGTGTGGACCCGGCGCGGGCGGAGGAGGCCGGACTGTGGCTGCTCATCGACGGCCTGTCGATCCTCGCCGGTGCTCAGGAGAGCGAGGAGCTGACCCGGGGCTTCCTGAGGAACTGGAACGTGGCGCCGAAGGCGCTCGAACAGCGGGTGGACGAGCTGTGGCGAGTGGAGCATCCAGCCACCGCCCAGGTGCTCGCCGAACTGGGTGAGGGCCTGCGCGGCGTCGACAAGCGGCTGGCCAAACGCATGCGTACCGCGGCAAACAAGGCCCACTCCCGCCGGTGACGGCAGCGCCGAAACCTGACGGTGGAAGAAGACGCGGTGAAGACCGCCTGGAACGGTGGGGCGAAGAGAGTGGCACGAGTCCTCGTACGGGAGGCGGGCACGGGCAGGGGGAGCGTGCCGCCATTGGCCGCACCGGAGTCGGCTGCCTGGGCCCGGAGCCTGCTCGACAACGGCTGGGCGGCGGTGTTCCTGCCCAGCGAGCCCGCCCGCCTCGGCCGGTTGCTGCTCTGGCAGCCCGCCGGGGCAGCCGCCGCCCGGGGCACAGCACCCGCGGGCATCGAGACCGAGGCGGCGGAGCTCGTGTTGCCGCACGGCCGCTCGGTGAGACGGCGCAAGGCGGAGGGTTTCGCGCTGCCCGTCGCCCTCGCTGTCGCCGCGCTGTCCGGGGCACAGCCACCGCACCCGTCCGCCGCCGCCTGGCAGGCCGCCGCCCGATTCGCGCTCCGGCTGCTCGCCGACGGCCGACTTCACCCGGCCCTCACCCCCGCCGGCTACGACACCTGGCAGGCGGGCCCCTTCACCGCTGCCCAGCGTCGGACGCTGGACGCCCTCGCCGCCGCCTTCCCGCCCCACGGCCACTGCCTGCCGGAGCCAGGTCCTGCCCCACTGCGGATCGCCGAACCGGCAGCGCTGGTGCGCCGGTTCTGCGACGCGGTCGCCGACGCCCTGGTCCGTACCCCCGCCGCTCCGCTCGCCATGGGAGCCCTGCCGTACGCCTGGCGCGAGACGCGTGCCGTGCCCACGCTGCACGAGTGGGCCGAGGAGACCGCCGCCGCGTTCACCGCCGATGTCCGGGTCTCGCTGCGGGTCGACGCACCCGAGGGGCGCCGCCGGCAGTTCCGGGCCGTCCTCCAGCTGCACACCGCTGCGGATCCAGCGCTCGTCATGGAGGCCGCACAGCTGTGGAGCGCGCCGGCCGAGACCGAGCGCCTGCTCGGCCCGCGCGCCGAAACCGAGACGCTGCTCGCACTGCGCCGCGGCGCCCACGTCTGGCCACCGCTCGTCCGGCTGCTCAAGGAAGCTGCTCCGGACCAGCTGCGGCTGAGCGACGACGAAGCCTTCGACCTGCTGGGCGACGCCACCGACACGCTGCGCGCCGCCGGTGTCGACGTGCACTGGCCGCGCGAGCTCGTCAACGCACTCACCGCGACCGCGCAGATCGGGCAACGTACCGCGCCCGGCTCCAGCGCGGGCGGCATGCTCGACGCCAACACCCTCCTCGACTTCCGCTGGCAGCTCTCGCTCGGCGGAGACCCGCTCACCGAGGCCGAGATGGACGCCCTCGCGGAGACGCGCCGCCCCCTCGTCCGGCTGCGCGACCAGTGGGTGGTCGCCGACCCGAAGCTGGTGGCCCGCGCCAGGCGCCGCCGGATGGAACCGCTCACTCCCATGGAGGCGCTGGGCGCCGCGCTGACGGGCGAAGCGGAGCGGGACGGGGAGACTTTTCGCTGCACGGCGGTCGGGGCGCTCGGCGACCTCGTCGCCCGTATCCGCGACCCTGAATCCCGCACCCCCGCCCCGCAGCCCACCGCACTGAATGCCACGCTGCGCGACTACCAGAAACGGGGCCTCGCCTGGCTGGCCGAGATGTGCGAGCTCGGTCTCGGCGGCTGTCTCGCCGACGACATGGGCCTGGGCAAGACCATCACCCTGCTCGCCCTGCACCTGCACCGCCAGACCGACCCCGCCACCGCGGGCCCCGCACTCGTCGTCTGCCCCGCCTCGCTGTTGGGCAACTGGCAGCGCGAGGCAGCCAGGTTCGCACCGTCCACCCCCGTGCGCCGCTACCATGGCGGCGACCGCCACCTGAAGGACCTCGCCGACGACGAGATCGTCCTGGTCACCTACGGAGTCCTGCGCCGCGACCGGGAGACCCTCGCCGAGAACGCCTGGTCGCTGATCGCCGCCGACGAGGCCCAGCACGTCAAGAACCCGTACGCCGTCACCGCCCGCGAGCTGCGCGCCCTGCCCGCCCGCGCCCGCGTCGCCCTCACCGGCACCCCCGTTGAGAACAACCTCTCCGAACTCTGGGCGCTCCTCGACTGGACCACCCCCGGGCTCCTCGGACCCCTCGCCGCCTTCCGCGACCGCCACGCCCGCGCGATCGAGTCGGGCGAGGACCCGCAGGCCGCTGAGCGTCTGTCCCGTCTCGTCCGCCCGTTCCTGCTGCGCCGCAGGAAGTCCGACCCGGGCATCGCGCCCGAACTGCCCGCCAAGACCGAGACCGACCGCGTCGTGCCGCTGACGGCCGAGCAGGCAAGCTTGTACGAAGCGGTCGTCCGCGAAACCATGGCGGAGATCGCCGGAGCCGAGGGAATCGCCCGACGCGGCCTGGTGCTGAAGCTCCTCACCGCACTGAAGCAGATCTGCAACCACCCCGCCCAATATCTGAAAGAGCACAGCCTGCGCCAGTCCACACTGCTGCACGGCCGATCCGGCAAACTGGCGTTGCTCGACGAACTGGTCGACACCATCACCGCCGAAGGCGAGTCGGTGTTGGTCTTCACCCAGTACAAACAGATGGCGAACCTGCTGGAGAAGCACCTCGCGCAACGAGGTGTCCCCACCCTCTTCCTGCACGGCGGCACCCCCGTCACGGCGCGCGAGGAGATGGTGGACCGCTTCCAGCGCGGCGAGGTGCCGGTGTTCCTGCTCTCTCTGAAAGCCGCGGGCACCGGCCTCAACCTCACCCGCGCCACCCACGTCGTGCACTACGACCGCTGGTGGAACCCGGCCGTCGAGGACCAGGCCACCGACCGCGCCTACCGCATCGGCCAGGACAAACCCGTCCAGGTCCACAAACTCCTCGCCGAGGGGACCGTGGAGGACAAGGTGGCGAAGCTCCTCGAAGCCAAGCGCGCACTCGCCGACGCCGTGGTCAGCTCCGGTGAGGCCGCTCTGACCGAACTGTCCGACGCCGATCTCGCCGAACTGGTCGCCCTGGGGAGGCAGGCATGAGCCCCTCGATCCCCGGCCCGCGCCGCACGCCCGCCCGCGGCAGGCGTGCTTTCGCCGCGACCTGGTGGGGCCAGGCATGGGTGACAGCCCTGGAGGACTCCACCTTGGACGCGGGGCGCCTGTCCCGGGGACGTACCTACGCCCGCCAGGGCATGGTGGGCCCGACCACCATCGCCCACGGCAAGGTCGAAGCCGCCGTCCGGGGCAGCAGGCCCCGCCCCTACCGCTCCGCCGTCCACCTTCCCGTCCTCACCGACGCCCAGTGGGATACCCTGCTCGACACCATCGCGGCCCGGGCCGGACATCTCGCCGCACTCCTCGACGGCGAGATGCCCGCCGAACTCGTCGAGGACGCCCGCCACGTCGGCGTCCCCCTGCTCCCGCAGCCCACCGAACTCGACCCCGAATGCTCCTGTCCCGACTGGGGCTACCCCTGCAAACATGCCGCCGCGCTCTGCTACGCCATCGCTTCCACCATCGACGCTGACCCATTCGTGGTGTTCGCCCTGCGCGGCCGCGGACGTGAGGAGGTCCTCGCCCAGCTGCGCGCCCGCCGTGCGGCCGCCCGAGCGGCCTCCACCCCACCGGCCCCAGCCGGCCTCCCGGCCGTCGGCGCCTACGCGGCCTGGGCCGCCCTGGCCGAACACACTCCACCCCTTCCAGAGCTCCCCGAACCGGCCCCCCGCACCGCCGCCCTTTCCGCCGCCCCGCCACCCGGCACCGGTCTGTCCACCGCGGACCTCGAACGCCTCATGACGGACACCGCCGCACGCGCTGCCCGGCTGCTCACGGGCGACACCACCAGCCTGCACCTGACCCAGCGCGAGGACGCGGCACGGATCGCCGCGAGCAACTGCGGACCCGAGTGGTTCCACCGCCTGATCCAGAACACCGGTGCCGAACCGACCGCGTTCGCCCGCCTTACCCGCGCCTGGCGGTATGGCGGCCCATCCGGCATCGCCGTCGCCGAACAGCCCCACACCCCCGACCCGACGGCGATGACAGCAGCCCGCAGCGCCCTGACCGAGGCCCTCATCGAAATGACCACCACGCCGGTCGCCCTCAGGGCCTGGCGCAACCGCCTCACTCTCACCGACCACGGCATCCAGGTGCGCCTGGGCCCCGACACCCGCTGGTACCCCTACCTCCAGGATGACGACGGCGGCTGGTGGCCGGCCGCGCCCCCCGACAGCAACCCCGTCACGGCGCTCACCTCCGTCTGGCAGCAGACCGAGAGGTGACACGTACGCCGGGCCCGTGAGTCGCCTCCTCAGCCCACACGCAGCCGCCTCGACCGTGCGAAGCGACCCAGAAGGCGCTAGGAAGGCCGCCTCACCAGCGGAAACACTGTCGAGAACCAGCTACAGCTGGGGAGAATCTGGGGAAAATCGACCGCACAATTCGGGGTCACCGTGAAAGCGTCGGAAACACGCAACGCCGCAGGTCAGCACGCCTCATACAGCGATCTGCGCAGGTCAACGCGTGGAGGACGACGACTTCAAGAAGATCTCCGCCTGGGCGGCCATCCTCTTCGCCCCGACCCTGGTCGGCACCATCTACGGCATGAACTTCGAGGACATGCCGGAGCTGAGGTGGGCGGCCGGCTACCCCTTCGCGACCCTGCTGATGGCGGTGGTGTGCGTGAGCCTGTACGTCATCTTCAAGCGGCGCGACTGCCTGTAGCGCGCAGAGCACGACCACCGATCCACCTCGCAGCAGCGTAGTCGGCGGAGCCGCTACTGCGGAGCCCTGGGGGGGGGAAGCTGACTATAGAGTCTTGACGTACGCGTCGATGATCGTGGCCGCCTGCGCGTAGTCCATGCTGAAGAACTCGCGATCGCCCCGAAGTCGATACTCTGCAAGGAGCGCGTGAAGATCGCTTTCCACGCGGCGAGCGTGTGGAACCATCCAAGCGCCTCGTGCCCCGTACGGGATGGGGACGCCGGTCGAGGAGCTGATCTCCCTCGCCCGTGTCGCCACGTCCCGGTCCGTGTAGCCCACCTTGAGGATGCCCGGCATCTCCCGTGTCGACAGGATGTAGATGAAGCCGTGGTCCGGCTTGCGCAGGGGCGTGCCTTCGACGAACCGCTGGAGCGTCGCAACCAGATCGCGAGCGTCGAGCGCAGCGGTCAGGCGAGCCGTGGCCGTGGTGTCGCAGTCCTGTATCGCCCTGCGCAGGGCCAGTAGGTCGCCGGAGACGCCCCTGGCCGTCCGGTAGGGCGGAAAGCCGAGCTGGCTCCACACCGTGAACCAGTCCCACTGGTCCTTCTTGTAGGTCCGGGTGAACAAGCCTTTGATCACGGAGAGATCATCGAGTCGTCCCAGGGCAGCCGTACGACCGTCCACCAGGGTCGCAAGCACGGTACGGGCTGCCCGGATGCGCTCCGCCTGCACATTCGGCTTGATCGGGGCCATGCCGAAGCCCCACTTCTGCTCGACGCGGGCCGCTGGCTTGGGTGCTGCTGTCATCCGCTGATCTTACGAAGCCCCCTACGGCATCCCGGACCCGGCTCCGGCCCGGAGTGACCAATGCCCACGGGAGGCCGCCCCGGCCGGTCCTGTCGGTCAGTACTCGACCAGCTTCAACCAGGGCTCGATGCCCAGCTCTTCGGCCTCTTCATCCATCTTCTTCGCACTGAGCCGGACATTCAGCATTGCTGCGGTCGACGTGGCCTCCGGGGCTCGCCCGATAATCGCTGCACGTGAGGTCGCCACGGCCGCGGCCCAGGTCTGCGCGGCATCTGCGAAGTCCTGGGTTTCGGCCGGGGCACGGGATGCGTACTTCTTGAGGTTCTCTGCTTCGAGCTGCGCCACGAGCTGCACGCTCTGAACCTCGGTCCTCGCGTCACGGGCAGCGACCGCCTTGGACTCCAGTTCCATCTCGCCCCGGATTCGGTCCACCGATGCCCGGACGTCGGCGATGGACTTCTCCGCCTCGGCGCTGGTTCCGCACCCCGCCGAAAGTGACACCAGCCCCAGCAGCACAGTGGCAGCGGCAATGCGTGATGACCTCATGATTCCCCCTGTCAGCAACCTCCAGCGCCAGGCCCCCCGACGCGTGATCATGATCGCAGAGGTCACCGCCCACCACACCGCCCTTGAGTCAGCCACTCGTCATCACGCCGATGCGCACCCTGGACCGGCGCCGACGTCGCGCAGCACGTCCTCCGGGTGGCAGCCGGGCGGATGTCAGACCCGTCCGGCACGATGAGTGTTCAGACCGCTAATTCATGGGGGATGCAATGAGTGGGTCGGAGCCGCGTTCGGGGCTTCCTGTCGAGTTCCTGCGCGCCGTCGTCGAGGTGGCCGGTCCCGATGCGCCTCCGACGCGTGCGGCCGTCGAGCTCATACGCACGATGCCGGAAGGCCCGGCACGCGACGACTTGACGGTGACGCTGCTGCACGGCGCCCTCGGGAGGAGCGCCCCGGGCTGGCTGCTGCAAGCCGCCATCGACCGCGATGTGAACCGTGCCGGCGAGCAGCACCACCACCTCGGTCGGTGCATGGAACTGGCGTCGGCGGCGTTGTGCCACCCGTCGTGTACCGACGAGCAGCGCCAGGACGCCCTGCGCCGCTGTACCGTGCCGCAGCTCGGCAGCCTCGGCCGTGCGAGCTGCACGGGGCCGGTTGCCCGTGGGATCGTGGCCGAACTGCGGCGGCGGGCACCGCGCAGCCTGCCCATGACACCGGCGCTGCTCACGGGGCCGGGGGAGGCTCAGATCGTCCTGCGGCAGCCGGACCTCCACGAGGACGTCTTCGCCGCCGCTCTGGATCTGCTGCCCAGACTGCCCACCTGGGAGGAGGTCGGCGGCGACGAAGACGACGGCTCCGCAGTTGATGTTTTTGACGCCGCGCAGGAGGCGTGGGGGACGATGTGGGAAAGAGTGGTCTCCCGCCACACGGTCCGCCATCGGCAGCTTCTCGACTGGGCCCACGGCACGCCGGCCGACCGCGTGATCCGGATGCACCTCCTCGGCACCCTGCCGTGGGACGTCGAGCCCGACCTCCTGGAGGAAGTCGCGGCCGACGACCTCGCGCGGTTCCATGACGCCGTCCTGATCACGCGTGTGTGCCGGATGCTGCGGGACGGCGCTTCGGAGCAGGACGTGCGCGCTCGTTTCGCCGACGATCTCGCCGCACTGACGGCCGAACGCGCCCGGAAGGTCGAGAGGTTCTTCTCCGAGGAGGATTTCTTCCGCCGCTACGGGGTGCAGGCCGCCGGTCGCTGGGTCGCGAGCGCGGCAGGCAGCACCTGGCGGTACCTCCTCAACCCGGCCGAGGCCAAGAGCCGCTACGGCGAACGGCACCACACCTGGCGCGCGTCGTCCGATCTGCTGAGCACGCTGGGACGGCGCTTCGCCGAGGCGGGCGTCACGGCGCTGATGCTGTGGGAGCCCGACGGGGAGAAGGGGTACCGGACCCCTCGCGACCTCCGCTGGGTGCACTCCACGCTGGTGCACCTGCCCGCCGTGTCGGATGAGGTGGAGGCCCGTGTGCGCGCGATCCTCAAGGACTCCCGCCCGGATCCGTACGCGCGCGGCCGCGCCGCCTACGACCATGCCGCCGTGAGCGTCGAGCGGGAGTTCGCAGAGCTGTGGTCCGCCATCGAGCGGATCATCGGCGACCCGTCGGCAGCTGCCCGCACGTCCGCGCTCGGCGATCCGGACAGTGTCACCGTACGCGACCTCGCCGACGCGGCGGACGCAGTGCTGAACGACTACCTGGAGCGGCACGAGGGCGACGACGCGCTGGTCGAGAAGGCGCTGCTCGCCTTCGCATCACGGTCCTACCGCTCCCAGCCCGTCTTCGCCGACGTACTGGTCCGCCACTCCGATCCCCGGGCCGCCCTGCTCGCCATCAGCGGCGATCTCCGGCGCAGGCTCGGTGGCTCCCCCAACCTTCGAGAGGCCTGGACCCGAAAGGTGCTCGACCTGCCGGAATGCGATCCGGAGCTGATCCGTGCGCTTCCCGCCTGGACCGTCCTCACGATCGGGGGAGGTTCGCGCCACCGGTCCGCGCACAAGGCCGTCACCGCGGTGGGGGGGGGGGGGCGCGGGGGGCGGCGAGGGGGGGGGGGGGGGGCCGCACGAGGCGACGCGAGACGAGCACGGCGCCACCAAGGCGAAGCAGATGTGGGGCG
>NZ_JBHXTC010000033.1:0-65460 GCF_042677605.1 Streptomyces sp. NPDC127106 | reverse complement strand
CCTTGGGGGGGGGGGCGCCCCCCCGGCCCCCCCCCCCGCCCCCCCCCCGGGGGGGGGCCCCCCCCCGCCGCCCCCCCCCCCGACGCGTGGGACCGCTTCGCATCGAGTCCCGCCTCCTACTCCGGGCCCACGGCCTGGCTCCGGCTGGGGGACGTACTCGACGCTTCCGTCCGCGGAACCCCGTGGCCGAAGCCGCCGAGCGGCAGGTGACCTGCGGCGCGGGCAGTCCTGTTGACCAACGCGGCAGAAGGTCAGTCGGGGGCGCTCATGAGGAAACGGGTCCTCAGGTGGTTCTGCGTCGACGGTGCGATGCCCACGCGGTCGGCGAGGTAGCCGGCCGTCGAGCCGTACCGCGCCGACAGGTCGGCGAGGACCAGGGACAGGACGACGGCCGGTGCCCGCCCGTACGACGGCCAGCGCATGGTGCGGTCCGGGTGGGCGGTGTGCCAGTCGGCCAGGAGCCGCTCGGTGGCCAGCTCGGTGAGCGCGAAGTCGGCCAGGACGTCCTCCTCGGACACTCCCAGGAGGGTGAGGAGGAGGGCGGCGACGAGTCCCGTGCGGTCCTTGCCCGAGGTGCAGTGGAAGACCGCCGGGCCCGGACCGGTGGCGATCAGCTCGATCACCTGCCGGATCTCCTCGACCCCGTCCTCCGCGACCTCCGCGAACCGGTCGGCCAGGTACCGCCACGGGTCGATGTCGGGGTCGATGTCGGCCTGGTCGTACGGCCGGTGCTCGATGCTGAGGTTGGCGTACGTGAAGCGGCCGGGCTCGGGGATCCGGCCCTTGGCCTCGATCTCCCACGGGTAGCGCAGGTCGATGACCGTGCGTATGCCCAGGGCGAGGAAGCGGTCCCAGTCGGCGCCCTCGCCGACCTGGAGCTTGCCGAGCGAGTCGGCGCGGTAGAGCGCGCCCCGCGCGACCGTACGGCCGTCGGCTCCGCGGTAGCCGCCCAGGTCGCGGAAATTGTGCAGGCGGTCGAAGGTGATGTGGCGAGGACGTTCCGCCGGGTGCGGCGAATGCTGCGTCAACTGGGGCTCCGTGGTGCGCTGTTGTTGGCGCGACCAAGGATGCCTTGCGGGCGGGCGAGCGGGGGAGGGACCCGACTCAGCGTTTGCGGGCGAGGGTGAGGCCGTCCGCGATGGGCAGGAGGACGGACTCGACCCGCGCGTCGGCGCGTACGTGCGCGTTGAACTCCCGGATCGCCAGGGCGTTTCCGGTGGCATCGGGGCGGGTGGCGTTGCCGCCGTACAGGACGTTGTCGGCGAGGAGCAGGCCGCCGGGCCGCAGCCGCGGCACGAGCTCGTCCCAGTAGGTGCGGTAGCCGCCCTTGTCGGCGTCCAGGAAGACCAGGTCGATCTCGGCCTCGTACGGCAGGGCGGCGACGGTGTCGGCGGCCGGCCCGAGCCGCAGGTCGATGCGGTCGGCGACGCCGGCCGCCTGCCAGGCCTCCCGGGCGATCGCCGTCCACTCCTCCGAGACGTCGCAGGTCACCACACGCCCTCCGGGAGCCAGGCCTTCGGCGAGGGCGAGGGTGGAGTAGCCGGTGAACGTGCCGACCTCGACGACGCGGCGGGCACCGGTGATCCGGACGAGGAGGGTGAGGAAGCGTGCCTGCTCGTGCGGGACCTGCATGACGGCGACGTCACCGAGCTCGCGCGTACGAGCGGCCAGCTGCTGCTGGGCGGGCGTCGGCGGGTCGGTCTGGGCGAGCAGGTACGCGTACACCTCCGGGGTGATCGGCACCGTCTTGGCCGTGCCGGCGGTCCTGTCCATGTCCTGCGCCCCCTTCGCGGGAGGACGGGGCCCCGCGCCGCCGTCCGGGGTGGTCAACGACCGTGTTCGGCTGCGGAAACGGTTGGGCTCGCCGGCATGCGGTGGCCGGTGTCGGCGCCGCCGCCGGGCAGCGGGTGCAGGGAAGCGTGGTGCAAGGAAGCGTGGTGCAGGGGCCCGCGGGGTCGACGGTGTGCCGTACGGGGCGGGCGGGCTCGCCCCGCTGCCGGCCGGCCCACCGCTCGCACCGGCCCACCGCTCGCGTCGGCCTGCCGGGTCACCGGCCGCGTGGTACGACCGTCGACAGGACCGACGGCAACGGGTACCAGTCCGCCGAGACGATCGAGGCGTGCCGCTGCGCCATCAGTCGGACGCGGTCCAGGGCCTGGGCCTCGGTCGGGTGCACGCCGTCGATGGCGGGAGCCACGTCGTGGGCGTCGGTGGCGATCAGCAGGTAGTTGTTGCGGGCGTACCAAGCGGTGTCGATGGTGCCGCCCGCGTACGCGCTGGCGTCCCCGTCGAAGACGACGAACCACGGGCGCAACGAGGCGTCGGCGTACCGGCTGCGCGGGTCGCCGGCCTGGGCACGGTGTACGGCGGGAAAGGCGGCCGCCAGCGAGAGCCGGCCGGCGGACGCCAGGGAACGCAGGTGGAGGGCGTACTCCCGGTCGGTCCACAGCGTGTCGTTGCCGTTGCCCTCCTCCAGGGTGCCGGGGATCAGCTCGACGAGGAACTTCCCGGCCATCGCGGCACGGCTCGGCCAGGCGCCGGCCCGGGCAGCGGTGTCCAGGTCGGGGTGCCCGGCGGCCAGTTGGCCTGGCCGGTAGAGGGCGTCGCCGAGCTTGGAGGTCAGGAGCGCGTCGAGTTCGGCGGGGCCGCGGCCGAGGTTGGCGGCGAAGCCGTCCTTGAGTTCCAGCTTGAGGACGACGGGGCGGTGGCCGGGGTGGGCGTCGTGCCAGCTGCGGATGTCGGCGAGGCAGCCGGCAAGGTTCTGGTTGCGGGACTTGGTGCGCAGCTGGGCGGGGGTGGTGGCGTTCTCGCAGTTGTTGTCGTTGCCGAAGGGGTTGTCGTGGGAGACCCGCCAGGAGCTGCCGAAGAAGTTCGTCCAGACGTCGAGTTCCAGCATGGCCGCGCCCGAGTCGAGAGCGTCTGCGAAGTACGCGTACTTGCCCTTGTCGTACGCGTTGTGCACGCCGACGCCGGTCGATCCCGCGTACGGGAGGTCCGCGGCGGTTCCCGCGGGGGCGGCTCCCGCCGGGGCTGCACTGCCGATCAGGAGCGCCAGGGTCGCGAGCCCCGCCGTTACCGCGCCCGCCAGCGCGCCGCCCGTCATCCGGATCCGCAATCCCATGCTGTCGACTCCCGTCGGTCCGCCGCCCGGCTTTGGCGGCTACTGGCCGGTCACTTGGCAAATCGCCGCGAGGCTAGGGCAGTTGGATGTCCGGCGGGAGGACTGCGGATGACCTTCACGGAGCGCCGCGGAGAGCGCTGCGGGGTGCGCGGTGGCGTGCGCGGTGGCGCGCACGGCCGTGATGCGAACGGGAGTTGGCCGGGAGCTGGCCGGACGGTTGTGAGGACGGCCACACAACCGCAGGGAACTCCCGGCGTGGCCGCCCCCGTCGAACAGGAGGCGGAGAACGGGAATCAGGGCAGGCAGCGGGCGGGAGTCCACATGTTCACCACAGGGCGCAGGCGGGGCGGCAGGCGGGGCATCGGCCGCCGGCTGCTCCTCGTCGCGTGCTGCGCGGTGCTGGCGGGTGTCGCCGCGTACGCGTGGCAGCTGCGCGGCATCGTGACGAACTCGGCGGCGGGCGACCGGGCCCGCGGGACGTACCTGCAGGACCCCGAGACCGCCGACCGCACGGCGTCGGCCGTGCTGGACGGGATCGTACGGGAGACCGAGGCCGATCCGGGGCTGCGCGCGCGGCAGGCCGCCCCGCGGGCCGCCACGAACTGGCGGACCGGCGGATGGCGGCCCTCCGACCCGCTGGTGGCGCGCCCCACCGCCGGCGAGCCCACGGTCGGGGCGCTGTTCTCCCCCGGCGGCGACGGGGACCCCGACCACCACTGCTCGGGCGTCGTGGTCCACTCCCCGGCCGGCGACCTGGTCGCCACGGCCGCGCACTGCGTGTACCGGGCCGCCCTGGGCTTTCGCACCAACCTCGCCTTCATACCCGGCTACCGGGACGGGCAGGCCCCGTACGGGGTGTGGGTGCCCACCCGGATCGACGTGGACCCGCGCTGGACCGCGGACCAGGACCCCGACTACGACGTGGCCTTCCTACGGCTGCGACGGCCCGGGCGGCCCGGCGAGGAACTGGAGGACGTGACGGGGGCGGAGACGCTCCGGTTCAACGCCGAGCTGCCCGCGCCGGCGCGGCTCGTCGGTTACCCGAACGCCGCCGAGCAGGGGCTGGAGTGCTTCAACACCGCCCGCGCCGAAGGGCCCGCGCAGCTGCGGCTGGATTGCGCGGGCGTACCCAACGGCACGAGCGGCGGTCCGGTGCTGACCGACGGGCACGCCCTGATCGGGGTGATCGGCGGCCGGGACGGCGGCGGCGACGAGAGGACCTCGTACAGCAGCCGGTTCGGCGACGGTATCCGGGCGCTGTACGAGCGGGCCACCACGGGTCCGGCGAACCCGGGCAGTCGGCAGGCCGCACCGGCCCGGACACCGGCTCCTACCCGCGCGCCGGCGCAGGACGCGGCACCGGCACGCCGCTGACCCGCCGGGGCGGTTCAGCGGCCCGTCCGGGGGACCGTTTTCCCGCCCGTCCGGGGGAGCGTTTTCCCGCCCGTCCGGGGGGCCGTTCGCGAGCCCGGCCACCCGGTCCTGTCCGTGTGCGCCGGGCACCTGGCGGCCGGCCGACGACACGTCCCGCGAGCCGACCGGCGTTGCACGGGCTCCGTGGCGGTCGAACGCGTCAAGGGCTTCCCGGCTGCCCCTCGCCCTTGCGGAGTCGTCGTGCGGCCCGGGTCGCTCCGTCGGGCCGGGAGGCGAGGCACCGCACCGTGCCGATGCCGGGCACCGATGTCGTGACGTCGGCTGCTGGGTGGTTGTCCGGATCGTCGTCCATGGCACCGAGTGTCCCCGCCCGACCGGTCACGGTTGAGGTCCTGACCGGGGCGCCCTGGGGCAACCCGGGGGCGGACGGGCTCACGTCAGGGCCCACCGCGCAACCGTCGCCAGCCGCCGACGAGCCGGGTCAGCCGCGCCCCCGCGCCATACGCCGCGCCGGCAGGAGGTTCGCCTCAGCGGTGGTGAGAGGCCCCTGCGGCCGAGGCGACGCACGGGTCCGGGACGCCACGGGCCCGCCGTCCCGGCGCGCGGTGACCGGCCCCGCCCGTATGGTCCGGGCCCGGTGGGAGGGGGAGAATTGGGGTGTGCTCACGGTCACGAGGAGGCGGCGACATGTCCGCGGAAACGGTGACGGTCCCGAAGTGGCACGCGGTGGGTGACTGGTTCAACACGTGCAGGTGCCATGTGCCCTGTCCTTCCACGTTCGGGCAGCTGCCGACGTACGGTGCCTGCGACGGCGTCCTGGCCTGGCACATCCGTGAGGGGCGGTACGGGGAGGTGCCCCTGGACGGGCTCAACGTGCTGATGCCCTTCTCCTTCGTCGGCAACCTGTGGGCCCAGCACTCCAACGCCTGCGCGGCGGTCTTCTTCGACGAGCGCGCCGACGACGCACAGCGCGAGGCACTCCAGATGATCTTCAGTGGGCAGGCCGGCGGCTGGCCGGCCGTGCTGGGGCGGACGCTCGGCGCGGAGATGCGGGGCATCGGCTTCGCCCCCGTCGAGATGGAGGTCGCCGAGGACCTCAGCGGCTGGTGGGCGACCGTCCCGGGCCGGGTCGAAGCCCGCGGCGAGGCGCTCACCGGACCCACCACCCCCGAGGGCGCCCGCGTCCAGTCGACGAACGTGCCGGGCTGCGAGACCGGGCCGGGGCAGGTCGTGACCTGGGGCCGGGCGACGGCCAACCGTGCCGACGCCTTCGGCTTCGAGTGGAGCCGGCCCGGGCAGTCCAGCAAGTACGCCCCGTTCGACTGGGCCGGGCCGGACGAGGTCGACCCGGCCCACTGAGGCCGTCCGGCTCCGGGGCCTGGTCCGGGGCCTGCGGACGCGTTCAGCTACGGGCGAGCGAGTCGTACGAGACGGACGTGAGCTGCTCGGAGGCGGTCCACAGCCGCCGGGCGGACGCGTCGTCCAGGGTCCACTTGGCCCGCCAGGAACGGACCGGCGCCCCGCGCCAGCCGAGCCGCGGACCGAAGAAGTCGTCGGGCCGGACGCCGGGCGCGGTGGCCGCGTACAGCGTCGGCAGGGCCCCTGCCGACGCTGGCTGGGCGATGACGGCGTTGCCGAGTTCCAGCAGGCGGACCACGGGCCGGCGGCGGTCCCCGCCCGCACCGTCCTGCCGTGCGGCGCCCGCGTGCAGGTTCGTCGCGGCGTATCCGGGGTGGGCGCTCGCCGCCACGATGGTGGAGCCCGCGGCGGCCAGTCGCCGGGCCAGCTCGTGGGTGAAGAGCAGGTTGGCCGTCTTGGAGCGGCCGTACGCGATCCAGCGCCGGTAGCCGTGCTCGCTGCCCAGGTCGTCGTGGTCGATGTCGCCCAGGACGTGGAAGCCGCTGGAGACGTTCACGATCCGGGCGCCGGGCGCCGCGTCGAGCAGCCGCGGCAGGAGCAGGCCGGTCAGCGCGAAGTGTCCGAGGTGGTTGACCCCGAACTGGGTCTCGAAGCCGTCCGCGGTCCGCCCGTACGGCAGGGCCATCACGCCCGCGTTGTTCACCAGGAGGTCCAGGGCGGGCCGGCGCCGCGCGTAGCCGTCCGCGAACTCCCTTACGGAGCCCAGATCGGCCAAGTCCAGCGGGGCGAACTCGACCTCCGCGCCCGGGACTTCGGTGCGCAGCCGGATCGCTGCGGCGTGGCCGCGGGCCGCGCTGCGGCAGGCCAGGACCACCTCCGCCCCGCGCCGTGCGAGCTCCCGGGCGGTCGCGTAGCCGATGCCGCTGTTGGCGCCGGTGACGACGGCGGTACGACCGCTCTGGTCGGGGATGTTCCGGGCACTCCAGGCGTTCAAGCCGGGCATGTCAGCTCCCTCGCTCTCCTCACGGCGGTGAGTTACCGAGGGTAGCCCGGTCGCTGCGCGGGGGTGGACCCGGGGTCGGGCCTCCCGGCCAGTAGGCTGCGGGTCCGTCCCCTGCCCGGCGGGTCCGACTCCGCCGGCGGGTCCGCCCGTCCCCTACGCCCCGAGGTACCGCGCAGTGAGCCCCGCACCGCCGTCCCCCATACCCGTCACGGTCGTCGGCCTCGGCGCCGACGGCTGGGCGGGGCTCACCGCCGCGGCGCGCTCCGCCCTCGCCTCGGCGGAGGTGCTGATCGGCGGGCCCCGGCAGCTGGACCTGCTGCCCGCCGTCGACTGCCGCGGCGAGCGCGTGGCCTGGCCGAGCCCGCTGCGGCCGGCGGTGCCGAAGCTGATGGCGGAGCACGCCGGGCGCCGGATCGCGGTGCTGGCCAGCGGCGACCCCATGTTCTACGGGATCGGGCGCGCGCTGTCGGAGGAGCTCGGGCCCGGGGCCCTGCTGGTCCATCCGCACCCGTCGTCGGTGTCGTACGCCTGCGCCCGGCTGGGCTGGCCGGTGGAGGAGACCGAGGTCGTCACGGTGGTGGGCCGCCCGGTGGCCCGGCTCGCGGCCGCCCTGTACGAGGGGCGGCGGGTGCTGGTGCTCAGCGCCGGAGCAGCGACCCCGAACGAGATCGCCGCTCTCCTTTGTGAGCGGGGCTTCGGCCCGAGCCGGATGCGGGTGCTGGAGCAGCTCGGCTCCGAGCGCGAGGACGCGTACGAGGGCCGGGCCGACAGCTGGGACCACGCGCCCGGCGACCCCCTGAACGTGGTGGCCGTCGACTGCCGCCGCGACCCGGCCGGCCCCGCCCCGCGGCTCGGCGCGACCCCGGGCCTGCCCGACACCGCCTACGAGCACGACGGCCAGCTGACCAAGCGCCACGTGCGGGCCGCGACCTTGTGCGCCCTCGCCCCGGCCCCCGGCGAGCTGCTGTGGGACATCGGCGGCGGCTCCGGCTCCATCGGCATCGAATGGATGCGCACGCACCCCTCCTGCCGGGCCGTGGCGGTGGAACGCGTCCCGGAGCGGGCGGCCCGCATCGCCCGCAACGCGGCCGCGCTCGGCGTGCCCGGGCTGAAGGTGGTCACCGGCTCCGCCCCGGCGGCGCTGGACGGACTCCCCTCCCCCGACGCGGTGTTCGTCGGCGGCGGGCTGACCGCCCCCGGCCTGCTGGACGCGGCCTGGGAGGCCCTGGCCCCCGGCGGCCGGCTGGTGGTCAACACCGTCACGCTCGAATCGGAGGCGGTGCTGACCGAGCGGTACCGGCGGCACGGCGGCGACCTGGTGAAGCTGGCCGTCGCCCACGCGGTGCCGGTAGGCGGCTTCACGGGCTGGCGGCAGGCGATGCCGGTCACCCAGTGGTCCGTCACCAAGCCCCGGGTGCTGCCCGCGGACTCAGACGCCCCCACCCCCACCCACACGAACGAGAAGGATCAGCAGACATGACCGTGTACTTCATCGGTGCGGGCCCCGGCGCCGCCGACCTGATCACGGTGCGCGGTGCCCGGACGCTGGCCGCCGCCCCGGTCTGCCTGTACGCGGGCAGCCTCGTCCCGCGCGAGCTGCTGGCGGAGTGCCCGCCCGGCGCCCGTCTCGTCGACACCTCGCAGCTGAACCTCGACGAGATCATCGCCGAGTGCGTACGGGCCCACGAGGCCGGCCAGGACGTGGCACGGCTCCACTCGGGCGACCCGTCCATCTTCAGCGCGGTCGCCGAGCAGATGCGGCGGCTCGACGCGGCCGCCATCCCGTACGAGGTGGTGCCCGGCGTGCCCGCGTTCGCCGCGGCCGCGGCCTCGCTGAAGCGGGAGCTGACCGTCCCCACCGTCGGCCAGACCGTGATCCTGACCCGGATCGCCCAGCAGGCCACGCCGATGCCGCCCGGCGAGGACCTGGCCACCCTGGGCCGCAGCGGTGCGCTGCTGGTGCTGCACCTGGCCACGCGCTACGTGGACCGGGTCGTCGACGAACTGCTGCCGCACTACGGGGCCGACTGCCCGGTGGCGGTGGTGGCGATGGCGAGCCGCCCCGACGAGCTGGTCCTGCGGGGCACGTTGGCCGACATCGCCGGCCAGGTGAAGGAGGCGGGCCTGGTCCGCACGGCGGTCATCGTGGTGGGCCGTACGCTCGGTGCCGAGCAGTTCCGCGACAGCCACCTGTACTCCCCCGAACGCGACCGGCATGTCTGCTGAGCCGCCCACCGGCCCGCACGTCCTCGTCCTGGGCGGCACCACCGAGGCCCGCCGCCTGGCGGAGGCGCTGGCCACCGAACCCACCGAACCCACCACGCCCACACACCCGTTCCCGTTCCCGTCCCCGTTCCGGGTGACGACCTCGCTGGCCGGGCGGGTCGCCGCGCCCGTGCTCCCGCCGGGCGGGGTCCGCATCGGCGGGTTCGGGGGGCCGGCGGGCCTCGCGGCCTGGATCGCCGACCACCGGGTCACCCACCTGGTGGACGCCACCCACCCGTTCGCGGAGCGGATGAGCTTCAACGCGGCCCGGGCGGCGGCCCTTTCGGGGGTCCCGCTGCTGGCGCTGCGCCGCCCCGGCTGGGTCCCGAGCCCCGGCGACGACTGGACGTTCGCGTCGGACCTGGACGAGGCGGCGGCCCTCCTCCCCGGTCTCGGGGCCGGCCGGGTCTTCCTCACCACGGGCCGGACGGGCCTGCACACCTTCGCACACCTGACCGAGCCGTGGTTCCTCGTGCGCTCCGTGGACCCCCCGGCCGGCCCGGTACCGCCCCGCCTGGAAGTCCTCCTGTCCCGCGGCCCGTTCACCCTGGACGACGAACGAGAACTCCTCGCCCGGCACCGGATCGACCTCCTGGTCACCAAGGACAGCGGCGGCTCGGCCACCGCCCCCAAGCTGGCCGCGGCGCGCGAAGCCGGCATCCCCGTCCTCGTCGTCCGCCGCCCCCCGGTCCCCGAGGGCGTCCCGGAGGCGGGCACCGCGGCGGCCGCGGCCGCCTGGCTGTACGAGCACGCAGCCCGTTCCTGAAGGCTGCGCCGCACGACCGGATCCGTCACCCACCAGCCGCCGCCAGCCGCCGAACGACGGAGGAGCACGTAGCGATCTGAGGCGTCCGACCGCCGCTCGGGGACACCGGGCGGTCATCCGATCACTGCCGCATGCAGGTTGGGCGGGCCGCGGCCCACCTCCCGCTCACCCAGCCGGATCCAGAACAGCGACGGGAACGATGCCCGCCCCTCTGCGACCACGGCCGCTCCTGAAACGAAAACCTCCCGGCCGTTCCCTCGGGGGCGTCCCGGTGGCTCTTGGGCGTTTCGGGGCGGGCCGGTCGGTCAGGGGTGGCCGAAGGCCATCGCGCAGCGACGCGACGAAGGAGCGCCCTTGACGGGCCCGAACCGGAAGGACCATGGGCTACCGGGAAACCCCCGGACACCCCACCGACCCCGCCCCGCCGAGACACGGCCCTCACCCGCCGCCCTACAGCTGCAGAGCCACCGGCGAAGCCGAAGGGCCCTGGGGAGCACGGCGGCGCCCCAGGCCCTTCGGTCGTGCCCGCTCAGGAATAGCGGCGCGGGGTCCAGGTGACGGACGAGCCGTCCGGGCGCTCCGTGACCTGCGTCTGCGAGGAGCCGATGAGGAGGATCGTGCGCATGTCGACCTCGGAGGGCTCCAGCGTGCCCAGCGTGACGATGCGGACGGACTGCTCCGGCCCGCCCACGTCGCGGGCGACGACCACGGGGGTCTGCGGCGAGCGCAGCTCCAGCAGCAGCTCGCGCGCCTTGGCGACCTGCCAGGTCCGGCTGCGCGAGCCCGGGTTGTACAGGGCGAGCACCAGGTCGGCCGCGGCGGCCGCGCGCAGCCGCTCCGCGATGACCTCCCACGGCTTGAGCCGGTCGGACAGGGAGACGGTGGCGTAGTCGTGGCCGAGCGGGGCCCCGGCTGCGGCGGCGGCGGCGTTGGCCGCGGTCACGCCCGGCAGGACCCGTACGGGGACGTCCTCGTACTCGGGCTGCGCGGCGACTTCCAAAACAGCAGTGGCCATGGCAAAGACCCCCGGGTCGCCGCCGGAGACCACGGCGACCCGCTTGCCGCGCCGGGCCAGGTCGAGCGCGAACTCGGCGCGCTCCGACTCGACCTTGTTGTCGGAGCCGTGCCGGATCTGCCCCGGCCGGGCGGGGACGCGGTCCAGGTACGTGGTGTAGCCGATCAGGACCTCGGCGTCGGACAGCGCCCGGCGCGTCTCGGGGGTGAGCCACAGCGGCCCGGCCGGCCCGGTACCGACGACGGCGACCTCACCGGGCCCGGACGGCACGCTGCCCGGATTGCCGACCCGGCTGGGCACTACGGCGACGGCGAAGTACGGGACGGTGTCCGGGTCGGTGTCGGCGAGGACGCCGGTCCGCTCCCCCTCCATCGTGGCGCGCTCGACGTAGCGGGCCTCGCCGAGGCGGCCGCTGCCCTCCATGGCGCGGCGCACGGCCGGGAAGGTCCGGCCGAGCTTCATGACGACCGCGGAGTCGGTGGCGGCCAGGCGCGCGGTGAGCTCCTCCTCGGGCAGGGTGCCGGGCAGGATGGTGAGCACCTCCTCGCCCTCCACGAGCGGGGTGCCCAGGCGGGCGGCGGCGGCACTGACCGAGGTCACGCCGGGGATGACCTCGGCCTCGTAACGGTCGGCGAGCCGCTTGTGCATGTGCATGTACGAGCCGTAGAAGAGCGGGTCGCCCTCGGCGAGGACCGCGACGGTCCGGCCGGCGTCCAGGTGGGCGGCCAGGCGGGCGGCGGAGGCCTCGTAGAACTCCTCCATCGCGCCCTGGTAGCCGCCGGGGTGGTCGGTGGTCTCGGTGGTGACCGGGTAGACCAGCGGCTCCTCGATGTGGTCCGCGCGCAGGTGGCGGGCGGCAATGGACCGGGCGATGGAACGGCCGTGGCGGGCGCTGTGGTAGGCGACGACGTCGGCCGCGCCGATCACCTCGACGGCCCGCAGGGTCATCAGCGACGGGTCGCCGGGACCGAGCCCCACCCCGTACAGGCGGCCGTTGGCGCTGCTGGTGCCGGTGGTGCCGGTGGTGCTCATTCTTCCTCGCTCGCGATCGCGTTGAGGGCGGCGGCCGCGATGGCGCTGCCGCCGCGCCGGCCGCGGACGATGAGGTGGTCGAGGCCGGAGGGGTGGACGGCCAGGGCCTCCTTGGACTCGGCGGCGCCGATGAAGCCGACGGGCACACCGATGACGGCGGCGGGGCGCGGGGCGCCCTCCTCGATCATCTCCAGCAGCCGGAACAGGGCGGTCGGCGCGTTGCCGACGGCGATCACGGAGCCCTCCAGCAGGCCGCGGTCGCGCCACACTTCGAGGGCGGCGGCGCTGCGGGTGGTGCCCATGCGCTGCGCGAGGGCGGGGACGGCCGGGTCGGAGAGGGTGCAGACCACCTCGTTGTCGGCGGGCAGCCGCTTGCGGGTGACGCCGCTGGCGACCATCTGCACGTCACAGAGGATGGGTGCCCCGGCGCGCAGGGCGGCGCGAGCGCGCAGGACGACGTCCGGCGTGTAGCCGAGGTCCCGGGTCAGGTCGGTCATTCCGCAGGCGTGAATCATGCGTACCGCGACCTGCGCGACGGAAGCGGGCAGCCCGGAGAGGTCCGCCTCGGCTCGGATCGTGGCAAAGGACTGGCGGTAGATCTCCGCGCCGTCCTTCTCGTACTCAAACACCGTGTACTCGCTCATTTCTTCGCTGCGTCGTCGTGGGAGGTGGTGCGGCGTGCGGACGCGAGGGCCGCGGCCAGGTGGTCGGAAGTCTCGATGCCGCGCTGCGGTGGGGAGCCGGGGGCGGAGAGGTCGTAGCCGGCGGGGGTGGCGACGAGGTCGACCCACGCGGCGCCGCGGGGGTGGCCGCAGCGGCGGTCGCAGCCCGACCAGTGCACGGGCAGGGGTCCGGTCGCGCGGGCGGCGACGGCCCGGGCGTCGGCGCGGACGTCGGCCAGGGACTTGGCGCAACCGGGGCGTCCGGTACAGGCGGTGACGGAGCGCCAGGGGTCGTCGGAGGCGGTGACGAGCCCGGCGTCGGCGAGCCCGGCCAAGGCCTGCGGGGCCCGGTCGGCAGGCAGCCCGGGAACGACGACCCCGCGCCAGGGCGTGAGCCGCATCCGGCCGGTCAGCCCGGCCAGGAGCCGCCACTGAGCGGTGGTCAGCCGCCCGAGGGGCGCGAGGACGCTGAGCGCGGCGGCCCCGCCGGGACCCCCTACGATCCCGGGCTCGGGCCCCGGCCCGTCCGGCCGGGCCGCGGCCTGGTCCCGGGCCGGGGCCTGGTCCGGGGCCTGGTCCGGGGCCGGGGCCTGGTCCGGGGCGGCGGCCGGTACGGGCACGATGGTGGCCGGGATCCCGGCTTCCTCCAGACGGGCCGCCAGGTCGGCAGCGTTCAAGGCGTGTTCGGCCGGCAGTTCCACGGCCCGCCAGGCCCGTGTACCGGCCGCGCGGGCCGCGTCGAGGAAGTACCGGGCAGCGGCCACTGCGGCACGCGGCGCATCGGCCGCGGCCACGAGCACCGCCTGCGCCGCACTGCCCGCGGACCTGTGGGCCGTTCCGGACCCGTCCCCGACCGCGGAGCCGACGAGCGGACCGTTCTGCCCCCCGACGCCGGACCCCGGACCGCTGTCGGCCTCGACCACCGCCGACCCGGCAACGCCCGCAGGACCGCCGGCCGTTCCGTATTCTCCGGACTCGCCGACGGGACGACCCGCACGGTCGACAGCCGAACCGCCGGACACCGCACCGCCGGCACCGGCACGGTCGGCAGCGGCTCGGTCGGTGGTCTGCGCGACCGGGGCGGTCGGCACGGTCGGCACGGTCGGCGCAGCCGGCGGGGTCGCGACGTACAGGAGGGCACGTTCGGCATCGCGGGCGATGACGGTGACGTCCGCGTCCAGTGAGGCCACGTCGCCGCGGCCGTCGTCGAGGGCGAACAGGAAGCGGCCGGACAGGGCGGCCGCGTCGGGGTCGGCGCACAGCAGCCGGTCCAGCTCGGCCACCCACGGGGCCACGTCCGGCAACGCCGGCAGGTCCAGGCCGGTCAGCGGCGAGGCAACGATGTTGCGGACCCGCTCGTGGGTGGGCGCGGGCAGCAGCCCGGCGCGGTCCAGCACCCCGGCCAGTTCGCCGCCGCAGCTCGCCCCGAGCCCGCGGAGCTGGGCGTTGCCGCGCGAGGTGAGGTCGATGTGTCCGTCACCGAGCCGGTCGGCGGCGTCGGCGAGCAGCAGGGCCGCGTCCTCGCCGAGCATGCCACCGGGGATCCGCACCCGGGCCAGGTACCCGTCGTCGGCCGCGTGGAGGCGCAGTGCGCCGGGGCAGGCGTCACCGCGCTCCCGTATGACGGGTTCGTCCCGTGCTGCGGGGGCGGAGGGGGGTGTGGGCATGGCGGCGAGCATACCCACGAATCCGGGCTCCCGACCTGTGGCCGTCACCACCCCCGACCTGTGGCCGTCACCACCCCCGACCTGCGGCTGTCACCGACCCGGCCCGGCACCCCCGCCCGGCACCCCCACCCGGCTCCCCCGCCCGGCCTCGGGCCCATCTCCGGCCGCTGCCCCACGACATGCCCGCCGCGCCGCCGCCCCGCGCACGTCCCTACTCCCCCGCCAGGACCGCCACACGCCCCCACGCCCCCGCGCCCCCGCGCCCCCCGCCGTACGCCCGGCCGCTGCTCCCCCGGATGTCCGCCCGCCCCCACCCCGCCCCCGCAACCACCGCCCCGCCCCCGCCCCCGCCCCGGCCGGCTCGCGCCCCGTTCCGCTCCCGCCGCACCCCCGGCGTACGCCCGCCGGATCCGCCGCCGCGCGCTCCGTCAGGGGCCGCCCGTACCCCCGGTCACCAGGGACGTCAGGCCTCGCGGGGTTCCCCGGCCCGGCCGCAGCCCGCGCTGCGACCCCCACTCCCGGCCGGGGGCGGCGGCACCTAAGATGACCTTCGGCGTGCCATTCGGCCCGCTCATCGCCGAGGACGGCGACAGGGGAGGAAGCCCGGTGCGATTCCGGCGCGGTCCCGCCACTGTGAACCCGGCAGAGCAGCCGCCGACCCGGGTGAGCCAGGAACTCCCGCCGTCCTCACTGCCCGGGGCGCGGAAACCCCGAGGAAGGCCTGCCGCCGCATGATCCTGCTGCTGTCGACGTCCGACACCGATCTGCTCAGCGCCCGAGCGGCCGCGGACGGCCCGGTGCCGTACCGCTTCGCGAACCCCTCCCGCCTTCCCCTCGACGACCTCTCCGGCCTCCTCGACGGCGTCGACCTGGTCGTCGTACGCCTCCTCGGCGGGCTGCGCGCCTGGCAGGACGGCCTGGACCTGCTGCTGGCCCCGGAGCAGACCCGCCCCGTCGTCGTCCTGACCGGCGAACAGGCCCCGGACGCACAGCTGATGGAGGCGTCCACGGTGCCGATCGGCATCGCGGCCGAGGCGCACGCGTACCTCGCGCACGGCGGCCCCGCCAACCTGGAGCAGCTGGCCCGCTTCCTCTCCGACACCGTCCTGCTCACCGGGCACGGCTTCGAGCCGCCCGCCGCCGCCCCCACCTGGGGTGCCCTGGAGCGCCCGGAACCGTCGGGCGAGGTGGCAGCCGGCCCGCGGATCGCGGTGCTCTACTACCGCGCCCACCAGATGAGCGGCAACACGGCCTTCGTGCACGCCCTGTGCGACGCGATCGAGGCGGCGGGCGGTTCTCCGATGCCGCTGTACGTGTCCTCCCTGCGCACCCCGGAGCCGGAGCTGCTGGCCACCCTGGAGGCGGCCGACGCGGTCATCACCACCGTGCTCGCGGCCGGCGGCACCCGCCCCGCGACCGCCTCCGCCGGCGGCGACGACGAGTCCTGGGACGCGGGCGCGCTCGCCCGCCTGGGCGTGCCGGTCCTGCAGGCCCTGTGCCTGACCGGTTCGCGCAGCGCCTGGGAGGAGAACGACGAGGGCCTGTCGCCGCTCGACGCCGCGACGCAGGTCGCCGTCCCCGAGTTCGACGGCCGTCTGATCACCGTCCCGTTCTCCTTCAAGGAATTCGACGAGGACGGCCTGCCCGCGTACGTCGCGGACGCCGAGCGGGCCGCCCGGGTCGCGGGGATCGCCGTGCGCCACGCCCGGCTGCGGCACATCGCCCGCACCGACAAGAAGATCGCGCTGGTCCTCTCCGCCTACCCGACGAAGCACTCGCGGATCGGCAACGCGGTCGGCCTGGACACCCCGGCCAGCGCGATGGTGCTGCTGCGCGCCCTCCTCGACGCCGGCTACGACTTCGGCCCCGCCGAGGAGATCCCGGGCCTGGTCTCCGGTGACGGCGACGAGCTGATCCGCGCCCTGATCGAGGCCGGCGGCCACGACCAGGACTGGCTGACCGAGGAGCAGCTCGCCCGCAATCCGGTCCGCATCCCGGCCGCCGACTACCGGCGCTGGTTCGCCGAGCTGCCGGCCGAGCTGCGCGAGCAGGTCGAGGAGCACTGGGGTCCGGCGCCCGGCGAAATGTTCGTGGACCGCTCGCAGAACCCGGAGGGCGACATCGTCCTCGCGGCGCTGCGCCGCGGGAACCTGCTGATCCTGATCCAGCCTCCGCGCGGGTTCGGCGAGAACCCGATCGCGATCTACCACGACCCGGACCTGCCGCCGTCGCACCACTACCTGGCCGCGTACCGGTGGATCCAGGCCCGCGCCGAGGACGGCGGTTTCGGCGCCGACGCGATGATCCACCTGGGCAAGCACGGCAACCTGGAGTGGCTGCCGGGCAAGAACGCCGGCCTGTCGGCGGCGTGTGCGCCCGACGCCGCGCTCGGCGACCTGCCGCTCGTCTACCCGTTCCTGGTCAACGACCCGGGCGAGGGCACCCAGGCCAAGCGCCGCGTGCACGCCACCCTGGTCGACCACCTGGTGCCGCCGATGGCTCGCGCGGAGTCGTACGGGGACATCGCCCGCCTCGAACAGCACCTGGACGAGTACGCCCAGATCAGCTCCATGGACCCGGCGAAGCTGCCCGCGATCCGCGCGCAGATCTGGACGCTGATCCAGGCCGCGAAGCTGGACCACGACCTGGGCCTGGAGGAGCGCCCGGACGACGACGGCTTCGACGACTTCCTGCTGCACGTCGACGGCTGGCTGTGCGAGGTGAAGGACGCCCAGATCCGCGACGGCCTGCACGTGCTGGGCGGCGCCCCGGCCGGCGAGTCCCGCGTCAACCTGGTCCTGGCGATCCTGCGCGCCCGCCAGATCTGGGGCGGTACGACGGCCCTGCCCGGCCTGCGCGAAGCGCTCGGCCTGGACGAGTCCGCGGCCACCCGTACGTCCGCCGACGAGGCGGAGGAAACGGCCCGGGCACTGGTGCAGGCGATGGAGGACGCCGGCTGGGACCCGGCCGCGGTGGCCACCGTCGCCGCAGGCCGCTCGGCGGACGTGGCGGCGGTCCTGGACTTCGCGGCCCGCGAGGTGGTGCCGCGGCTGGCGGGCACGACCGACGAGATCGCGCACGTGGTGGCGGCCCTCGACGGCCGGTTCGTCCCGGCGGGCCCGTCCGGCTCGCCGCTGCGCGGCCTGGTGAACGTGCTGCCGACCGGTCGGAACTTCTACTCGGTGGACCCGAAGGCCGTCCCGTCCCGCCTCGCGTGGGAGACCGGGCAGGCGCTGGCCGACTCCCTCCTGACCCGCTACCGCACGGACAACGGCGAGTGGCCGGCCTCCGTCGGCCTCTCCCTGTGGGGTACGAGCGCGATGCGCACGGCGGGCGACGACGTCGCGGAAGCCCTGGCCCTGCTGGGCGTCCGCCCGGTCTGGGACGAGGCCTCGCGGCGCGTGACCGGCCTGGAGCCGATCCCGCTCGACGAGCTGGGCCGCCCCCGCATCGACGTCACGCTGCGCATCTCGGGCTTCTTCCGGGACGCCTTCCCGCACGTGATCGGCCTGCTGGACGACGCGGTGCGGCTGGTGGCGTCCCTGGACGAGCCGGCGGAGCAGAACTTCGTCCGGGCCCATGCGCAGGCGGACCTGGCCGAGCACGGCGACGAGCGGCGCGCGACGACCCGTATCTTCGGTTCGCGGCCGGGCACGTACGGGGCGGGCATCCTGCAGCTGATCGACTCCCGCGACTGGCGTACGGACGCCGACCTCGCGGAGGTCTACACGGTGTGGGGCGGCTACGCGTACGGGCGCGGCTTGGAGGGCCGCCCGGCCCGGGCCGAGATGGAGTCGGCGTACAAGCGCATCACGGTCGCCGCGAAGAACACGGACACCCGCGAGCACGACATCGCCGACTCGGACGACTACTTCCAGTACCACGGCGGCATGGTGGCCACGGTCCGCGCACTGCGCGGCACGGCGCCGGAGGCGTACATCGGCGACTCGACCCGCCCGGAGACGGTCAAGACCCGCACCCTGGTGGAGGAGACGTCCCGCGTCTTCCGGGCCCGCGTGGTCAACCCGAAGTGGATCGAGGCGATGCGCCGCCACGGCTACAAGGGCGCCTTCGAGCTGGCGGCGACGGTCGACTACCTGTTCGGCTACGACGCCACGACGGGCGTGGTCGCGGACTGGATGTACGACAAGCTGACGGAAACCTACGTCCTGGACCCGGAGAACCGCGCCTTCCTGGAGGACGCCAACCCCTGGGCCCTGCACGGGATCGCGGAGCGGCTGCTGGAGGCGGAGTCCCGCGGCATGTGGGAGAAGCCGGACCCGCAGGTCCTGGAGGCCCTGCGCCAGGTCTACCTGGACACGGAGGGCAACCTGGAGTCCGAGGCGGAGTAACCCGCCCCGCGCCCTCCGCCCGACGACCCTGCGCCCGGCCCACCCCGCGGTGGGCCGGGCGCCGTGCGCTTGCGGCGTGTCCCCGGTCGGGCGACGACTCCGCCGGAGCTTCCGCCCGGGTGTGCCGCGTACGCGCCGCGGAGGCCGCACGGACGCGCGGACGCACGGACGCACGGACGCACGGACGCGCGGAGGATGCGCGGCCCTGCGGGTGGCGGTCGCCTACCCTCCGCGGGTGGGGCGTGCCACGGCATCGGCGGGCGCGTCACCTGAAGCGGTGAACTCGCCCTTGTCCCGGGGAGAACGCGGGTAGGCCCGTGCTGATCTCGTGCGGGGGCCGCTGTCCGGGCCTCCCGCGCCCTCGGACCGAAAGGCCTGACCCGCCGTGACGCAGCCGTTCCGACTGCCGGATTTCTACGTGCCCCATCCGGCCCGACTGAACCCGCACCTGGAGGTCGCGCGGGCCCACAGCACGCGGTGGGCCCGCGACTTCGGCATGCTGGAGGGCTCGGGGGTCTGGACGCAGGAGGACCTCGCCGCGCACGACTACGCGCTGCTGTGCTCCCACACCCACCCCGACTGCGGCAGTGACGTGCTGGACCTGGTCACCGACTGGTACGTGTGGGTGTTCTTCTTCGACGACCACTTCCTGGAGGTCTACAAGCGCACCCAGGACCGCGAGGGCGCCCGGAAGTACCTCGACGGGCTGGCCGCGTTCATGCCGATGGACCTCGCGGACGGGTTCCCCGAGCCGTCCAACCCGGTCGAGGCGGGCCTGAAGGACCTGTGGACGCGGACCGTGCCCACCATGTCGCTGGACTGGAGGGAACGGTTCTCCGAGTCCACGCGGAACCTCCTCGACGAGTCCATGTGGGAGCTCCACAACATCAACATGGGCCGGGTGGCCAACCCCCTGGAGTACATCGAGATGCGCCGCAAGGTCGGCGGCGCGCCCTGGTCCGCCGGTCTGGTCGAGTACGCGACCGCCGAGGTGCCGGCCCGGGTCGCGCACGCCCGCCCGCTCCAGGTGCTGCGCGATGCGTTCGCCGACGCGGTGCACATCCGCAACGACCTCTTCTCCTACCAGCGCGAGGTGGAGCAGGAGGGCGAACTCTCCAATGCCGTGCTGGTGCTGGAGACCTTCCTCGGCTGCTCCACCCAGGAGGCCGCCGACCTGTCGAACGACCTGCTGACGTCCCGGCTCCAGCAGTTCGAGTACACGGCACTCGCCGAGGTGCCCGCCCTCGCCGTGCAGCACGGACTCGGCCCGGACGAGGCGGCCGCGGTCCTGGCGTACGCGAAGGGCCTACAGGACTGGCAGTCCGGCGGCCACGCGTGGCACACGGTCTCCAGCCGGTACATGAACGAGGGGGCGCGGGGCGCCGGGCCGCTCGCCCTGCCGTTCCTGCCCGGCGGTCCGGGTACGGCCGCCCTCGACCGGCGCTCCGTCCTCACACCCCGCTCGGAGGGCCTGCGGTGGCGCAGCTTCACGCACGTGCCGTACCGGAAGGTGGGCCCGTCGCTGCTGCCCGACCTCGCCCTGCCGTTCCCGCTGACCCTGAGCCCGCACCTCGACACGGCCCGCCGCGAACTGGTCCGCTGGTGCCGGGACATGGGCCTGCTGCAGCCGCAGCCCGGCGACCCGGGCTCGGCCGTCTGGACGCAGGACGTGCTGGAGGGCGCGGACTTCGCCCTGTGCTCGGCCGGCATCGACCCCGATGCCACGGCCGAGGCGCTGTGCCTGAGCGCGCAGTGGCTGGCCTGGGGCACGTACGCGGACGACTACTACCCCAGGGCCTTCGGCCGGGCGAAGTCGCCCGGCGCGGCCAGGGCGGCGACGGACCGGCTGCTCGCCATGGTTCCGCTCCGCCCGGAGGAGGCCGCGCCGGAACCGGTCACCGTGATGGAGCGGAGCCTGAGGGACCTGTGGGCCCGGACGGCGGCCGGGCTGGGCGGGGCGGCCCGGGAGGAGTTCCGCCGCCACCTCGCCGGGATGCTGGACAGCTGGGTCTGGGAGATCGGCAACACCGCCGTGAACCGGATCCCCGACCCGGTCGACTACGCGGAGATGCGCCGCTTCACCTTCGGCAGCCATCTGACGATGTTCCTGGCCAGGGCCGGCCGCGAGGACGACGGGGGCGTCCCGCCGGAGCTCTGGCGGAACGGGGCGATGCGCTCGCTGGAGAGCGCCGCCGTCGATGTCGGGTGCCTCGTCAACGACCTCTTCTCGTACCAGAAGGAGATCGAGTTCGAGGGCGAGCTGCACAACCACGTCCTCGTCACGCAGAACTTCTTCGACATCGACTACCCGCAGGCGTTCCGGATCGTCTCCGACCTGCTCGACCAGCGCATCCGGGAGTTCGAGCACATCCGCGACCACCAGCTCCCGGTGCTGTGCGAGGACCACGGCCTCGACCGGACGGCGCGGGCCTCGCTCGACGCGTACGTACGGGAGTTGCAGGACTGGATGGCGGCCGTCCTCCACTGGCACCGCAGCGTGCGCCGTTACGGGGAGGAGGACCTGCGCCGCGCCGCCGCCCTGGCCGGGGTGCCGGCCGGTCCGGGTCGCCCCTCGTTCGGGTTGCCGGCGTTCGGGGCGTCGGCGGCCGCCGTCGGGCGGCCGGCCTGACCCCGCCGCGGCCGGCCTGACCCCGCCGCGGCCGGCCTGGCCGCGCCGCGGTGGGGGCGGACGGCCCCGGACCGGCGTCAGTGGCGTCCGGGGCCTGCGGAGCCGTCCGGGGTCTCCGGGGTCACCTGGCAGGGCCCGTCCAGCCGGCCGGGACGTGGCCGATCCGGACCCGCTGCGGGTGGTCGCCGACGGGGACGGACACCCGCTTGGCGCCGGTGGCGAAGTCGATGGCGGTGACCCGGTCGGAGCCGCTCTCGGAGATCACGCAGCCGGTGCCGTCTCCGTCGACGGTGGCCCAGTACGGCTTGTCGGCGGGGACCAGCGGGCCTTCGGCGAGGGTGGCCCGGTCCACGACGGTGGCGTAGTCGTCCATGGTGCCCGCGATGCACAGCTTGCTGCCGTCGGGGCTCATGGACATGCCGTGGTGGCGGGAGTCGTTGACCCAGGTGGTGCGGTCGCTGCTGGTGGCGGGGTTCTGCGGGAGGGTCTTGACCCGGGTGATCCGGTCGGCGGCGACGTCGTACTCGACGAAGCCGTTGAAGAAGGAGACCTGGAAGTACAGCTTCGACTCGTCCGGGGTGAAGGCGTTCGGCCGGATCGAGTCGGACAGGTCCGAGCGGCCGGCGGCGTCGAGGCGCTCGCGCATGTCGATGACCCGCAGGGTGCGGAAGGTCTGCGCGTCCACCACGGTGAACTTCCGGTCGCCCTTCGTCCAGTCCAGCCAGGGCGCGTCCAGGGCGGTGTTGACCTCCCCGATGGAGGCGTTCCAGATCAGCCGGCCGTCGCGGCTGAAGGTGTTCTCGTGCGGTTTGTCGCCGGTGGCGAAGGAGCCGACCTGGCGGCCGGTCGCGATGTCGAGGACGTGCACGGTGTTCGACGTGGACGCGGAGACCGCGACCCGGGTGCCGTCGGGCGAGACCGCCATGTGGTCGGAGCGGTACCCGGAGACCGGGAAGCGCCAGTTGATCCGGCCGGTGCGCAGGTCGAGGGAGACGACGTCGGCGAAGCTGGGGCGGGAGACGACCACGGCGGTGCCGTCCGGAGTGGTGTACATGTCGTCGACGAACTGGTCGTGGCCCTCGCCGGCGGAGTGCCGGACCCCGAGGAAGAAGGCCAGCTTGATCGGGTTCAGGTAGATCTCCCGCAGGCGCTCCTCCTTGTCGGGGATCACGTTGATCCGGCCGATGCGGTCCAGGTTGCCGGTGGAGGCGAGGACATCGGCGGTGCCCTCCCAGTTGTTGCCCACGAACAGCACCTCGCGCAGCTCCGCCGGTGCGGTGGCGGAGGCCGGGGCCGCGCCGGCGGTCGCGGACGCCGAGGCCGCCGGAGTCGCGGTGCCGGCCGCGAGGGCGGCCGCGGCCAGCGCGCACCCGGCGAGGAGCGTGCGGCGCACCGGCATACGGCGCACGGGCGTACGGCGCACGGGCGTGCGGGCGGGGCGGTTCGTCCGGGACATACGCTCAACTCCGTTGCAGGCAGGCGCTGTTACCGGCGGGTAAAATAGGGGGTACAGCGAACGGACGCAACCCCTGTGGCTGCGCCCGTTACCTCACGCCTGCGGGACGCCGACCCGGTGGCGGTCGCTCGGGATCCGGTGGCCGCCCCTTCAAGCCACCGAGCCGATCCTGCCGACCACCGTGTTCGAGGTGTCGGGGTGGATCGGGATGTGCCCGCCGGTCAGCGCCGCCCCGGTGCCGCCGCGCCGGTTGGCGACGATCTCGGCGGCGATGGACAGCGCGGTCTCCTCCGGGGAGCGGGCGCCGAGGTCCAGGCCGATCGGGGAGCGCAGGCGGGCGAGTTCGAGCTCGGTCACGCCGACCTCGCGCAGGCGCCGGTTGCGGTCCTCGTGGGTGCGGCGCGAGCCCATGGCGCCGACGTACGCGACGGGCAGCCGCAGGGCCAGCTGCAGCAGCGGGACGTCGAACTTGGCGTCGTGCGTGAGCACGCACAGCACGGTCCGGCCGTCGACCTCGGTGCTCTCCAGGTAGCGGTGCGGCCAGTCCACGACGATCTCGTCCGCCTCGGGGAAACGCTGCTTCGTCGCGAACACGGGCCGCGCGTCGCACAGCGTCACGTGGTAGCCGAGGAACTTGCCGATCCGCACCAGGGCGGAGGCGAAGTCGATGGCACCGAAGACGATCATCCGCGGCGGCGGCACGCTCGACTCGACCAGGACCTTCAGCGGCTCCCCGCAGAGCCGGCCGTCGGCGCCGATCTCCAGCACACCGGTCCGGCCGGCGTCGAGCATGGCGCGCGCCTCCTCCGCGACGGTGCGGTCCAGCTCGGGGTGGCCGCCGAGGCCGCCCTCGAAGCCGCCGTCGCCGCGGACCAGTACGGCGCGCCCCTTGAGCTCGTCCGGGCCCTCGGCGATCCGGGCGACGGCCGCCGCCTCGCCGCGGGAGGCCGCGGCGAGGGCGGCGGCGAACACCTCGCGGCCCGGCGAGCCGACGGGGACCGGGGTGACGAGGATGTCGATGATGCCGCCGCAGGTCAGGCCGACCGCGAAGGCGTCGTCGTCGCTGTAGCCGAAGCGCTCCTGGACGGTCTCGCCGTCCTCCAGCGCCTGGCGGCACAGCTCGTACACCGCGCCCTCCACGCATCCGCCGGAAACCGAGCCGATGGCCGTGCCCTCGCTGTCGACGGCGAGGGCCGCTCCGGGCTGCCGGGGTGCACTGCCTCCGACCGCCACGACGGTGGCGACGGCGAAGTCACGTCCCTGCTCGACCCACCGGTTCAGTTCTTCGGCGATGTCCAGCATTGCGGCCTCCTCGGAGGTTCGGGTTCCAGTATCGGGTGCGTGGAGGGTCGGTGCTCTTCGGTCAGGGTCAGTGGACCCCGAGCCAGCCCTCGATGGGGTTCAGTGCGTAGAAGACGATGAACACAGCCGTCAGTCCCCACATGAATCCGCCGATCTCGCGGGCCTTGCCCTGCGCGATCTTGATCGCGACGTGCGAGATCACACCGGCGGCGACACCGGCCGTGATCGAGTACGTGAAGGGCATCAGCACGACGGTCAGGAAGACCGGGATCGAGGTCGCGGTGTCGGCCCAGTCCACGTGGCGGGCGTTCTGCATCATCATCGCGCCGATGACCACCAGGGCGGCGGCGGCGACCTCACCGGGAACGATCTGCGTGATCGGGGTGAAGAAGATGCAGGCCGCGAAGAAGAGGCCGGTGACCACGGAGGCGAGGCCCGTTCGGGCACCCTCGCCGACGCCGGTCGCGGACTCGACGAACACGGTCTGGCCGGAGCCGCCGGTGTAGCCGCCGATGGCACCGCCGGCGCCGTCGATGAACAGGGCCTTGGACAGGCCGGGCATGCGGCCCTTGTCGTCGGCCAGCTTGGCCTCGGTGCCGACACCGATGATGGTGGCCATCGCGTCGAAGAAGCCCGCCAGCACCAGCGTGAAGACGATCATGCCGACGGTCATCGCGCCGACCTCGCCCCAGCCGCCGAACTCGACCTGGCCGAAGAGCGAGAAGTCGGGCATCGAGACGGCCGAGCCCTCCAGGACCGGCGGACCGCTGGCCCAGACCTTGTCGTCGATGTCGGCGATGAGGTTGAGGACGACGGCGAGCACGGTGCCGGTGATGATGCCGATCAGGATGGCACCGGGGATCTTGCGGGCCTGGAGCATGAAGATCAGCAGCAGGGTGACGGAGAACAGGAGCACGGGCCAGCCGGCGAGCTCGCCGGTCGGTCCGAGGACCACCGGGCCGCCGCCCGGGGCGGGGTTCTCGTGCACGAAGCCGGCCTTCACCAGGCCGATGAGGGCGACGAACAGGCCGATGCCCATGGTGATCGCGTGCTTGAGCGCGAGCGGGATCGCGTTCATGATCATCTCCCGGAGGCCGGTGACGACCAGGAGACAGATCACGACGCCGTACATGACGCACATGCCCATGGCCTGCGGCCAGGTCATCTGCGGGACGACCTGCGAGGCCAGCACACCGGAGACGGAGAGACCGGCGGCCAGCGCGAGCGGGACCTTGCCGATGAAGCCCATCAGCAACGTGGTCAGGGCCGCGGCGAACGCCGTGGCCGTGATCAGGGCCTTCTGGCTCAGGGTGTCCCCGGCGACGTCCTTGCCGGAGAGGATCAGCGGGTTGAGCAGGAGGATGTACGCCATGGCCATGAAGGTCGTGACTCCGCCACGCACTTCATTGCCGACGTTCGACCCTCTATGGGTGATGTGAAAATACCGGTCGAGCCAAGAACGCCCGGCGGGATTGCGAGAGCCGTCGCCGGCCTCCTCCGCGGTGGTCTTGGGCTTCACAGACGACTGGGTCATGGTGCCTAACTCCCAAGGTTCAAAGGGGCACCCGCACAATTTCTTTCGGACGCGGGATTTGGGAAATGCCGTTGGCTGCACGACCCGGGGTGACGGCCCGAGGCGACGCGATTGCACGATGCGTGTACTGCGGGTACTGCGGGGGTTTTGCGGTACTGGTGACGGTGCCGGGGTACTGGCGCCGCCTTCTTCTCATCGGGGGTACTGCCGGTGGGGCGGACCGCGAGCGGTGCGGTCCCCCGTTCCGGACTCCGTGCTCCGGGCGGTGCTTCGCCGAAGGTGTGACGTTCCGCTGTCGCACCGCCCGGGGGGGGGGGGGGGGGGGCGCGCCGGCCCCCCCGGAGAACGCCGTCCTAGAGGGTGCCGGTGAGGGCTTCCGGACGGATCGGCGTCTTGTTGAGCTCCAGGCCGGTCGCCGCCCGGATCGCCGCGAGGACGGCCGGGGTGGACGACAGGGTCGGGGCCTCGCCGAGACCGCGCAGGCCGTACGGCGCGTTCGGGTCGGCGAGCTCCAGGTAGTCGACCGGGATGCTCGGGGTGTCGAGGATCGTCGGGATCAGGTAGTCCGTGAAGGAGGGGTTGCGCACCTTCGCGGTCTTCGGGTCCACGATGATCTCCTCCATCACCGCGACACCGAGGCCCTGGGTGGTGCCACCCTGGATCTGGCCGACGACGGAGAGCGGGTTGAGGGCCTTGCCGACGTCCTGGGCGCAGGCCAGCTCGACGACCTTGACCAGGCCGAGCTCGGTGTCCACCTCGACGACCGCGCGGTGCGCGGCGAAGGTGTACTGGACGTGGCCGTCGCCCTGGCCGGTGACCAGGTCGAAGGCGACGGTCGGCCGGTGGCGGAACTCCAGCTCGATGTCGATGGCGTCCTCGCCCTCGAGCAGCTCGGCGATGTCCGCGAGGACCTCGCCGCCGTCGGTGACGACCTTGCCGCCCTCCAGGAGGAGCTCGGCGGTGGCCCACGCCGGGTGGTAGGAGCCGTTCTTCCGGCGGCCGATCTCCAGGACCTTCTCGCGCACGGCCTCACAGGTGTTCTTCACGGCGCCGCCGGTCATGTACGTCTGCCGGGAGGCGGACGTCGAACCGGCGGAGCCGACCTGGGTGTCGGCCGGGTGGATGGTCACGTGGGTGACGCCGAGCTCCGTGCGGGCGATCTGGGCGTGCACGGTGACACCGCCCTGGCCGACCTCCGCCATGGCCGTGTGGACCATGGCGACGGCCTCGCCGCCGATGACCTCCAGGCGCACCCGGGCGGTGGAGTAGTCGTCGAAGCCCTCGGAGAAGCCGACGTTCTTGATGCCGACCGCGTAGCCGACGCCGCGGACGACGCCCTCGCCGTGGGTGGTGTTCGACAGGCCGCCGGGCAGCGCGCGGACGTCGGCGCTCTCACCGGCCGACTCCCACTGGCGCTCCGGCGGCAGCGGGCGGGCCTTGACCCGGCGCAGCAGCTCGGCGACCGGGGCGGGCGAGTCCACGACCTGGCCGGTGGGCATGATCGTGCCCTGCTCCATCGCGTTGAGCTGGCGGAACTCCACCGGGTCCATGCCCAGCTTGGCCGCGAGCTTGTCCATCTGGGCCTCGTACGCGAAGCAGGCCTGGACGGCGCCGAAGCCGCGCATGGCGCCGCAGGGCGGGTTGTTCGTGTAGAGGGCGATGGCCTCGATGTCCACGTCGTCGACGACGTACGGGCCGACGGAGAGGGAGGAGGCGTTGCCGACGACCGCCGGGGAGGCGGAGGCGTAGGCGCCGCCGTCCAGCACGATCCGGCACTTCAGGTGCGTGAGCTTGCCGTCCTTGGTGGCGCCGTGCTCGTAGTACAGCTTGGCCGGGTGGCGGTGCACGTGGCCGAAGAAGGACTCGAACCGGTTGTAGACCATCTTGACCGGCTTGTTGGTCGCGAGGGCCAGCAGGCAGGCGTGGATCTGCATCGAGATGTCCTCGCGGCCGCCGAACGCGCCGCCGACGCCGGAGAGCGTCATGCGGACCTTCTCCTCGGGCAGGCCGAGGACCGGGGCGATCTGACGGAGGTCGGAGTGCAGCCACTGGGTGGCGACGTACAGGTCGACGCCGCCGTCCTCGCCGGGCACGGCGAGGCCGGACTCCGGGCCGAGGAAGGCCTGGTCCTGCATGCCGAAGGTGTACTCCCCCTCGACGATCACGTCGGCCCGCTTGCGGGCCTCCTCCACGTCGCCGCGGACGATCGGCTGGCGGTGCACGATGTTCGGGTGCGGCACGTGGCCGGCGTGGTGGTCGTCGCGGCCCTCGTGGATGAGCGGCGCGCCGGGGGCGAGGGCGGAGGCCTCGTCCGTGACGACCGGCAGCTCCCGGTAGTCGATCTTGATCTTGGCGGCGGCGCGGCGGGCGGTCTCCGGGTGGTCGGCGGCCACGAGGGCGACCGGCTCGCCGTGGTGGCGTACGCGGCCGTTGGCGAGGACCGGGGTGTCCTGGATCTCCAGGCCGTAGTTCTTCATCGCGGCCGGCAGGTCCGCGTAGGTGAGGACCGAGTAGACGCCGGGCATGGCCAGCGCCTCGGAGATGTCGATGCTCGCGATCTCGGCATGGGCGACGGGGCTGCGCAGGGTCTGGCCCCACAGCATGTCCTCGTGCCACATGTCCGAGGAGTACGCGAACTCGCCGGTGACCTTGAGGGTGCCGTCCGGGCGGAGCGTGGACTCGCCGATGCCGCCCTGGTTGTGCTTCTGGGAGACGTTGGTCGGCGTACCGGACGGGGCGGTGCGGGTGTTGGCCATGGTCAGACCGCCTCTCCCTGGCGGGCGGCCGCCAGGCGGACCGCGTCGAGGATCTTCTCGTAGCCCGTGCAGCGGCAGAGGTTGCCGGACAGGGCCTCACGGATGTCCTGGTCGGACGGGTCGGCGTTGCTCTCCAGCAGCGCGTCGGCCTGGACCAGCAGGCCCGGGGTGCAGAAACCGCACTGGACGGCGCCGGCGTCGATGAACGCCTGCTGGATCGGGGAGAGCTCCACGCCCTCACCGGTCTGCGAGTCGGTGCCCTTGGCGGTCCACTGCCTGGCCTCGTCGGTGGAGACGCCCTGGGCGCCGCCGCCGCACGCGCCGGTGCCGCAGGAGTGGCCGTGCTCCTCGCGCTGCTTCGCGAAGTCGGCGAGGCCCTCGACGGTCACGACGTCGCGGCCCTCGACCTGGCCGGCGGCCACGAGGCAGGAACAGACCGGCACGCCGTCGAGGCGTACCGTGCAGGAACCGCACTCGCCCTGTTCGCAGGCGTTCTTGGAGCCGGGCAGGCCCAGGCGCTCACGCAGGACGTAGAGGAGGGACTCGCCCTCCCAGACGTCGTCAGCCTGCTGCGGACGACCGTTGACGGTGAAATTGACGCGCATGGTTACGCAGCCCCTTCAAGCGAGCGGCCGTTGCTGCCGCGGTACTGCTCCCACGTCCAGACCAGCTGACGGCGAGCCATGATGCCGACCGCGTGACGGCGGTACTTCGCCGTGCCGCGAACGTCGTCGATCGGGTTGCAGGCGCCGGAGGCGAGCTCACCGAACTGCTTGGCGATCGACGGGGTGATGACCTTGCCGGACTCCCAGAACCCGCCCTCTTCGAGCGCGGCGTTGAGGAACTCCTCGGCGGCCTTCGCCCGGATCGGGGTCGGCGCGGCCGAGCCGATGCCGGTGCGGACCGTACGGGTCTGCGGGTGCAGGGCCAGGCCGAACGCGCACACCGCGATGACCATCGCGTTGCGCGTGCCCACCTTGGAGTACTGCTGCGGACCGGTGGCGTTCTTGACGTGGATCGTCTTGATGAGCTCGTCCGCAGCGAGCGCGTTGCGCTTGACGCCGGTGTAGAACGCGTCGATCGGGATCATGCGGGTGCCGCGTACGGACTCGACCTCGACCTCGGCGCCCGCGGCGAGCAGGGCGGGGTGGGAGTCACCGGCGGGCGAGGCGCAACCGAGGTTGCCGCCGACACCGCCGCGGTTGCGGATCTGCGGGGACGCGACCGTGTGCGAGGCGAGCGCGAGACCCGGCAGTGTTTCCCGCAGGTTCTCCATGATCTGGGTGTACGGGACGGAGGCGCCGAGCCTGGTGACCTCCTCGCCCACCTCCCACTCCCGCAGCAGGTCGATGCGGTTCAGGTCGAGGAGGTACTCCGGACGGCGGTGGTCGAAATTGATCTCGACCATGATGTCGGTGCCACCCGCAATCGGCACAGCTGTCGGGTACTCGGCCTTCGCGGCGAGCGCCTCCTCCCAGCTGGCGGGGCGAAGGAAGTCCATATGTGGCTCTCTTCTTGTAATCGGGTCGTTCACTTCAAGCCAGGAGGCGGACGGGCCCTCGACTGGTCGTTCACGTGGTGTTAACGCGGTGTGGAGCCAGTACACAAGCCGGGCGTCCCCCGGGTGCAGTCACCGAAACCATGAAGGAGTTGGCTGGCGCCCTCCCTCGTCTTGTAGATTCGTATGAAAGGCAGGATGCACGACCTGCCCGATTTCCAACGGCAACATTCGAGACAGATCGGCGGCGACACCATGCGGCTGCGCGCACTGCTGGAAACCGAGGCGCTGGGGCTGCGGCTGCTGGGCGGCGAGGAAGAACTCGACCGGACGGTCCGCGGCGTCATGACGACCGACCTGAGGGATCCCAGCCGATACCTCACCGGGGGCGAACTCGTCCTCACCGGCCTGGCGTGGCGAAGAAATTCGGCCGACTCCGAGCCGTTCGTACGAATCCTCGCGAGCGCGGGCGTCGCCGGGCTCGCCGCCGGCGAGGCCGAGCTGGGCGACATCCCGGACGATCTCGTATCGGCCTGCGAACGCCACCGCCTGCCGCTGTTCGCCGTGAACGAGGACGTTGCATTCGCCACGATCACCGAGTACGTCGTACGGCAGGTCTCCGGGGAGCGCGCCGGCGACCTCGCGGCCGTCGTCGACCGCCACCGCCGCCTGATGACCTCGGGTCCCGCGGGCGGCGGACCGGACGTGGTGCTCGATCTGCTCACCACCGACCTCGATCTGCGCGCCTGGGTGCTGTCCCCCACAGGCCGGCAGATCGCCGGAGCGGGAGAACCCCTGGCACCGGGCATCTGTGCGGCTCTGGCCGGCGAGCACCTCGCGGCGGTCCGCACCGGGCGCAGGGGCCCGCACCGGATCTCCATCCAGGGTATTACCTACTCGTTGTTCCCGATCAGGGGTGCGGGGCGCGGCCCGGCCGGCCCCGGCGGACGCGACGTGCGCGAGAGCGTGCTGTCGGACTGGCTGCTGGCGGTCGAGGCGGACGCGGGCGACTGGCCGGCCGAGCGGCTGGACCTGCTGCAGGGCGTGACCCAGCTGATCGCCGTCGAGCGGGACCGGCGCGACGCGGCCCGCACGGTGCGCCGCCGGCTGGCGCAGGAGGTGCTGGAGCTGGTCCAGACGGGTGCCGCACCCGCCGAGATCGCGGCGCGCCTGCGGGTGGCGGCCCCGGTGCTGCTGCCGGGGCTGGGCGCCGCCCCGCACTGGCAGGTCGTCGTGGCCCGGGTGGACTGGGAGGGCGGGGACATCCCGGGCGGGCCGGTGGCCCAGTCGCTGCTGGAGGAGATCCTCGTCGACCCGTCCGCCTCGGGTCCGGAGCCCTCGGACCGGATCGCGGTCGCGCACACCGGCGACGAGGCGATCGCGCTGGTGCCGCTGCCCTCGCGCCCCGGGGAGCCGGGCGAGGACAAGGGCCCGGACGCCGCCCTGCACGCCGACGAGCTGCTGGCCACCGTGCGCGACCCGCTGCAGGCGGGGCTGGACGGCGACGGCCGGCTCACCCTGGGCGTCAGCGCGGCCGTGCACTCCGCCGAGGGGCTGCGCGGGGCGCTGGAGGAGGCGCGGCACGCCCGCCGGGTCGCCGCGGCACGCCCCGGGCGGGTGTGCGCCGCCGGGCACCACGAGCTGGCCTCGCACGTCCTCCTGCTGCCCTTCGTGCCGGACGACGTGCGGCGCGCGTTCACCGCGCGGCTGCTGGACCCGCTGCGGGACTACGACCGCCGCCACCGGGCCGAGCTCATCCCGACGCTGGAGGCGTTCTTGGACTGCGACGGGTCCTGGACGCGGTGCGCGACGCGGCTGCACCTGCACGTCAACACGCTGCGCTACCGGGTCGGGCGAATCGAGCAGTTGACGGCGCGTGACCTGTCGCGCCTGGAGGACAAGCTCGACTTCTTCCTGGCACTGCGGATGAGCTGAGCGGTTCCGTCACACGGGCGGGAGGGGCGTGTTCACAAAGCGCTGACGCAGCGTCCGGACTTTGTGAAAGAGTTCACCCGACCCCTTGGCCGAACCTGCCGATCCGTGCTCTCATTTCGCCCCAGGGCTCGAAGACGTGCTTGCTGCTTGTTGCTTTGGGGAGGGCAATGTGGCGGACACCGCCATGTCCGGTGCCGGAACCACCGGGGGGGACGACCCCCTCCAGCGGGCGATATGGCGGCTGCGCTCGCGCGGCTGCTGGACCGATGCGGCGGCCCTGCTGGCCCCGCATGTCGACGACGACGCCGGCGCCGCCGTGCAGCGCACCGCGCTGCTGATCGAGCGGTGCCTGTTCACCGGGCAGGGCTGGGCCGAGGCCGAGGACGCGCTGCGCGTCGCCGAGGCGGTGGCCGCGGACGACGACGAGCGCGGCGCGGCGGCCTGCGAGCGGGGTCACCTGGCGTACGCGGCCACCGTGCTCGGGGTCCGCGACCGGGCGGACGAGGCCCGCGCGGCGCTCGGCCGCGCGGCCGCCCTGCTGTCGCCGGACTCTCGCACCCGCCCGCTGCTGGACCTGCGGCGGGGGCTGGTCGCGGAGCACCTGGCGGACGCCCCGCAGTCGGCGCGGCCGGCGTACCGGCGCGCGCATGCGGGGGCGTCGGCGCACGGGGACACCCTGCTGCTGTCGTTCACGTGGCGCCACCTGGCCGCGCTGGCGCTGCGGGACGGCGAGGTCGCGGAGGCCCGCAAGGGCTTCGCGGAGTCGCTCCGCATCCGCGAAGAGCTCGGCTTCCTGGTCGGAACCGCTCCGGCCCTGGCGGCGCTGGCGGAGGTCGAACCGGAGCCGGAGGCCAGCCGGCTCCGCGCCGAGGCCCGCCGCCTGTTCCGCCTGCTGGGCGGCGTCCCCACCTGGCTGGCGGACCAGCTCCAACCGACCCCGGCCACCTGAGCGGCCCCGCCTCCCGACCCGGGCTCCGCCCATGTCAGCGACGGCGACCGGCCGACCTCCAGCCCCGCCGGCGATTTGAGGCGCGGGGGTGCAGGGGCAGGCCCCCGGAAGCGGCGGCGCGCCTGCGCACGAACGGGTGAACCAGGGGTCGGGCGCGGAGCCGACCGGACCGGCGCCCGCCGGACCGGCCCCCGCCCGAGCGGCGGGCCGACGGCAGGCGTCAGGCGGCGGCGGAGCCGGCGAAGTGTTCGCGGACCAGCGACTCGATCACCGGGAGGTCGCCCGCGATCAGCGCCTCCAGCAGCGCCGAGTGCTCCGCGGCGTCCGCGACCAGGTCCGCGCGGCGCGTCCGCGGGGCGCCGGGGACGGGCCACTGGGAGCGCCGGTGCAGCTCCTCGGCCACCTGGACCAGCTGGTCGTTGCCGTCCAGCGCCAGCACCTCCCGGTGGAAGGCCCGGTCGGCCTCCGCGTACCCGGCCAGGTCCCCGGCCGCGGCCGCCTCCGCCGTGGCGGCGGCCGCCGGCCGCAGGGCCGACCAGGTCCCGGCCGGTACCGTACGGGCCAGCCGCAGCATCACCGGGACCTCGATCAGCGCCCGTACCTCGGCGAGCTCGGCCAGCGCCCGCGGGGTCCGCTCCAGCACCCGGAAACCACGGTTCGGCAGGCATTCCACGGCCCCTTCGAGGGCCAGCTGCTGCATCGCCTCGCGCACCGGCGTCGCGGAGACGCCGAAGCGCTCCCCCAGTGCGGGCCCGGAGTAGATCTCCCCCGGTACGAGTTCGCCGTCGACCAGCGCGGCGCGCAGCGCCTCCAGCACCTGTCCGCGTACGGAGTGGCGCAGCACCTTCTGGGTCGGGATCAGGGCCGACACCCCGACACGGGCCGCTTTGTGCACTCGGTCCTCCTGTGGGTCTCGGCCTGTCGGGAGAATAGTTGAATCCGTCCGGGAAGTGTTGATACAGACGGCCCCAGATCGGGTAAGGTAAGCCTTACCTATGTCGATCACGACCTCTGATCGGTGATGACGCATGCCCGCGCCCGTCCTCGCAGCCGCCCCGGCCCCCGATCCCGTACCCGCGCCCCCCGCCTCCCCGCTGGCGGACGCGTACGCACGGCTGACAGCGGTGTACGAAGGCCTGCACGTGGTCGAGCGCGCCGCGCACGAACCCGCCCCTCGCGGTGCGGGGTGGGTCGGCGCGGACGAGCTCGCGGCCGGCGGACCGGCCTTGGACGCCTTCCTGGCCTGGGACAAGGCCCAGGTGCTGCAGGACTACGGGCGCGAGGCGCGCCCCGACGTGGTCGCCACGTTCGGGCTGCACCGGTACGCGTGGCGCGCCTGCCTGCTGACCACCGTCCCGTGGTTCCTCCAGCGCCGGGTGCCCCGGCTGACCCCGGCGGACGTGGCCGTCCACCGGCCCCTCGGGCGGATCAGCGTCCGCGCCGAGTCCTTCGCCTGCCTGCCGGACGATCCGGGGGCGGTCCTCCCCGGGGCCCGGGTCGTGCCCGACGGGGAGGCCCTGCGGGCCGAGGTGCGCGCTGCGGTGGCGCAGCACCTCGAACCGGTGCTGGACGGTTTCGGCCCGCGCACGCGGCGCAGGCACCGCGCCCTGTGGGGCCTGGCGACCGACTCGCTCGTCGCCGGCCTGTGGTACGCGGCGAAGCTGCTCGACGAGGAGCAGCGGGCCATCGCCGAGCTGCAGGCCCTGCTCCCGGGCACGACGGCCCCGTACACCGGGGGCGCCGGGTTCCGTACGCTCACAGGCCCGGGCGGCGAGCCGCTGGCGACCCGGGACCGGGTCAGCTGCTGCCTCTTCTACACGATCCGGCCCGAGGAGACCTGCGTGACCTGCCCCCGGACCTGCGACGCGGACCGGGTCAGCCGCCTCACGGCCCGCGCCGCTGCCGCCGGCTGAGCGTCCGCCATGTGACGCCCGGCGCCGTCGGGCGGCGTCGGGCGGCGTCGGGCGGCGTCGGGCGGCGTCGGGCGGCGTCGGGCGTCAGTGGCGGCACGTACGGTCTGCTCATGATCGATCGACGCCCTCCCTTGTCCTCCCTGTACGAGTTCGCCCCCTGGGGTCCCGTGCTGCGGCTCCTGCTGGCCGGCTACCCGGAGATCCGTCCCGACGGGTCCGCCCGGGTGGCGGGACGCATCGGCCGGACCGGCTGGAGCCTCTGGCTGCCAGGAGGGATGTCGTCGGAGCGGCCGGCGGCGGTGGAGCACGTCCAGCGGGCGCTCGCGCGCGGCGGTGTCGAGGAGGTCGCGTTCTCGGCGGAGATCCAGCCGACCGGACGGACCACGCTCCGCCTGGTCTGGCCCTGCCCGGCCGTGGAACCGGCCATCGGCTACCCGGACCTCGGGGTGCTCGTCCTGGTCGACGGCTCCGTGCCCGAACCGTGGCGCCGCCTCCCCGATCCGGTGCCCGGGGCCGTCCCGGCCCCCTCGGTCGACCTGGAGCTGCTGGAACGCACGCTCCGCGAGCAGATGCCCGACGCCATCGGCGCGACGGAGGAGGAAATAGCCGCGGCCGAGGCCCGTCTCGGCGTCACGCTCCCCGACGAGCTCAAGGTGTTCTACCGGGTGACCCGGGCCCGGTGGGAGGACTGGGGCGACAACTACGAGGCGGCGGACCGCACCTCCACCGCGGGCGACTACGACGCCTGCGACCTGGAGTCCCTGAACAGCGTCGAGCCGGGCACCCGCCATTCCTGCTGGAATCTCGACGGGAAGGACGCCGTCGTCACCCCGCCCGACGCCGCGGTGCAGGGTCTGGCCGGCTCGCCCGGCTGGATCGTCTTCGGCAGCAACGGCGGCGACGAGATCGCGGTCGACCTGACCCCCGGCCCGGGCGGACACCTGGGGCAGGTCATCCTGGTCGACCACGAGCGGAGCCTCGGCGCCGAACTCGTCGCCGATTCCTTCACCGACCTGGTCCTGGGCCGGACGCGGGAGCAGCCGCGGGGCCGCCACGAGGGTCTTCCGGCCGTGGCCGAGGTCGGCGGCGACGGCGACGGCGATCTGGCGACCGTCCGGGCCGCAGCCCATCCCGCGCTCGAAGTCCTGTCCATCGCGGCCGGGGACGGCGCGCCGTTCAGCCTCGCCCCCCTCACGGGATTGCCGCGCCTGCGCACCCTCACCGCCGACCCCGGCACGCTCGCCGACCCCCTGGAGATCGCAGAGCTCACCGGGCTGGAGTTCCTGGAGCTCGGGCCGCAGGAATGGCGCGTCCTCCTGGACGCCGGCGCCGTACCGCGCAGCCTGTCGGCCGCCGCCGTCCGGGAGCGCGGCCAGGACCGCGGGACCGTGGTGGCCGTCGCCAACGAGCTCCTCGCCCTCTGGAACCGGCCCCTGATCGAGGAGACCGTCCTCGAAGGGGAACTCCTCCCCGAGGCGTAGTCGCCCGGCGCCGTCAAGCGGATCGCGCACCAACCCACCCGTCCGACTGACCGTAATCGAACACAACTCCCGCTACGCGGAAGGGAGTTCGACCCACAACACCCTATCCGGCGGGCCGGGCCCCCCGATGGCGTCCACTTGCCCGGAAACCCGCATGCCGAGCCGATCTCCTGCGCCACCATGGCCCCGGTAGGCCGCAAGTCGATGCAAAGGCGAGGGACATCCGCATGAGACTGACCGACATATCGCTGGACTGGCTGCTGCCCGGCAGCCTGTTGATCCTGGGCGTACTTGCGGCAGTTGCGGTACTGGCCCGGGGCAAGCGGGAGAACGACAAGGCGGCGGCCGAGGATTCCTGGGAGCGCAGCGAGGAGCGGCGCCGCCGCAAGGAGGCCGTTTACGGAACCGCCTCCTACGTCCTGCTGTTCTGTTGTGCGGCGGTGGCCGCCGCCCTCTCCTTCCACGGGCTGGTCGGCTTCGGCCGGCAGAACCTGAACCTCTCCGGCGGCTGGGAGTACCTGGTCCCCTTCGGCCTCGACGGCGCCGCCATGTTCTGCTCGGTGCTCGCCGTGCGCGAGGCGAGCCACGGCGACGCGGCCCTCGGCTCGCGCATGCTGGTCTGGCTGTTCGCGGGCGCGGCGGCCTGGTTCAACTGGGTGCACGCGCCGCGCGGCCTCGGCCACGACGGGGCACCGCAGTTCTTCGCCGGCATGTCGCTGTCGGCGGCCGTCCTGTTCGACCGGGCCCTCAAGCAGACCCGCCGGGCGGCACTGCGCGAGCAGGGCCTGATCCCGCGGCCGTTGCCGCAGATCCGCATGGTCCGCTGGCTGCGGGCGCCGCGCGAGACGTTCGGCGCGTGGTCGCTCATGCTGCTGGAGGGCGTCCGCACCCTGGACGAAGCCGTCGAGGAGGTGCGGGAGGACAAGCGGGAGAAGGAGCTGGACCGCCACCGCAGGCGGGACCAGAACCGGCTGAACCGGGCCCGGCTGAAGGCGTTGGGCCGGCAGAACCGGACCTTCGTGTTCGGGCGCTCGCGCGGGCGCCAGGTGGACATGGCGGGGCTGGCCTCCGCGACGGGCTCCGCGCCGGTCGGCGCGGAGCCGGCCATAGCGGATCAGGGACAGCTGCCCGCCGCGCGCCGACGCCTCTCCCTGCAGGCCGTGACCGGATCGGACCTCGGTGACGTGTCCGGCCCGCGCACGGTCGACCTGACCGCCGAGGACGACACCCAGACGATCCCCCGGCTCGACTCCCTGGAGCGCAAACTCAAGGACCTGGAGCAGCAGTTCGGCTGACGCTCCTGCCACCCGCCCCGGCCCCGCCGGCCCGTCGTCGGGCACGGGGCCGGACAGCCCGGAGGGCCCGCCTGGTCAAGGCGGGCCCTCCGCCGTTCAGGCTTCGGCGACACCGTGCAGCTCGAACCACACCACCTTGCCGGCCGCCGGTGCGCCCGCCGTGTCCACGCCCCAGGCGTCGGCGAGCGCCTGCACCAGCATGAGTCCCCGCCCGTGCGTACCGTCGTCGGCGGCCGGTACGTACGGGCGCGGGGGCCGGCCCGGGGCGTGGTCGCGGACCTCCACCCGCAGCCGGCCCGCGCAGAGCCGGGCCGACACCTCGGCGCCCTGGTCGGTGTGGACGAGCGCGTTGGTGACGAGCTCGGTGGCCAGGAGCTCGGCCGCCTCGGCGGTGTCGGCCCGGCAGCGGTGCCGCATCAGCTCCCTGAGCGCCCTACGGACGTCGCCGACGGCCCTGAGGTCGGCGCGGCGCACACTGCGGCGGAGCTCCAGGGCCGCCTCCCTGCCCGTCACCGCGGCCTCCGGGGCGGACGGCTCCCGCTGGAGGGGTCGCCCTCTGCGCCACTGCTTCCCGGTTTTCGCCTCCACCCGCACGGCGATGCCCCTCCCCCGTATCCCTGGATCTCGAACAGGTCTACGGGAATGCATGCCCGCCGGGGTATCCCGCACTCCTGCGGGCTCACGCCCGCATCACGTCGCAGGGGTGGGATCGAGCCATCCGGATCACCCGGCCGCGCCGCCGTCGAGCACCTGCTCGCCGTCGGACAGTCCGAATCCGGTCACCGTCCCGTCCCCGGTGTTCGGTGGAACGAACGGCGCTCCGGGTCCGGAAACCGTGCCCGCGAGGACGCGCCCGGCCCGGGCGGCGGTTCACGGGCCGTACGCAGAAAGGCCGGAAAGCGGCATTCCCCACGCGGTCGTTCCGGGTGATGAGTTACCGAACAGGACTACTTTGACGGGCAGGCCGTACTGCACGAGGGTGAGGAAATCTCCCATCGGTTCCGCCCGTCCGGTGCGTGCGTCGGACACGCACGCGCTTCACGACTCCCAGACCGCGGCGGCCGTCCGGTCGTCGGCATACCCCTTGACGCGCAGCTGCGTGTCGGCGAGGAACGCGGCCAGGCCGGGCGGTTCCCCGTCGGACCAGCGGGCCGCGAGCTCGGCCGGCAGCAGCTCCTCCTCCCGCATCGGGTCCGCCAGGCCGCCCGAGCAGAGCAGCAGGGCGTCACCGGGCCGGGCGACGGCCGCGCGGAACCGGAAGTCGGGGCCCGGTTCGGGGCCTGGCTCCCCGTCGGGCCGGGCCGGCACGGGCGGCGGCTCGGCGGTCTCCAGGTCCCGCCAGGCGCCGGAGCGGAGCCGGAACAGCCCGCCGGGGCCGGCGCCGAAGCAGACGCGGGTACGGCATTCGGGGTCGATGGGCAGGAGCAGGGCGCGCAGCCCGGCCGTGTACGCGTCCTCCGGGTGGCCGAGCTCGGCGGCGCGGGCCCGCAGCCGCCCGTAGCCGCGGTCGGTGAGTCGCTGGAGCCCGGAGCGGAGGGCGTCGCGCCGCCCGGCCCGGATGTCGTCGGCCAGCCGCGGCTGGCTGCGGCCGACGGCGGCGCCGATCCAGTGGCACAGCTCGGCCGCAGCCTCCGCGGCTCCGGCGGCAGCACGGTCGCCGCCGGCGAGGGCCACCAGGACGAGGGCGTCGTCGCCGGATCCGAAGCGGGCGGTGAGCAGGACGTCCCGGCGGGCCTCGCCGCGGTAGCGGGCGGAGTCCCCGCGGACCGAGGCGGCGCGCAGGGTGCAGGCCCCGTGGCGGGCGCCCTCCAGGACGGTGTCCGGGACCAGCGTGTCGAGCGCGGCCGGGTCGGCGAGGGGCAGCGCGCCCGGCTCGGCGGCGTAGGTGGGCGCCCGGTCCCCGAGGTGCTGCACCTCGGGCCGGGCGGACGTCGCCGGGGCGGCCTGCGGGGCGGGCGGGGCGGCCTGCGGGGCGGGCGGGGCGACAGGGGGCCGCGGGGGTTCCGGTACGGGCTGCGGCGGAGGCGGCGGTGCGGACGAGGGCGTCGGCGGGGTCGCGGGCGCGTCCGCGTCAGCCGGGACGGGCGGCACGGTCACGTCGCCCAGCCCGTATCCGGTCGTCCCGCCCTCGCGCGGATCCCGCGGCCGGGGCAGCCCCGGACCGGCCCACGGGGCCACACCGAACCCCCCGGCCCCCACCGGCCCGTCCGGCTCCCGGCCGCCACGTCCGGACCCGGGCCCGGCGGCCGCCCCGTCCGGACGAACCGGCTGGGACGGCACGGTGCGCGGAGGTACCGGTGGGGGCGGTACGGGAGCGGGCGCCTGCGGCCCGGGCCGTACCGACACGGGCGGCGCCGGCGGGGCTGCCGCATCCGGCGGGAGCGCCTGCGCCGGGACCACGGCGGACTCCCCCGGCGAGGGCAGCCCCGTCCCGGGCGGGGCCGCGGGCGACGGCCCCGCGGCGGGGGTCCGCTGCCCGGCCGCCGCGGCACCGGGTCGCGCCGGCGGGGCCACCTCGTCCGGCGGGCCCGGCTGCGGCGGCACCCCGGGCGGCGCCGCCACCGGTGCGGGCGGGGGCGGCGGGGAGGTCAAGGAGGCCGCCGAGTCATAGCGGCTTTCGAGGGTGTCCCCCGGGTCGGGGGCCGCGCCCGCGTCGGGGTCCCCGTACAGCCTCTGCCACCAGTCGTCCGCGCCCTGCTGACTCATGCCGCTATTCTCGGCCCCCCGCTGCCGCGGAAAACGCGGAATACACGAAATGGGGTCCCCTTCCGCTCCCTTCGCACGCCCCGTCGCGTTCCGCACATCCGTATGCCCGCCCGGCCTCCGGAACCGCCGGGGCGGTTCACCCTCGGCCTTCCCACGGCGGAACCGCACGCCCCACGAAACGGATGCATCACCCCCCTCCCGGAGGTTTCCGGGCAGCAGTGCACACACGTCGCGTCCGAGCGGCGGATGTTGGTGCTGCGGCAACGGCTGCGGCGATGATGTCCGCGGCGGGTTTGCGCCGTGGCCGCTTCCCGCCAGGGGCGGCGGGCCGAGAGCTGGGGGGTGGACGGGTTGCTGAGTGCGATAGGCCTGGACGAGGGCCAGGAGGCGGCGTACCGCGCGCTGGTGGCGCTGGGGGCGTCGGAGGTGCCGGATCTCGCGCACCGGCTGGCGCTGCCGGTGCCGCAGACCGAGCGGGCGCTGCGCCATCTGGAGCGGCACGGCCTGGCCGCACAGTCTTCGGCCCGGCCCGGACGCTGGGTGGCGGCCCCGCCGGGAGTGGCGCTGGCGGCGCTGCTGGCGCGGCAGCGGCACGAACTGGAACAGGCGGAACTGTCGGCGGCCCTGCTCGCGCAGGAGTACCGGGGGGAGGCGGCCGAGCCGACGGTGCACGACCTGCTGGAGGTGGTGACGGGCGCGAGCGCCGTGGCGCACCGGTTCCGGCAGCTCCAGCTGGGCGCGGCACACGAGGTGTGCGCGCTGGTCACCGGTAGGCCGCACGCGGTGACGGCGGCCGACAACGAGGAGGAGGAGCGGGCCGCCGCCGCGCGGGGCGTCGTGTTCCGGGTGGTGGTCGACCAGGACGTACTGGGCGGGCCGACGGGGATCCGGGAGGCGTCGACGGCGCTGGCGCGCGGGGAGCAGGTGCGGGTCACGGACCGGGTCCCGACGAAGCTGGTGATCGCGGACCGGTCCCTGGCGATGGTCCCGCTGACGGCGCGCGGGGCGGAGCCGACGGCGCTGGTGGTGCACGCGTCGGGGCTGCTGGACTCGTTGGTCGGCCTGTTCGAGGCGGTGTGGCGGGAGGCGGTGCCGCTGCGGCTCGGGGCGACGGGGGCGGCGGAGGCGTCGGCGGGCGTGCCGGACGCCACGGACCTGGAGATCCTGACGCTGCTGCTGGCCGGGCTGACGGACGCGAGCGTGGCCAAGCACCTGGAGCTGGGGCTGCGGACGGTGCAGCGGCGGGTCAAGGGGCTGATGGAGCTGGCCGGGGTGACGACCCGGCTGCAGTTGGGCTGGCACGCGCGCGAGCGGGGCTGGGTGGCCCGGTAGGCCCCGGTCGGGCACGCTGAGCACGTGGATCTACCACAGCTGCTCCTGGTGGGGCTGGTGCTGCTGCTCGGGGTGGCCGGGGTGCTGGTCCCCGGCGTTCCCGGAACCTGGCTGGTCTGGGCGGGAGTGCTGTGGTGGGCGCTGCGCGAGCGGTCGGCGGCGGCCTGGTCCCTGCTGGTCTCGGCGACGGCCCTGCTGCTGGTGGTGCAAGTGGTCAAGTGGCAACTGCCGCCGCGGCAGCTGCAGGGGGTCGGGGTGACCCGCCGGATGGCGGTGTACGCGGGTGTGGGCGCGCTGCTCGGCTTCGTGCTGGTGCCGGTGGTGGGCGCGGTCCCGGGTTTCGTGGGCGGCATCTACCTGTGCGAGCGGCTGCGGCTCGGCACGCACGGCGAGGCGTGGGCGTCGGTGCGGGCGGTGATGCGGGCGGTGGGGACGAGCGTGCTGGTGGAGCTGTTGGCCTGCCTGATGGTGATGGGGGCGTGGGTGGGCACGGTGGTGGCGGGCTGACTCCGTCGCCCGGTCGGCGGAAGGGGGCGGTGGCGGGACGGACCGGTACCGCGGGTCCTGCTGCCCCCGGTCGGACCTTCGGTCCGATGCGGCGCGGGGCCGGATGCGGGACCGTGGCCGTATGAGGGAGTTCAAGGGTTTCAGCGAGGCGGAGCTGGCGTACCTCCGGTCGCAGCGGCTCGGACGGCTGGCGACGGTGGACGCGAAGGGCCAGCCGCAGGCCAATCCGGTCGGGTTCTTCCCCCAGGAGGACGGCACGGTCCTGGTCGGCGGGCTCGCCATGGGCACCACGAAGAAGTGGCGGAACCTGCAGGGGAACCCGCGGCTGGCGCTGGTCGTCGACGACCTGGTGAGCACCCGTCCGTGGCGGGTCCGCGGCATCGAGATCCGCGGCCACGCCACGCTGGAGGTCGGCCCGCACGACCTGGGCCCGCACTTCAGCCCGGAGGTGATCCGCATCCACCCCGACCGGGTCTTCGCCTGGGGCCTGGACGCCCCGTAGGGGGCCGGGCGGGGCGGATACCGGCAGGGCAGCACCGCCCCGCTCCACCCCGTCCGGCCCGCCCGGGCCGGCCGGTCAGATGCTGCGGCCCCGCTTGGCCGCGTGGTTGGCGCGCCCCTCGGCCGACTTCAGGCGCCAGTCGCGGCGGATCTCGGACCGCAGCCGCGCGTCCGTCTTGGCGACGATCCGCTGGTTCTCCCGCTGCAGCTTGCGGTAGCTCTCCAGGCGGCGCACCTGCAGTTCCCCGGCGTCGACGGCCGCGAGCACCGCACACCCCGGCTCCGCCTCGTGGGCGCAGTCGTGGAAGCGGCACTCGGCGGCGTACTCCTCGATCTCGGAGAAGACCTGCCCGACACCGGTCCCGGCGTCCCACAGGCCCACACCGCGCAGCCCCGGCGTGTCGATCAGCACGCCCCCGCCCGGCAGGGCGAGCAGGTTGCGGGTGGTGGTCGTGTGGCGGCCCTTGCCGTCCACGTCGCGCGTCGCCCGGACCTCCATGACGTCGGCCCCCGTCAACGCGTTGGCCAGGGTGGACTTCCCGGCGCCGGAGATGCCGAGCAGCACGCTCGTCCCGTCGGCGACGATCGACGCGAGCACGTCCGTGCCCTCCCCGGTGTGGGAGGAGACGGTCAGGACCTGGACGCCCGGCGCCGTGGCCTCGACGTCCTGGACCAGGTGGGACAGCGCGACCGGGTCCGGTACGAGGTCGGCCTTGGTCAGCACGACGAGCGGCTGCGCCCCCGACTCCCACGCCAGGGCCAGGAACCGCTCGATGCGGCCCAGGTCGAGTTCGACGGCGAGGGACACCGCGATGATCGCGTGGTCGACGTTGGCGGCGAGGATCTGCCCCTCGGAGCGCTGCGAGGAGGTGGAGCGCACGAAGGCGGTGCGGCGCGGCAGGTACGCCTTGACGTACCGCGGGTTTCCGGCCGCTTCCACCGCCGCCCAGTCGCCGGTGCAGATGACGCGCAGGGGGTCGTGCGGGGTGACGAAGGCGGTGTCGGCGCGGACGGTGCCCCCGGCGGTCGCGAGGTCGCACTGGCCGCGGTCGACGCGGACGACGCGGCCGGGCAGCAGGCCCTGTGCGGCGTACGGGGCGAACTCGGCCTCCCAGGCCGCGTCCCAGCCGAGGGCGGTCAGCTCGGAGGAAGCGGCGGCAGCGGCGGCAGCGGCGGAATCGGAAGAAGCCGGAGAAGAAGGAGAAGAGGGAAAGGAAGAGAGAGTCAAGGGGAACCCTTCACAGGGTGGCCCCGGCCGCGCAGGCGCCTGTGGCGCGCGAAGGAGGTGTGAGGTCAGCCGGAGACCACGGGGGTGGCATTGATGGTCTTCTGAGTGCGGGCAGCACTCTGCGCAGCGACAGTCATCAATGGACTCACCTCCTGGTCGTACGACGAGCCGACGGTCCCGCACCGGGCGGCGGGAACGGGACCACCGTAGCAAGTGCCCGAGCGGCCGCACCAATTGTTTTCCGGTGTTGGTTTTCCGGGGTGCTTTCCGGTGCGGCTCGCCCGCGGAGGTCAGTGCTTGCGGAGGCGGGCCGTGTAGTCCTCCGGCGGAAGGAAGTTCGACCAGCGCTCCGGGAACTCCGACGGGGTACCGCCGTCCCCGTCCCCGTCCTCATCCCCGTCCTCCTCGTCCTCGTCCTCGGACTCCCCCTCGGCCAGCGCCCGCCAGGCGGCGGCCCGCGCGATCAGCTGGGCGGCCTCGGCCTCCCGGGCCCGCTCGTTGGCCTCGCGGGCGGCGGCCGTCGCCACGGACGGCCAGACCCGGTCGATGGCGGCGTTCACGGCGGCGCCGACGAGGACCGCGAAGGCGGAGACGCCGATCCACAGCAGTACGGCGACCGGGGCGGCCAGCGATCCGTAGATGGTGGGTCCCTCAACGGTGTTGATGAGGTAGAGCCGTAGCAGGAACGAGCCGAGCACCCACATGGCGAGCGCGACGAGCGCGCCCGGGACGTCCTCGATCCACGGCGAGCGCACGGGCACGGACACGTGGTAGAGCGTGGTGAGGAAGACGATGGACAACAGCGTGACGGTGGGCCAGTACAGCACGGCGATCACTTCCGCGCTCCACGGCACCCACCGCACCACGGCGTCCGGTCCGGCCACCATCAGCGGCAGCACGACCGCGCCGATCACCAGGGCGATCACGTACAGCAGGAAGGCCAGCAGCCGGGTCTTGACGATGCCGCGGTGGCCGTCGAGCCCGTACATGACGGTGATGGTGTCGATGAAGACGTTGACGGCGCGCGAGCCGGACCACAGGGCGAAGGCGAAGCCGAGGGAGATGATGTCGGGGCGGCCGCGCGAGGTCACGTCGTCCAGCATCGGTTTGGCGATCTCGCTGACGCCCCGGTCGGAGAGGACCGTGCCGACGGCGCGGAGGATGTTCTCCTCGATGGAGGCCACGAAGGTGCCGCCGGTCCAGCCGTCGACGTAGCCGAGGACGCCGAGCAGGCCGAGGAAGAGCGGCGGCAGCGACAGCAGCGTGAAGAACGCCGCCTCCGCGGCCAGTCCCAGGATCCGGTACTCGATGCACGAGTTCACGGTGTCCTTCAGGAGCAGCCACGCCATCTTGCGCTTGGAGACGTTGCGGTAGAGGGCCCGGGCCCGGTGGAGTCGCCCGGAGACCCGCCCGGGAGTTTCTTCTGCTGGCTGCACGTCCTTACGGTATCCGCATGGCAGCCACCACCCACACCGTGACGAATCAGGCTCCTCCCCTGGCGGGATACGACGTCTACGCCGGCGACCGGGCCCTCATCGAGAACGTGGAGCGCCACCTGGGCGACGCGCCGCCCGGACTGCTCGCCGAGGTGCGCGCGGAGCTCTCGGAGCTGGGGCGGGCGGCGGGGTCCGCGCAGGTGCAGGAGTGGGCCCGGCAGGCCGACGAGAACCCGCCGCGGCTGCGGACGCACGACCGGTACGGGAACCGGATCGACGAGGTGGAGTTCCATCCGGCCTGGCACCGGCTGCTGGGGCACGCGGTGGGCGCCGGGCTCACGGACGCCTGGACCCGGCCGGCGGGGCACCTGCGGCGGGCGGCCGGGTTCTTCGTGTGGTCGCAGGCCGAGGCGGGGCACGGCTGCCCGGTGTCGATGACGCACGCGGCCGTGCCGGCGCTGCGGGCGGAGCCGGAGCTGGCCGCCGAGTGGGAGCCGCGGCTGACCTCGCACGTGTACGAGGAGGGGCTCAGGCCGGCCGGGCTGAAGGCGGGCGCGCTCCTCGGCATGGCGATGACGGAGAAGCAGGGCGGCAGCGACGTCCGGGCGAACACGACGGCGGCGCGGCCGCTGGGCGGGCCCGGCGAGTACGAGCTGACCGGGCACAAGTGGTTCTGCTCGGCGCCGATGTCGGACGGGTTCCTGGTGCTGGCGCAGGCGGCGGCCGGGACGGGGCGGGACGGCCTGACGTGCTTCCTGGTGCCGCGGGTGCTGCCGGACGGGACGCGGAACGCGTTCGCGATCCAGCGGCTGAAGGACAAGCTCGGCAACCGGTCGAACGCGTCGGCCGAGGTCGAGTTCGACGGCACGTGGGCGCGCCGGGTCGGCGAGGAGGGGCGCGGCGTGCGGACCGTCATCGAGATGGTCGCGGCGACCCGGCTGGACTGCGTGCTCGGGTCGGCGGCGCTGATGCGGCAGGCGCTGACCCAGGCCGTCCACCATGCGGAGCACCGCTCTGCTTTCGGAGCACCGCTCATCGAGCAGCCGCTGATGCAGAACGTGCTCGCCGACCTGGCCCTGGAGTCGGAGGCGGCGACCACCCTCGCCCTGCGGCTGGCCGCCGCCTGCGACGCCGACACCGACCGGGAGCGGGCCTTCCTGCGCATCGCGGTGCCCGTCGCGAAGTACTGGGTCACCAAGCGCTGCACGCCGATGGTGGCGGAGGCCCTGGAGTGCCTGGGCGGCAACGGCTACGTGGAGGAGTCCGGCCTGCCCCGGCTGCTGCGCGAGTCCCCGCTGAACTCGATCTGGGAGGGTGCGGGCAACGTCCAGGCCCTGGACGTCCTGCGGGTGCTGCGGCGCGAACCGCAGGCACTGGACGCCTTCCTGCGGGAGATCGGGCAGGCCAGCGGCGCCGACCACCGGCTGGACGCGGCCGTCCGGGGGCTGCTGACGGAGCTGGCGGACCTGACGGGCATCGAGGCCCGGGCACGACGGCTGGCCGAGCGCATGGCCCTGGTGCTGCAGGCGTCGCTGCTGGTGCGGTGGGCCCCGCCGGAGGTGGCGGACGCCTTCTGCGCGGGGCGGCTGGGCGGCGACCGGGGCGCGGCCTTCGGCACGCTGCCGCACACCCTGGACCTGGGGGCGGTGGTGGAACGGGCGCGGATCACGGGGTAGGCGGGTCCCCAAACCACGCCACCGCCGGGATCCGGACCCGTTGACCGGGCCAGCGGTGGCGCCGCGCCGACTCGGCACCACCGCTGGCCCGAAAGCCCCGAGGAGGAGCTGTCACGCCGCTCGCGGCGCGCGGACAGTTTCGGTCGGGTGACCGGGACTTGGCGAGAGTTGCATACCGTTGCAACCCTCTGAGACGGAACCGTCCGCCGGGTGTGCCAGGGGAAGGGCACGCCCGGGACGACCCGGGCGGGTTCCCTCGCACGTCCTGTTCCGCACGGGGAGGTTCCGGTGGCCGACACCGCAGGAGGCACGGTCGATGTGGCGCGCATCTCGGCCATGGAGACCCGGGAGGCGACGCGGCTGCTGAAGGGGGTGCGTGCGGCCGCGTTGGCTGGGGAGCGGCCACCGGCGCTGCCCCGCCCGGAGATCGCGGAGTCCTGGCGCCGGATGCTCGCGCGCGGGGTGCACCCGGACCGGGACGCCCGCTCGCGACTGCTGTCGGCGGCGGAGACGGAGGAGCGGCGGCAGGGGTCGCCGCTGCGGGAGATGCTGCCGGTCCTGCGCGAGGGGCTGCTGCCGGCCCTGGACACGGCCCTGCACATCATGGTCGTCGCCGACTCGGACGGGCGGCTGCTGTGGCGGGAGGGCGCACCGCCGATCCTGCGGGCGGCGGACCGGCTCGGCTTCGGGGTGGGCGCCGACTGGGACGAGGCGGTGGTCGGCACGAACGGGGTGGGCACCGCCCTGGTGGCCCGGCGGCCGGTCCAGGTGTTCTCGGCGGAGCACTTCGTCTCCAGCCACCACGAGTGGACGTGCGCGGGGGCTCCGCTGCACGACCCGCGGGACGGGCGGCTGCTGGGCGTGGTGGACGTCAGCGGCCCGCTGGCCACCATGCACCCGGCCACCCTCGCCTGGGTGAGCTCGGTGGCCCGGCTCGCGGAGCGGGAGCTGCAGGTGCGGCACCTGGAGTCGTTGGAGCGGCTGCGGGCGGTGGCGGCGCCGCTGCTGGCCCGGCTGCACCCGGGGCGGGCGGCGGTGGTGGACCCGCACGGCTGGACGGCTGCGGTGACCGGGTTCGCCCCGCCCGAGCGGGTGCCGCTGCCGAAGGCGTTCGGTCCGGGGCGGGTGTGGCTGGCGCAGCTCGGGCAGTGCGCGGTGGAGCCGCTGCCGGGCGGCTGGCTGCTGCGCATCGCGGAGGCGCCGCCGGTCGGGGCGGCGGCGAGCCGGGTGGTGCTGGACCTGAGCCGGCCGCGCGCGTGGACGGCGACGGTGTACGGGGCCGCCGGGAGCTGGTCGCTGGAACTGACCCCGCGCCACGCCGAGCTGCTGTTCCTGCTGGCGCAGAACCCGCGGGGGCGTACGGCGGCCGAGCTGGCGGAGGAACTGTTCGGGGACCCGACGCGGACGGTGACGGTCCGGGCGGAGGTGTCGCGGGTGCGGCGGCACCTGGCGGGGGTCCTGGCCCACCGCCCGTACCGGTTCGCGGAGGACGTGGAGGTGGAGCTGATCCGGCCCGCGGACCCGGCGGGGCTGCTGCCGCACTCCACCGCGCCGGCCGTGGTCAGGGCCCGCCTGGGCCGTTCGGGGTCCGGCGTGGTTCCCTGACGTGCATGAGCACCATCACCCTGACCACCTGGTCCCTGGAAATGACCTCCTCGGAGGACCTCGCCCCGGCCGCCGTACCAGGATCCGAGATACGTGTCCAGCGGGCGGAGGTCCCCTCGCCCGAGTTCAGCCGCTTCCTCTACGCGTCGGTGGGCGGTGACATCCACTGGACGGACCGGCTGTCGCTGACCCGCGCCGAGTGGGTCGAGCACCTGGCGCGGCCCGGGGTGGAGACCTGGGTGGCGTACGACCGCGGGACGCCCGCCGGGTACATCGAGCTCGACCCGCAGGCCGACGGCGTGGTGGAGATCATGTACTTCGGGCTGCTGCCCGACTTCCGGGGCCGGCGCATCGGCGGGCACCTGCTGTCGGTGGGCGTGGCCGCGGCCTGGTCGCTGGCGGACCGCTGGGCCGAGCGCGAGCCGACGCGCCGGGTGTGGGTGCACACCTGCAGCCAGGACGGCCCGACCGCGATGGACAACTACCTCCGGCGCGGCTTCAGGGTCTTCAGGACCGAGACGGAGGAGAAGGAGGACACCCCGACCCCGGGCCCCTGGCCCGGCGCGTAGCCCCGGCTCCACGCCACGCCCGCAGCCCGTCCGCCACGCCCCCGCACGCCGCCCGGGGCCGGACCCACCGGCCCCGTGCGCCCCGTCCGTACGTGACCCCCGTCACCCTGTCTCGAAATGCGGGACTACATCGTCCACATCATGGACAGTAGTGGACTCCTCCAATCGCCGCGTGACACGCTTCGGCCATGAATGGAGCTGGAACAGCCTTGGTGAGTCGGCGGCACGTCGACCTCGGCCGCATGTCCAGCGCCATCTGTCCGGCGAGCTGACAGAACCAGCCACCGCCGCACAGCGCACCGCCCAGCGTCGTCGCGGATGCGCCGTCACCCCGCCAGTCCCCTGAGGCAGACCACCCGCCCTGACCTCCGGCACAACCGGAGCCGCGCGGCGGTCGGCCGCACCTGCTCAGCGTCAGCGACGTCACGGGGGCCGCGCCGCCGACTCCCCCCTGCCCTTGCTTTCGAGCCGCCGAAGAAGGACGTACCGCCATGGCCGCCACCCCCGAAACACCCGCCGCCGCGCGCCGCAAGCCCGGCCGTCACCGCGGCGAGGGTCAGTGGGCCGTTGGACACCACACCCCCCTCAACGGCAACGAGCAGTTCAAGAAGGACGACGACGGTCTCAATGTGCGGACACGCATTGAGACGATCTACTCCAAGACCGGATTCGACTCGATCGACCCCAACGACCTGCGCGGGCGCATGCGTTGGTGGGGCCTGTACACCCAGCGCAAGCCCGGGATCGACGGCGGCAAGACCGCGATCCTGGAGCCGGAGGAGCTGGACGACAAGTACTTCATGCTCCGCGTCCGCATCGACGGTGGCCGGCTGACCACCGAGCAGCTCCGCGTCATCGGCGAGATCTCCGAGGAGTTCGCCCGCGGGACCGCCGACCTCACCGACCGCCAGAATGTGCAGTACCACTGGATCCGCATCGAGGACGTCCCGGAGATCTGGCGCCGCCTGGAGGCCGTCGGCCTGTCGACCACCGAGGCCTGCGGTGACACGCCCCGCGTCATCCTCGGCTCGCCCGTCGCCGGCATCGCCAAGGACGAGATCATCGACGGCACGCCCGCCATCGAGGAGATCCACCGCCGCATCGTCGGCAACAAGGACTTCTCCAACCTGCCCCGCAAGTTCAAGTCCGCGGTCTCCGGCTCCCCGCTGCTGGACGTGGCGCACGAGATCAACGACGTCGCCTTCGTCGGCGTGAACCACCCCGCGCACGGCCCCGGCTTCGACGTCTGGGTCGGCGGGGGCCTGTCGACCAACCCCAAGCTCGGCGTCCGCCTGGGCACCTGGGTCTCCCTGGAGGACGTCCCGGACGTCTACGAGGGCGTCATCTCGATCTTCCGTGACTACGGCTACCGCCGCCTGCGCACCCGGGCCCGGCTGAAGTTCCTCGTCGCCGACTGGGGCGCGGCCAAGTTCCGCCAGGTCCTGGAGGACGAGTACCTGAAGCGGAAGCTCGCCGACGGCCCCGCGCCCGAGCAGCCCAGCGGCCGGTGGCGCGACCACGTGGGCGTCCACCAGCAGCAGGACGGCCGCTACTACATCGGCTTCGCCCCGCGCGTCGGGCGCGTCGACGGCGCCACCCTCACCAAGATCGCGGACATCGCCGACCGGCACGGCTCCGGCCGCCTGCGCACCACCGCCGAGCAGAAGATGATCGTGCTCGACATCGAGGAGGCGCAGGTCGACTCGGCCGTGGCCGCCCTGGAGGCGCTGGACCTGCGGGTCAAGCCCTCCCCGTTCCGCCGCGGCACCATGGCCTGCACCGGCATCGAGTTCTGCAAGCTGGCCATCGTCGAGACCAAGGCGCGGGGCGCCTCGCTCATCGACGAACTGGAGCGCCGCCTGCCGGACTTCACCGAGCCGCTCACCATCAACATCAACGGCTGCCCGAACGCCTGCGCCCGTATCCAGGTGGCGGACATCGGTCTCAAGGGCCAGCTGGTCCTCGACGAGGACGGCAACCAGGTCGAGGGCTACCAGGTCCACCTGGGCGGTGCGCTCGGCCTCGAGGCCGGTTTCGGCCGCAAGGTCCGCGGCCTCAAGGTCACCTCGGCCGAACTGCCCGACTACGTCGAGCGGGTCGTCCAGCGCTTCGAGGCGGAGCGCGAGGACGGCGAGCGGTTCGCCCAGTGGGTGGGCCGGGCGTCGGAGGAGGCCCTGTCATGAGCGAGCGCGCAGCCCCGTTCCACTGCCCGTACTGCGGCGACGAGGACCTGTTCCCGAACGAGCAGGGCCACGGGGCCTGGGAGTGCCGGTCCTGCAACCGGGCCTTCCAGCTGAAGTACCTGGGACTGCTGGCCCGCGGTCTGCGGCCCGGGACCGCCGGAGGGGAGGACATATGACCACCACGACGCTCAAGGAGCTGGCCGAGCAGGCCGGCCGCGACCTGGAGGACGCCCCCGCCCTGGAGATCCTCTCCTGGGCGGCGCGGACCTTCGGCGCGCGGTTCTGCGTGACCTCCTCCATGGAGGACGCGGTCGTCGCCCACCTGGCGTCCCGCGCGTTCCCCGGGGTGGACGTCGTCTTCCTCGACACGGGCTACCACTTCGAGGAGACCATCGGCACCCGCGACGCGGTCGAGGCCGTGATGGACGTCAACGTCATCACCCTCACCCCCCGCCGGACGGTGGCCGAGCAGGACGCCGAACACGGCCCCCGGCTCCACGACCGCAACCCCGACCTGTGCTGCGCCCTGCGCAAGGTCGAGCCCCTGGAAGAGGGCCTGACCGGGTACGACGCCTGGGCGACCGGGCTGCGCCGCGACGAGTCCCCGACGCGGGCGAACACCCCGGTGGTCGGCTGGGACGAGAAGCGGCAGAAGGTCAAGGTCTCGCCGATCGCCCGTTGGACCCAGGACGACGTCGACGCCTACGTAGCGGAGCACGGCGTCCTGACCAACCCGCTGCTGATGGACGGCTACGCCTCGGTCGGCTGCGCCCCGTGCACCCGCCGGGTGGCCGAGGGCGAGGACGCCCGGGCCGGCCGCTGGGCGGGCCGGGCGAAGACCGAGTGCGGACTGCACGGCTGATGACGGAACCTACGGAGAAGCAGATGAGCGTGACGGACCGGGGAGCCACGGTGTGGCTGACGGGTCTGCCGAGCGCGGGCAAGACGACGATCGCCCACGCGCTGGCCGAGCGGCTACGCCGGGAGGGCCACCGGGTGGAGGTCCTCGACGGCGACGAGATCCGCGAGTTCCTCTCGGCGGGTCTGGGCTTCACCCGCGTGGACCGGCACACCAACGTGCAGCGGATCGGCTTCGTCGCCGAACTCCTCGCCAGCAACGGCGTCAAGGCGCTGGTCCCGGTGATCGCGCCGTACGCCGACAGCCGCGGGGCCGTCGCGAAGCGGCACGCCACCGCCGGCACCACGTACCTGGAGGTGCACGTGGCCACCCCGGTCGAGGTGTGCTCCGTCCGCGATGTCAAGGGCCTGTACGCCAAGCAGGCGGCGGGCGAGATCTCCGGTCTGACCGGCGTCGACGACCCGTACGAGGCCCCGGCCGCGCCGGACCTGCGCATCGAGTCGCACACCCAGACCGTCCAGGAGTCCGCGGCGTCCCTGTTCACGCTGCTCACCGAGAAGGGGCTGGCATGACCACCGCCGCGCACCTGCACAACGACGCCGCCGACGCGGACGCGCCGTACGCCCTGTCGCACCTGGACTCCCTGGAGTCCGAGGCGGTGCACATCTTCCGCGAGGTGGCGGGCGAGTTCGAAAAGCCGGTGATCCTGTTCTCCGGTGGCAAGGACTCCATCGTCATGCTGCACCTGGCGCTGAAGGCGTTCGCCCCGGCGCCGGTGCCGTTCGCGCTGCTGCACGTGGACACCGGGCACAACTTCCCCGAGGTCATCGATTACCGCGACCGCACGGCCGCCGAGCACGGCCTGCGGCTGCACGTGGCCTCCGTCCAGGAGTACATCGATGCCGGCACGCTGCGCGAGCGCCCCGACGGCACCCGCAACCCGCTGCAGACGGTCCCGCTGACCGAGGCGATCCACGACCACCGCTTCGACGCGGTGTTCGGCGGCGGCCGCCGCGACGAGGAGAAGGCCCGCGCCAAGGAGCGGGTGTTCTCGTTGCGTGACGAGTTCTCCCAGTGGGACCCGCGCCGCCAGCGCCCGGAGCTGTGGCAGCTCTACAACGGCCGGCACGCGCCCGGCGAGCACGTCCGTGTCTTCCCGCTGTCCAACTGGACCGAGCTGGACGTGTGGCAGTACATCGCCCGCGAGAACATCGCCCTGCCGGAGATCTACTTCGCCCACGAGCGCGAGGTGTTCGCCCGTAACGGCATGTGGCTCACCGCCGGCGACTGGGGCGGCCCCAAGGACGGCGAGACGGTCGAGAAGCGGCTGATCCGCTACCGCACCGTCGGCGACATGTCCTGCACCGGCGCCGTCGACTCCGACGCCACCACGCTCGACGCGGTGATCGCCGAGATCGCCGTCTCCCGCCTCACCGAGCGGGGCGCCACCCGCGCCGACGACAAGCTGTCCGAGGCCGCGATGGAAGACCGCAAGCGCGAAGGGTACTTCTAGCCATGTCCAGCACCACCGAGCAGCTGAGCGCGACGACGCTGCTGCGCTTCGCCACCGCGGGCTCCGTCGACGACGGCAAGTCCACCCTGGTGGGCCGCCTGCTGCACGACTCGAAATCGGTCCTGGAAGACCAACTGGAGGCCGTGGAGCGGGTGTCCGCCGACCGCGGGCACAACGCCCCGGACCTGGCACTGCTCACCGACGGCCTGCGGGCCGAGCGCGAGCAGGGCATCACCATCGACGTGGCCTACCGCTACTTCGCCACCGCCCGCCGCCGGTTCATCCTCGCCGACACCCCCGGGCACGTGCAGTACACCCGGAACATGGTCACCGGCGCCTCCACCGCCGAACTGGCCGTGGTCCTGGTCGACGCCCGCAACGGCGTCGTCGAGCAGACCCGCCGGCACGCCGCCGTCGCGGCCCTGCTACGCGTCCCGCACGTGGTCCTCGCCGTCAACAAGATGGACCTCGTCGGATACGAGGAAGCCGTCTTCGCAGCGATCGCCAAGGAGTTCACCGAGTACGCCTCCGAGCTCGGCGTCCCGGAAATCACCGCGATCCCGATTTCCGCGCTCGCCGGCGACAACGTCGTCGAGCCCAGCGCCCACATGGACTGGTACGGCGGCCCGACCGTGCTGGAACACCTGGAGACCGTCCCGGTCAGCCACGACCTGGCCACCTGCCCGGCACGCTTCCCGGTGCAGTACGTGATCCGCCCCCAGACCGCCGAACACCCCGACTACCGGGGCTACGCCGGCCAGATCGCCTCCGGCGTGCTGCGCGTCGGCGAGCCCGTGACCGTCCTACCGTCGGGCCGCACCTCGATCATCGAGGGCATCGACGCGCTCGGCACGAGCGTCGACATCGCCTGGGCCCCCCAGTCGGTGACGCTCCGCCTGAAGGACGACATCGACATCTCCCGCGGCGACCTGATCGCCCCGACCACCTCCGTCCCCCCCACCACCCAGGACGTCGTCGCGACCGTCTGCCACGTCGCCGACCAGCCCCTGACCGTCGGCGCGCGGGTCCTGCTGAAGCACACCACCCGCACCGTCAAAGCGATCGTCAAGGAGATCCCGTCCCGCCTGACGCTGGACGACCTCTCCCAGCACCCCACCCCCGGACAACTGGTGGCCAACGACATCGGCCGGGTCATCGTACGCACCGCCGAGCCCCTCGCCCTCGACACCTACGCCGACTCCCGCCGCACCGGATCGTTCCTGCTCATCGACCCGACCGACGGCACCACCCTCGCGGCGGGCATGGCCGGCGAGGCCTTCTCCGCCAAGGCCGGTGTCGGCGCCGACGCCGACGCCGCACAGGACACCGAAGGGTGGGACTTCTAAGCCATGCCCGCCGACGTCTTTTCGACCTTCGCCAAGGAGGGCGGCCGCGTGGGCAGCGGTCTCCTCGGCAGCGGCCAGGGAGGAGTGGCGCGATGTGCGCGATGACGTACGCGCACCGCCTGCGCGCCCTCACCCCCCACGAGTACCGCGAGCTCGATCCGACCCTGCTCCACAAGCGAAGACGTGCGTCATGAGACGACGTCACGAGAGGAAGCCCTCCCGTGCCTGCCACCACCCGGACCACCACCCGTAAGACCCTGCGCAAGGGCCTCGCCGCCGCGGCCGCCCTCCCGCTCCTGATCGGCGCACTCGCCTCGTGCGGCTACGGCTCCCAGGCCGAGAAGACCGACGACACGAAGGCCGGTGCCGCGGCCGACGCCGGCAAGGCGCTGTCGGCCTCCGAGGTCCGCATCGGCTACTTCCCGAACCTGACGCACGCCACCGCCCTGGTCGGCCTCCAGGAGGGCCTGATCGCCAAGGAGCTCGGCGGCACCAAGATCAAGCCGCAGGCGTTCAACGCCGGCCCGTCCGAGATCGAGGCCCTCAACGGCGGCTCCCTCGACATCGGCTTCATCGGCCCCTCGCCGTCGATCAACGGCTACGTCAAGTCCAAGGGGTCCAACCTGCGGATCGTCTCCGGCTCCGCCTCCGGCGGCGTGAAGCTCGTCGTGAACCCGGACAAGATCAAAACCCTGGACGACCTCAAGGGCAAGAAGATCGCCACCCCGCAGAAGGGGAACACCCAGGACGTCGCCTTCCTCAACTGGATCGCCGACAAGGGCTGGAAGGTCGACCCGGAATCCGGCAAGGGTGACGTCTCCGTCGTCCGCACCGACAACAAGGTGACCCCGGACGCCTTCAAGCAGGGTTCCATCGACGGCGCCTGGGTGCCCGAGCCGACCGCTTCCAAGCTGGTCTCGGACGGCGCCGCGGTCCTTCTCGACGAGACCGACCTCTGGCCCGACAAGAAGTTCGTGATCACGAACATCATCGTGTCGCAGAAGTTCCTCAAGGAGCACCCGGACGTCGTCGAAGCCGTCCTCCGCGGCACCGTGAAGACCAACGAGTGGATCACCGCCAACCCGGACAAGGCCAAGGCCTCCGCAAACGCGGCCCTGAAGGCCGAGACCGGCAAGGAGCTCGACGCGAAGGTCATCGACCCCGCCTGGAAGAGCATCCTCGTCACCGACGACCCGCTGGCCTCCACCCTGAAGGCGCAGGCCGACTACGCGGTGAAGGCCAAGCTCATCGAGCAGCCCGACCTGGCCGGCATCTACGACCTGACGCTCCTGAACAAGGTGCTCAAGGCCGCCGGCAAGCCCGAGGTCTCCGACGCCGGTCTCGGCACCAAGTAAATCCGCACGAACAACCCCCAGGAGGTGACGACCATGGCCACCCTGCTTGCCAAGGCCGCCGAGGGCGCCGTGGCCGCGGCTGCCCCCGCCGCCAGGATCGAGCACGTCTCGAAGTCCTTCTCCGGCCCGGCCGGATCGCAGCTCGTCCTGGACGACATCAGCCTCGATGTCGCGCCGGGCGAATTCGTCACCATCCTGGGGGCTTCCGGGTGTGGCAAGTCCACGCTGCTGAACCTGGTCGCCGGCCTGGACGAGCCGTCCGTGGGGTCGATCTCGACCCCCGGCGGCCGCCCGGCGCTGATGTTCCAGGAGCACGCCCTGTTCCCGTGGCTGACCGCGGGCAAGAACATCGAACTCGCCCTGCGGCTGCGCGGGGTACCCAAGTCCGACCGCAAGCCGGAGGCCGAGCGGCTGCTGGAACTGGTCCGGCTCGGCGGCGCGTACGGCAAGCGCGTCCACGAGCTGTCCGGCGGCATGCGCCAGCGCGTCGCCCTGGCCCGCGCCCTCGCCCAGGACAGCCGGCTGCTGCTGATGGACGAGCCGTTCGCGGCCCTCGACGCCATCACCCGCGACGTCCTGCACGGCGAGCTCACCCGCATCTGGGAAGAGACCAGCGTGTCGGTCCTGTTCGTCACGCACAACGTGCGCGAGGCCGTACGCCTCGCCCAACGCGTGGTCCTGCTCTCCTCCCGGCCCGGCCGGGTCGCGAAGGAATGGACCGTCGACATCCCGCAGCCGCGCCGCATCGAGGACCCGGACGTCGCGGAGCTGTCCCTCGAGATCACCGAACACCTGCGTGGGGAGATCCGCCGCCATGGCCAGCACTGAAACGAAGGCGAAGACGGACGACCTCGCGGGCCTGGAAGCCGGCCTCGACGCGCTCGACGCCGTCGAGGTCCGCCGCACCCCGGTCAAGGAGGTCCTCCTCAAGAAGGTCCTCCCACCGGTCCTCGCGGTCTCCCTGGTCCTGGCCGTCTGGCAGGTCCTCGTCTCGGCGGGGGTCACCGAGGAGAGCAAGCTGCCGCCGCTGTCCGCGGTGTGGGACAGCCTGGCCGAGATGTGGCTCAAGGGCACCCTGTTCGAGGTCGTCTGGACCTCCGTCTCGCGCGGCATGCTCGGCTTCCTGCTCGCCCTCGCCATCGGCACCCCGCTCGGCCTGCTGGTCGCCCGGGTCACGTTCGTGCGCGCCGCGATCGGGCCGATCCTGTCGGGCCTGCAGGCCCTGCCATCGGTGGCCTGGGTCCCGCCCGCCGTCCTCTGGTTCGGGCTCAACGACGCCATGATGTTCACGGTGATCCTGCTGGGCGCCGTCCCCTCCATCGCCAACGGCCTCGTCTCCGGCATCGACCAGGTCCCGCCGCTGTTCCTGCGGGCCGGCCGGACGCTGGGCGCGACGGGGGTCAAGGGCGTCCGGCACGTGGTCCTGCCGGCCGCGCTGCCCGGCTACCTGGCCGGCCTGAAGCAGGGCTGGGCGTTCTCCTGGCGCTCCCTGATGGCCGCCGAGATCATCGCCTCCTCCCCCGACCTCGGCCTGGGCCTGGGCCAGCTGCTGGAGAACGGCCGCAACAACATCGACCTTCCCGGGGTGTTCCTCGCGATCATCCTGATCCTCGTCGTCGGCATCGCCATCGACCTGCTGATCTTCAGCCCGGTCGAGCGGTGGGTGCTGCGCAGCCGCGGCCTGCTGGCCCGGAGCTGATCGCCGTGGTCCCCGCCCCCGCCCCCGTCCTCCTCGTCATCGCCCACGGCAGCCGCGACCCGCGGCACGCGGCGACCGTCCACGCCCTCACCCGGCGGGTGCGGGCGCTGCGGCCGGGGCTGCGCGTGGAGACGGCCTTCCTGGACTTCAACGCCCCCCGGGTCGAGCAGGTGCTGTCCGCGCTGCACGCCGACCGCGTGCACGACGTGGTCGCACTGCCGCTGCTGCTCACCCGCGCCTTCCACGCGAAGGCGGACATCCCCGCGGCGCTCGCGGAGGCCCTGGTCCGGCTGCCGGACCTCACGGTCCGCGTCGCCGACGTACTGGGCCCCTCTCCGCTGCTGACGGCAGCGCTGGAGCTCCGGCTGCAGGAGGCGGGGATCACCCCGGCGGACCGCGCCACCACCGGTGTGGTGCTCGCGTCCGCCGGCTCATCGGACCCGGAGGCGATCGCAGTGATCGCTGAAACCGCGCGGGAGTGGCGGCACACCGGTTGGTGCGCCGTGCGGCCTGCGTTCGCCTCCGCCGCTCTGCCCCGGACGGAGGACGCCGTACGGGCCCTGCGGGCCGAGGGCGTCCGGCGCGTCGCCGTGGCGCCGTACGTCATCGCCCCGGGACGGCTGCCGGACCGGATCGTCGACGGGGCGCGGGAGGCCGGCGCAGATGTGGTGGCCGGCGTTCTCGGCGCCGCCCCGCAGTTGGCCCGTCTGCTGCTGCGCCGGTACGAGGCCGCCGCCGCGGTCCCGGCCGGGGTCCGGCACCTCGGGCCCGCGGCCCTCTCGGCCTGACCGGCCGCCCCGCCCGGCGGCAGGGCGGCTAGTGGGGGCGGGCGGCGGCCTCGTCGGCGAGGGCGGTGAGGTCCGCGATGGACATCGAGCCCGGCGCGATGCCCTCGCGGGCGAAGATGTTCGCCGCGTGCCGCAGCACCTCGTTGACCGGGGTCGGCACCCCGTGCAGCCGCCCCAGCAGGCACACCTCCCCGTTGAGGTAGTCCGCCTCGATCGACCCGGTCCCCCGTTGCAGGCTCTGCCAGGACGACCCGCCCCGCAGCACCGGCGGCTGCACGGCACGCCCGTCCCAGGCCGCGGCCTCCTCCGCCTCCGACGCGTAGGCGATGCCCGCCGCCGCGAAGGCGGCCGCGCCCTCGCGGCGGGCCCGCCGGTGCAGCGCCGCCTTGGCCGGGTCGGGCTCGGGCCCGGTGGTGGCCTGGATCGCGTTGCCGAGGTTGCCGAGCAGCTTCGCGTGCTTCCACCGCATCACGTCCTCGACCACGGGGGCGTCGAAGCCGGCCTCCTCCAGGTCGGCGGCGATCCGCCGGGCCCGCCCGTCCGCGCCGCCGACGGCGAGGCCGATGTGCAGGATGCCGGTCCGGGGCGTGCCGAGGGCGCTCACCGCACCCGGCTCCAGGAACGTGGCCGGCAGCCACACGCAGACCCCGTACACCCGTGCGAAGCGGCGGAGGGCGAGGCGCTCGCTCTCGACGCCGTTCTGCGCGCACAGCACGGGAAGCCGCTGGGCCGCCGTCCCGCCGCCGGCCACTTCCGCGGCGCCCCACAGGTCGAGCGCGGCGATGGCGTCCTGGGTCTTCACGGCCAGCAGCAGGACGTCGTCCGGTCGGAGTTCGCCGAGCTCCGCCGGGTCCTGCGCGACGGGCAGCCGGTGCACCCGGGTCCCCTCGGCGGTGGTGAGGCGCAGCCCGTCGGCCCGCAGGGCCCGGGCGTGTGCGCCCCGCGCGGCGAGGACGACCTCCAGGCCTGCTTCGGCGAGCCGTCCGCCGATGGTCGCGCCGATCGCTCCGGCGCCGATGATGATGTAGCGCATGTGCGGAGCCTGGCACATCCGGCGGCCTGCGTTACCGTCGGGGCATGGTGGACTACGTGTTCCGGCTCGGCGGCGACCTTCCCCTGCGGCGGCTCGGACTCGGCACGGGGGGTCTGGTCGGGCCCGGCTACTGGGGGCCGCGCGGGAGTCGGGCCGAGGCCCGGGCCCTGCTCCGCACGGCCGTCGAGCGGGGTGTCACCCTCATCGACACGGCCGACAACTACGGCCCGCACCTGGCCGAGGAGCTGATCGCCGAGGCCTTGTACCCGTATCGGGACCGGCTGGTCATCGCGACGAAGGGCGGGGTGGTGCGCACCGGTCCCGACCGGTGGTATCCGGCCGGCCGTCCGGAACAGTTGCGGCAGGCCTGTGAGGCGAGCCTGCGGCGCCTGCGCCTGGACAGCATCGGCCTCTACCAGCTGCACCGCATCGACCCGACGGTGCCGGTGGCCGAACAGCTCGGTGCGCTGGCCGAGTTGCAAGCCGAGGGCAAGATCTGGCACATCGGCCTGGACACCGTCACCGCGTCCGAGCTGCGGCAGGTTCTGGAGCTTGGGCTGGCCCCGATCGCGGCCGTCCAGAACCCCTTCCACCTCCTGGACCGCCGGTCGGCTCCGGTGCTGGAGCTGTGCGAGGAACGCGGGATCGCCTTCCTGCCCTACCGCCCGCTGGGCGACGGCTCCCTGACCCGGGAGAGCGCGGCCGCGCTGACCGCCGTCGCCGCCGAGCACGGGGCCAGCACGGGCCAGGTCGCGCTGGCGTGGCTGCTGCACCGGTCGCCGGTGCTGTGCCCGACGCCGGGCACCGGTTCGCCCGCCCATCTGGCCGAAAACCTTGACGCGGCAACCATCCGTCTCACGTCTCGGGAACGCGAAGTCCTCGACGCGCTCGCCCCGTAGGGCGGCCGTACGCTGGAAGTGCACGCACGGAGCGGGGAGCCCCTGCCGGTGTGTCACCGCGGGGCGATCCGGCGGGCATCCCACACCCGGAACTCCCTGTCCGAAGGGAGCCTTCGATGGCTGCCACGAAGCGCACGTCCGCCCGGCCGAAGCCCTCGGCGAAGGAGCAGGACGAACTGATCAGCTCGCTCAAGCACTTCATCCGCACGCGGGGGTCGAGTTATCTCAGCGACCCGAACGTGTCCTCGATCGGCATCGGCTACAAGGAGAAGAACGGCAAACGGAGCAAGGAGCTGGCCCTGCAGTTCACGGTCGACCGGAAGGTCGAGCCGGAGGGCCTCGGTCTTCTGGACAGTGCGGAGATACCCGCGTTCATCGACGTCGACGGGGTCAGGGTGCCGACGGACATCGTGCAGCGCAGCTACGCACCGCACTTCCTCGTAGTGGCCGAGGGGGAGACCCCTGACCGGCAGCGGCGCATCGACCCCGTGCGACCCGGGGTGAGCGTCAGCAACGTCAACCTCAGCGCGGGCACCTTGGGCTGCGTCGTCTTCGACCGGAACGACGGCTCGACCTGCTTCCTGAGCAACTGGCACGTCCTCAACGGCCTCACGGGGGTGCGGGGCGACCACGTCGTGCAGCCGGGCACCAAGGACGACAGTCGTACCGCCCTCAACCATCTGGGCCGGCTGGTGCGCGCCCATCTGGGTGTCGCCGGCGACTGCGCCGTGTCGACGGTCACGGACCGCGACTGCGATCCGAGCATCCTCGACCTCGACGTGACCCCGGCCAGACTGGGCGAGCCGCAGATCGACGACAAGGTCGTCAAGTGCGGCCGCACGACGGGCGTCACGCACGGTGTGGTGACCCGCCCCTTCGCCAAGGTGCGCATCGACTACGGCACGGGCGTGGGCATCAAGGAGATCGAGTGCTTCGAGATAGGCCCGGATCCCGGCAACCCGGCGACCGACGGCGAGATCAGCAAGCGGGGCGACTCGGGGGCGGCGTGGATGTTCAAGACGCGCGCCGGACGGCCGAGCGACGTGCTCGCGGGACTGCACTTCGGCGGCGAGTCCGAGGCCGACACCGAGGAGCGGGCGCTGGCCTGCTTCCCCCGGGCGGTCTTCGACGAGCTGAAGATCACCCTGCAGCGCCCGGCTCCGGAGGTGGAGCCCGCCCCCGGCTACGACCCGGCCTTCCTCCCGGTGGCGATAGCGCCCCCGAAGCTGAACCCGTCCGTCAAGGACGACGCCGTCCGGCTCGGCGGGTCCGAGGTCATCCCCTACACCCACTTCTCGCTGGCGCTGAGTTCGAGCCGCCGGTTCGCGTTCTGGGTGGCCTGGAACATCGACGGCGGCAACCTGAAGAAGCTCGACCGCAGGGGCATCAGGTTCAAGACCGACCCGCGCCTGCCGCTGTCGGCGCAGGTCGACAACGACCTGTACAAGGGCGGTGCGCAGAACCGGCTCGACCGGGGGCACGTCGCGCGCCGCGCCGATCTGCTGTGGGGGCCGCTGGCCGAGGCGCAGAAGGCCAACCGGGAATCGTTCTTCTACACCAACATCACGCCGCAGATGGACGACTTCAACCAGAGCGCCCGCAACGGGATATGGGGGCACCTCGAGGACGCGGTGTTCGAGGAGGTCGAGGTCGACGGGCTGCGGGTGAGCGTGTTCGGCGGGCCGGTCTTCCAGGAGGACGACCGCCTCTTCCGGGGCGTACAGATACCGCGCGAGTTCTGGAAGGTGCTGGTCTTCTCCGAGCACGACACCCTGAAGTGCAAGGCGTTCCTGCTGACGCAGAACCTGGTGCTGACCGAGGCGCTGGACCTGGACGAGTTCCGCGTGTTCCAGGTCAAGCTCACCGAGGTCCAGGCGCGCACCCACATCCGGTTCGCCACGGCGATGGCCGACGCGGACACCCTGGCCGTCCCCCGGGCCGTGGAGGACCGGGCCCCGCTGGAGCGCCTGTCCGACATCGACTGGAGCTAGCGGGTCATCTCGACGAGCTTCACCACCGTGTTCCAGTTCCGGGTGGTGGCGTTGATGCCCTTGAACACCGCCGGCCGGAACAGGGCCTCGGCCAGCTTGGACCGGCCCAGCCCCTCGGGCGCGTACAGGTAGACGACCCGCTCCCCCACGGCGAACTCCTCCGGCAGGAAGGCCTCCCGGTCGATCGCGGCGAACCGCCCCTCATCGGGCTGCTCCGAGAGGAAGGTGGCGTGCAGCTGCTTCCCCTCCAGCTCCTCGGCGGGATAGGGGCAGGCCTCCTGCACGGCCCGCAAACGGGCCCCGTCGACCACGAGACAGGCCGCGGAGAACCCGAACCGCTCCTCGATGCCCCGCTCGATCTCCGCGGCCAGCACGCCCTCGTCGGCATCCCGGCAGCCGAACACGGCGTTGCCGCTCTGCACGTAGGTCCGCACGTCCTCGTACCCGAGGCCTTCGAGCACCTCGCGCAGCTCGGCCATCGGAACCTTCTTCTTCCCGCCGACGTTGATGCCGCGCAGCAGGGCCGCGTATGTGGTCATGCCCGAACCATAGCTTCGACGAGGTCGGCGGCCCGCTGCGTACCGCCCTCCCCCGCCATCTCCGCCCGGATCTCCGCGGCCCGCCGGGCGACCTCGGGGTCGGCGACGAGGGCCTCGACGGCCTCCCGCAGCGTACGGGCGTCCGCCTCCTCCATGGGGACGTGCCGGGCGACTCCCAGCGCCTGCAACACGTCGGCGTTCCCGAACTGGTCGACGGCCTGCGGTACGGCGACCATCGGCGTGGCGGTGGCCAGCCCCTCCTGGCTGCCACCGGCCCCGGCGTGCGTGATGAAGGCATCGGCCTTGCGCAGTACGTCCAGCTGCGGGACCCACCGGTGCACCTCCACGTTGTCCGGGACGTCGCCCAGCTCCGCCACGTCCGTGAACCGGCCGATCTGGAGGACGACGTGCCAGCCGGGCACTCCCCCGAAGGCCTCGATGCACGCCCGGTAGAAGGCGGGCTGCTTGGTGAAGCTCGACCCGAGCGACACGAGCAGCACCTTGTCCGCCCCGGCCGGCCGCTCCCACGTCCCCTGGGCGCCCCGGTCTCCCTGGCAGGCGCCGACGAAGGTGTGGACGGCCGGGTCGACCCGGTCGGCGTGCGGCTGCAGGGCGCGCGGGATCAGCACGATGCTGCGCCGCGGGCGGCCGACGAACGGGTCGGGGTGCTCGTCGATCCCGTTCTCGGCGAGCCAGGCCGAGAACCGGGCGTAGTACGCGCGCCCGCGCTCGGAGGCGCGCAGCTCGGCCGTCATCGGTGCGGCGACCTCTTCCTCGTAGCCCTCCCAGGCCACGAGGTTCGGCGACAGCGACACCGCGGGCACCCCCCACCGGTGGGCCAGTACGCGCGCCGGGTAGGAGGTGATGTCGTGCAGGACGAGATCGGGCTCGTCCCCTTCGAAGGCGGCGGCGAGCTGCGGAAGGGCCTGCACGGCGTCGTGGAGGAAGGGCTCGAGGTGGTCGATGAGCTCGGTGCCCCAGGCCTCGGGGTCGTCGTCGGTCGGCAGGGTCGAGTTCCAGATCACCGGGGTGGCGCCGGTCTCGGCCACCTTGTCGGCGAAGGAGGCCGGGATGGCGTAGCTGACCCGGTGCCCGCGGGCGACGAGCTCGCGGATCACCTCGATGCTGGGGTTCACGTGCCCGTGGGCGGCGATGGAGAACATGGCGATGTGTGCGGGCTTGGCTGAGGTCATGCGATCACCATAGCGAGACGAGACGTCTCGTACAATTCATTTACGGTCGGACGGGGCGGTGCGAGACTGACCGGACTCACGAAGATCCGGAGCCGAGAGGGAGCGCGAGCGCGTATGGACGAGGGACGGGCCAGGCAGGTGCTGGCGGCCGCGGGCTTCGGTCCGGCTGCCGGAGGAGCGGCGGGTGAACTGCTCTCCCTGGGCGAGAACGCGGTGTTCGGCGTCGGCGCCCTCGTCGTCAAGGTCGGCCGGGAGGCGGACCTGCTGGAGCGGGCCGGGCGGGAACTCGCCGTGGCGCTCTGGCTGGAGGAGGCCGGGATCCCGGCGGTGCGGGCCGCGGAGCCGGAGCCGCGGCTGGTGGACGGGCACCCGGTGACGGTGTGGCACCGGCTGCCGGGCGCGGTCCGGCCGGCCGGACCGGAGGACCTGGCGGTCCTGCTGCGCCGCATCCACGCCCTGCCGGCGCCACCGTTCGACCTGCCCGCCCGCGACCTGCTGGGCGGGGTCGAGCGGTGGCTGCGGCTGGCCGGCGACGCCGTCGACCCGGCGGACGCCGCGTACCTGCGGGCCCGGCGCGACGGCTACGCCGCCCAGGTCGCCGCTCTCACCCCGCACCTGACACCGGGCCCGATCCACGGCGACGCCCTCCCCCGCAACGTGCACGTCGGCCCCGACGGCCCGGTCCTGATGGACCTGGAGACCGTGTCGACGGACCTGCGGGAGCACGACCTGGTCGTCATGGCCCTGGCCCGGGACCGGTACGGCCTGCCCGCCGCGGCGTACGGGGCGTTCGCGGCCGCCTACGGGTGGGACGTGCGCGACTGGGAGGGCTGCGCCGTCCTGCGCGGTGCCCGCGAGACGGCGAGCTGCGCCTGGGTCGCCCAGCACGCCCCTACCCGTGCGCAGGCCCTCGCCGAGTTCCGGCGCCGGGTGGCGTCCCTCCGGGACGGGAACACGGAAACGCGCTGGTACGCCTTCTGACGGTGCGATGCCAAGGCTCCCTCTGCATACGGTTCACTTGACGTGCTCCCCGCCCTAAAGGACAAGGCCGTGAAGTTAAGGGCTGGTCGGTCCTGGCAAGAGGATGTTGATGCTGATGGTCGCCTTGTAGGTGCGGCGGTCGACGCGGAGGCTCTTG
>NZ_JBHXTC010000032.1:35800-87177 GCF_042677605.1 Streptomyces sp. NPDC127106 | reverse complement strand
TGCTCCCGCAACCGGGCAAGATCATCACGCTCAACGCCCACGGTCCTCGCAACTCCCACAGATCGCGGGTGTTGCGAGGACCGTTAGAACCCAAGGTTCACCGGGGGGCCTCTTGCGTTGGGCGGGTGCGGGCCGGGCGGGGACTACCGGACGCGGGGGAGGCCCGTCACCGACAGGACCAGGGAGTACAGCGAGGTCGTGGCGGTGATGAAGAGGCGGTTGTTCTTCGGGCCGCCGAAGGCGATGTTCGAGACGGGCTCGGGGACGCGGATCCGGCCGATCAGAGCGCCGTCCTGGGCGTAGCAGTGCACGCCCTCCTCCATGGCCGCCACCCACAGCCGGCCTTCGTCGTCGAAGCGGATGTTGTCCACCGGGCGGCACTCGGCGAAGACGCGGTCGCCACTGAGCGTGCCGTCCTCGCGCACCTTGAACGCGCGGATGTGGCCGGCCGCGGTGTCCGCCGCGTACAGCTCGCTCTCGTCGGGCGAGAACACGACGCCGTTCGGACCGCGGAACCCGTCCGCGACGATCCGCACCTCGCCGGTCGCCGGGTCCGCGCGGTAGAGGTTGCAGGCGCCGATCTCGGACGGCGCGCGCACGCCCTCGTAGTCGCTGGTGATGCCGAAGTCCGGGTCCGAGAACCAGATCGAGCCGTCCGAGCGCACCACGGCGTCGTTCGGGCTGTTGAGCCGCTTGCCCTCGAAGCGGTCCGCGACGACGGTGATGCTGCCGTCCGGTTCGGTCCGGGTGATGCGCCGGTTGCCCTGCTCGCAGGTGATCAGACGCCCCTCGCGGTCCAGGGTGTTGCCGTTCGGGTGTCCGGCCGGGGAGCGGAAGACCGAGACCGCGCCCGTCACCTCGTCCCAGCGCAGCATCCGGTCGTTGGGGATGTCGCTCCACACCACCTGCCGCCAGGCCGGCAGGTACAGCGGGCCCTCCGCCCAGCGGCAGTCGTCGTGGAGCCGTTCGAGGCGGGCGTCGCCGTTGGCGCAGCGCCCGGTGCGGAAGCGCTCGTCCAGAATCTCGTACAGGCTGACGTCGGCAATGGATGACACAGTCCCCCCTTGTGGGTGATTCACCGAATGGCATTCGGGTTCGTGGGCAGATTGCATGATCATGTACTGTCGATGCAAGGGATTGCCCGACAAGGGAGGAAGACCGCGTGGACGACATCGACCGGGCGCTCGTCCGGAGCCTCCAGCAGGACGCGGGCCGGTCGTACGCCGCTCTCGGCGCCGCCGTCGGCCTCTCCGCCGGGGCCGCCCACGAGCGCGTGCGCAAGCTCCGCGAGCGCGGGGTCATCCGGCGGACCACCGTCGACGTGGACCCGGCTGCTGTGGACAGCGGGGTGCTCGCCTACGTGATGGTCGACGCCAACGCCTGGATGGGGGACTCCGCCGGCGCCTTCGAGGCGATCGCCGAGATCCAGGAGGCCCACGTCATCGCAGGCAGCGCCTCGGTCCTGGTGAAGGTGCGCACCGCCACCACCGAGCAGCTCCAGAACGTGCTGCGCCGGCTGTACGCCATCGACGGGGTCAGCGGCACGCACGCCACCGTCGTCCTGGAGACCTTCTTCGAGCGGCCCCTCCCGCTGTGACCTGGCGGTGCACCGGGATCCGGTGGACCGGCGGCCATCCGGCCATCGGCTGGTACGCGGAAGGGCGCGGGGAGCGGATCAGCCCGCTCGCCCACGGCCGGCCCCTCGCCTTCGCCGCGCAGGGGGAGCGGATCTGCCTCGGCGTGCGCCGCGCCGGCAAGCGGACCCCGTGCCCCACGGCCGCCCGCGTCCCGGGCCGGGCCACGAGCGCCCAGTGCCCCGAATGCGCCCGCCTCGACCGGTCGTTCTCGGTGGCCGCCGACACCAACGCCGCGGACCCGCGCACCTATCGCGTCTACCTGGCCTGGTTCGGGCCGGGCATGGTCAAGGTCGGCATCACCGCCGAGGAACGCGGCGCCGCCCGGCTCCTGGAGCAGGGGGCGGTGACCTGGGCCTGGCTCGGCCGCGGCCCGCTGATGGCCAGCCGGCGCACCGAAGAACTGCTGCGCGCCGCCCTCGGCGTGCCCGACCGGATCCCGTACGCCCGCAAGCGCGCGGCCCGGGCCGCACTCCCGGCCCCGGCTGACCGGGCCCGGGAGGTCGAGGCACTGCACGCCAGGGCGGCCGGCCTGCCGGGATGGCCGTCGTCGCTGGAGCCGCTGGCATGCGAAATCACCGACCATGCCGGGCCGTTCGGGCTGGCCGGGCTGCCCGCCCCGAATCGGGTGGCCACCGAGATGACTCCCGGCGGCGCCGTCGTCGGCCTGCTCGCCGCAGCGGCCGGCCCCGATCTGCACCTGGCCGACGGGCTCGTCGTCGACACCCGTCTGCTGGCCGGCTGGGAACTCGTCGTCCCCGCCGCCGGTCGGACGACCGACGTGCCGACGGCCGCCGCCCTCCCTCCCGGCACCGCAGCCGGCCAGGACGGGCTCTTCTGAGGCCGCCGCCCTCCGGGCCCGGCGCCCGCCCGAACGCCCCCCAAGGTCAAATCTTGGATCCCGTTGGCCGTCCGGGCCGGATTCCGGTGGACATCGCGCCGAGCCGCCGCCGAGGGTGTGCTCATGACCATCACACCCGTACCCGCCTTCGAACCGCCGTACCTGATGGCGGTCTTCAGTTCCGTCCGTACTGCCGACGACACCGGCTACCCGGAGACCTCCGCCCGGATGGACGAGCTCGTCCGCGAGATCCCCGGTTTCCTCGGCTACGAGTCCGCCCGCACCCCCGGCGGCCTCGGCATCACCGTCGGCTACTTCCGCGACCACGAGGCACTCGCCCGGTGGCGGCAGGACCTCGAACACCAGGCGGCCATGAAGCGGGGCCGCGCCGAGTGGTACGAGAGCTACACCCTGCACATCGGGAGCGTGGAGCGGAGCCATGGCTTTGAGCGCAACGGCTGAGGCGGTCCGCGCCTTCCGGGAGCGGCTCGGCCTGCCCGGACTGGTCGACGTCCACACGCACTTCATGCCCGAGCGGGTCCTGGACAAGGTGTGGGACTACTTCGACGCGGTCGGGCCGCTGACCGGCGTCGCCTGGCCCATCACCTACCGGCACGAGGAGGAGCAGCGGGTCGCGCTGCTGCGGGAGTTCGGGGTCCGGGCCTTCACCGCCATGCTGTACCCGCACAAGCCGCAGATGGCGGCGTGGCTCAACTCCTGGTCCGCCGACTTCGCCGCCCGCACCCCCGACTGCCTGCACACCGCGACCTTCTTCCCCGAGGACCCGGCCGCCGCGTACGTCCGCCGGGCCGTCGACGCGGGAGCGCGGATCTTCAAGGCGCACCTCCAGGTCGGCGGCTACGACCCCGGGGACGAGCTGCTCGACCCGGTCTGGGGGCTGCTCGCCGAGGCCGGCATCCCGATCGTGGTCCACTGCGGCTCGGGACCGGTACCCGGCAAGCACACCGGCCCAGGGCCCATCGCCGCCGTCCTCGCCCGATACCCCCGGCTGGCGCTGGTCATCGCGCACATGGGGATGCCCGAGTACGGGGAGTTCCTCGACCTCGTCGAGCGGTACGAGCGGGTGCGCCTCGACACCACCATGGCCTTCACCGACTTCTCGGAGCAGTTCAGCACCTTCCCCGCCCGGGAGCTCGGACGGCTCGCGGACCTCGGTGACCGGATCCTGCTCGGCACCGACTTCCCCAACATCCCCTATCCGTACGAGCACCAGCTCGCCGCCCTGGAGCGGCTGGACCTGGGCGACGACTGGCTGCGAGCCGTCTGCCACGACAACGGGGCCCGGCTGTTCGGCCTGGACTGAGCAGGGTGTTTCCGGGGAGCGGCCCGTTTCTCAGGAAATTCACAGACAGGCGCAAGAACGCTCTCAGAGGGTGCCGCCAGCGTGGTCGCATGACTGCGACGACCACCTCCCCCGCGTCCACGTCCACCGGCAGCCACGCCGCCCTCGTCCGCCCCGACGGCGGGCCCTGCAGGGTGCTCGTCGTCGACGACGAGGCCGCGCTCTCCGAACTGCTCTCCATGGCCCTGCGTTACGAGGGCTGCGAGGTCCGCACCGCGGGAGACGGGGCGGGCGCGGTGCGCGCCGCCCGGGAATTCCGCCCCGACGTGGTGGTCCTCGACGTCATGCTGCCCGACATGGACGGCCTCGCCGTCCTCGGGCAGCTGCGCCGCGCCATCCCGCAGATCCCGGTGCTGTTCCTGACCGCCAAGGACTCGGTCGAGGACCGGATCGCCGGGCTGACGGCGGGCGGCGACGACTACGTCACCAAGCCGTTCAGCCTGGAAGAGGTCGTGGCCCGGCTGCGCGGCCTCGTCCGCCGCTCGGGGGCGGCGCAGGCCGCGCGCGGCGGTTCCGTCCTCGTCGTCGGCGACCTGCTGCTCGACGAGGACAGCCACGAGGTGTCCCGGGACGGCCAGGAGATCCATCTGACCGCCACCGAGTTCGAGCTGCTGCGCTACCTGATGCGCAACCCGCGACGGGTGCTGAGCAAGGCCCAGATCCTGGACCGGGTGTGGTCGTACGACTTCGGCGGCCAGGCCAACGTCGTCGAGCTGTACATCTCCTACTTGCGGCGGAAGCTGGAGAGCGGCCCCGGCCTGCCGGCGGTGATCCACACCCGGCGCGGGGCCGGCTACCTGATCAAGCCGGCCGACTAGTGGCGCCGTCGCCCCTCCGCCCGCAGCGGCTCCGGCGCCCCCGCTCCTGGTCCCTGCGGGCCCGCCTCGTGGCCTCCGCGGTGCTGCTGATCGCCGTCGTGGGCGCCGCCATCGGCGCCGTGACCACCCTCGCGCTGCGCGAGTACCTCGTCACCAAGGTCGACCAGCAGCTGAGCACCTCCGTCGACATGGCCAACCTGCGGGCCCCCGGCGGGAAGCCCCTCGCCGAGAACAACCTCGGCTTCGTCGTCGCCCCCGGCACCCCGCTGGGAGCCGCGGGGATCCGGATCGCGGACGACGGCACGGTCACCGGCTGCCGCCTCGTCGCGCTCGGCGGGCCGGGGTACGACCACCGCCAGCAGCTCACCCCGGCCCAGTCCGACGCCCTCGCCGGAGCCGCCCGCAAGGCCGCGGCACACCGCGGCCGGACCGGACCCGCCGACCTGGAGCTGCCGGGCCTCGGCACCTACCGGGTCCTAGCCTCCCCCGACGGGGCCCTGGCCCTCGGCTACCCGCTCACCGAGGTCGACTCCACCGTGAGCAGGCTGATCGCGGTCGAGGTCTGCGTCACCCTGGCCGGGCTGATCGCGGCCTCCCTCGCCGGACAGGCCCTGGTGGGAGTCGCCCTGCGCCCGCTCCACCGGGTCGCGGCCACCGCCACCCGGGTCTCCGAACTGCCCCTGCACAGCGGCGAACCCGTCCTGCACGAGCGCGTCCCCGAAGCCGAGGCCGACCCGAGGACGGAGGTCGGCCAGGTCGGCGCCGCCCTCAACCGGATGCTGGGGCACGTCTCCTCCGCCCTCACCGCCCGCCAGCAGAGCGAGATGCGGGTCCGGCAGTTCGTCGCCGATGCCAGCCATGAGCTGCGCACCCCCCTGGCCTCCATCCGGGGGTATGCCGAGCTGACCCGCCGGGGACGGGAGGAGCCCGGCCCCGACACCCGGCACGCCCTGGGCCGTATCGAGTCCGAGGCGACACGCATGACCGGCCTCGTCGAGGACCTGCTGCTGCTCGCCCGGCTCGACGCGGGCCGGGCCCTCTCCCTGACCGACACCGACCTGGCCCCACTCGTCGTCGACGCCGTCAGCGATGCCCGGGCGGCCGGCCCCGACCACCACTGGCGGCTCGACCTTCCCGACGAGCCCGCGCCCGTCCGCGCCGACGCGGCCCGGCTCCAGCAGGTGCTGGTCAACCTGCTCGCCAACGCCCGCACCCACACCCCGCCCGGCACCACCGTCACCGCCCGTGTTTCACGTGAAACAACGGCCGTCCGGCTGAGCATCACGGACGACGGCCCCGGCATCCCGCCCGCACTGCTCCCGCACATCTTCGAGCGGTTCGCGCGCGGCGACGCCTCCCGTTCGCGGGCAGCCGGCTCCACCGGCCTGGGGCTCGCCATCGTCGAGGCCGTGGTCACCGCGCACGGCGGACACGTCGGCGTACGGAGCGAGCCGGGCCGGACCTGCTTCGAAGTCCGGCTCCCGCTCGCCCCGGAGACGTCCCCCGCGGGCACGCCGGCGGACTTCCCGGTGTACGTCCTCGGGCGCGCTGCCGCGACCCGCCCGGCGGCGGACTCACAGACAGGGCACAGGCTCACCACACAGCGGTGACAGCCCGCGTCGCGAGGCTGGGACCATGCCAACCGACACCTCCACCGGCGCCCTCCCGGCACGGGCGCCCCTCGCGCCCGTGCCCGGCGAGCCGGTACTCGACGTGGTGATCCCGGTCTTCAACGAGGAGAAGGACCTGGGCCCGTGCGTACGCCGGCTCCATGACCACCTCACCCGCACCTTCCCGTACCCCTTCCGCATCACGGTCGCCGACAACGCGAGCACCGACCGCACCCCCGAGGTGGCGGCCGGCCTGGCCGCCGGCCTCGACGGGGTCCGCAGCACCCGGCTGGAGGAAAAGGGCCGCGGCCGTGCCCTGCGCACCGTCTGGTCCCGCTCCGAGGCCCCCGTCCTCGCGTACATGGACGTCGACCTGTCCACCGACCTCAACGCGGTGCTGCCGCTGGTCGCCCCGCTGATCTCGGGCCACTCCGACCTCGCCATCGGCACCCGGCTGGCCCGTTCCTCGCGCGTGGTGCGCGGCGCCAAGCGGGAGTTCGTCTCCCGCGCCTACAACCTGCTGCTGCGCTCCTCCCTCGCGGCCCGCTTCAGCGACGCCCAGTGCGGGTTCAAGGCCATCCGCAGGGAGGTCGCCGAGCGGCTGCTGCCGCTCGTACAGGACACGGGCTGGTTCTTCGACACCGAGATGCTGGTCCTCGCCGAGCGGGCCGGGCTGCGGATCCACGAGGTGCCGGTCGACTGGGTGGACGACCCGGACTCCACCGTCCACATCGTCCGGACCGCGGTGGAGGACCTCAAGGGAGTCTGGCGGGTGGGCCGCGCCCTGGCCCTCGGCACCCTGCCGCTCGACCGGCTCGCCCGACCCTTCGGCGACGACCCGCGCGACCACAGCGCCCTGCCCGGGGTGCCGCGCGGGCTGGCCCGCCAGCTGCTGGGCTTCTGCACGGTCGGGGTGCTGTCCACCCTCTGCTACCTCGCGCTGTACTCCCTGTTCCGGCTCGGGACCGGGCCGCAGCTCGCCAACGCGGCCGCACTGCTGCTGTCCGCCGTCGCCAACACCGCCGCCAACCGCCGCCTCACCTTCGGCGTCCGCGGCCGCGCCCAGGCCGTGCGCCACCAGGCCCAGGGCCTCGTCGTGTTCGCCGTGGGTCTCGCCCTGACCAGCGGCTCGCTGGCCGCCCTCGGGGCGGCGACGGCCGATCCCGGTCACGGCACCGAACTGGCCGTGCTGATCACCGCCAACCTCGCCGCGACCGTACTGCGGTTCCTGCTCTTCCGCGCCTGGGTCTTCCCCGAACGGCGCACCCCTGCTGCCAAGGACGACATCCGATGACCACCGCCGTACCGCCCATGGGCTCCCCGTTCCCCGAACGGGCCGCTGCCCCGCACCGCGCCGCCCGTGCGACCGGCGCAGATCCCGATCTCGGCTCCGGTGCCCGCCTCGCGGCCCTGCCCCGCCCCCGCTGGGAGCTCCCCGCCCTCGCCGCCCTGCTGCTGGCCACCGCCGCCCTGCTGCTGTGGAACCTCAGCGCCTCCGGCTACGCCAACTCCTTCTACTCCGCCGCCGCCCAGGCCGGCAGCGAGAGCTGGAAGGCCTTCTTCTTCGGCTCCTCCGACGCCGGGAACTCCATCACCGTGGACAAACCCCCGGCCGCCCTGTGGCCGATGGCCCTGTCCGTCCGACTGTTCGGGCTGGGCAGCTGGCAGATCCTCGTCCCGCAGGCCCTGATGGGCGTCGCCACCACCGCCGTGCTGTACGCGGCCGTACGCCGCCACTTCGGCCCCGCGGCGGCGCTCGTCAGCGGCACCGTCTTCGCCCTCACCCCGGTCGCGGCGCTGATGTTCCGCTTCAACAACCCGGACGCGCTGCTGACCCTGCTGCTCACCGTCACCGTCCACTGCGTCCTGCGCGCCCTCGACGGCGCACGCACCGCCTGGCTGGTCGGGGCGGGCACGGCGATCGGCTTCGCCTTCCTGACGAAGACGCTCCAGGCCTTCGTCATCCTGCCGCCGCTGGCCCTCGTGTACGCCTTCTGCGCGCCCACCCGGCTGCGCCGCAGACTGGGCCAGCTGCTGCTCGCGGGGGCCGCGATGGTCGCGGCCGGCGGCTGGTGGGTGGCGATCGTCGAGCTGTGGCCCGCGTCCTCGCGCCCGTACATCGGCGGCTCGCAGACCAACTCCTTCCTGGAGCTGACCCTCGGCTACAACGGCCTCGGCCGGATCAACGGCAACGAGACCGGCAGCGTCGGCGGCGGCGGACGCCCCGGCGGCGGAGGCGGCGGCTGGGGGGAGACCGGCATCGACCGACTGTTCTCCGCGAACATCGGCGGTCAGGTCTCCTGGATGCTCCCAGCGGCCCTGATCATGCTGGTCGCCGGGCTGGTGATCACCTGGCGGGCCGGCCGGGCCGCCGACACGATCGAGGGCATGGCCCGCGCGGCCTTCCTGACCTGGGGCGGCGCGCTGCTGATCACCGCCGCGGTGTTCAGCTGGATGCAGGGCATCTTCCACGAGTACTACACCGTGGCGCTGGCCCCGTTCGTGGCTGCGCTCGTCGGCATGGGCGTGGCCCTGCTGTGGGAGGAGCGGGGCAGCACGCCCGCCGCGCTCACCCTGTCCGGCACCCTCGCGCTGACCGCCTGGTGGTCGTACGTCCTGCTCGGACGCTCCCCCGAGTACCTGCCGTGGCTGCGCTGGGCCGTGCTCGTGGCCGGGCTGGCCGCGGCCGCCGGACTGCTCGCCGGGGCGCGGCTCGGCCGCCGGGCCGCGCTCGGTGCGGCCGCGCTGGGCCTGGGCGCGGCTCTGGCCGGACCCCTCGCCTACTGCCTGACCACGGTGGAGTCCGGGCACAGCGGCTCGATCGTGACGGCCGGTCCCGCGGTGCGCGGCGGGACCGCCGGGATGCGCATGCGCTTCGGCCGCGGTGAAGTCCCGCCGGGCGGGGGCGCGCTGGGCGGCTTCGGCGGCGGACCGCAGGGCGCTGCGCCGCCAGGCGCGCAGGCCGGCCCCGGGAACGCGCCCCAAGGCGGCCTCCAGGGCGCTCCGCAGGGCCAGCCGGACGGCGGCCAGGCCTTCCCCGGCGGCCCGGTCCTCCCCGACAGCCAGGACGGCCAGGACGGCCAGGACGGCCGGAACACCGAGGACGGCGGCGCCGGACGGGGCGGCCGTGGCGGGCAGGGCACCGGCGGTATGCCGGCCGCTCCGGGTGCGCTGGGTGCCCCGGGTGCCCCGGGCGGCGGAGGCATGGGAGGCCTCCTGGGCGGTACCAAGGTGAGCAAGGAGGCCACGGCCGCGCTGCGCGAGGACGCGGGCCGGTACACGTGGGCGGCTGCTGCCATCGGTGCGCAGAACGCCGCGAGCTACCAACTCGCCTCGGGTGAGCCGGTGATGCCGATCGGTGGGTTCAACGGCAGCGACCCGTCGCCGACGCTCGCCGCGTTCCAGGCGTACGTGAAGGCCGGCAAGGTCCACTACTTCATCGCCTCGGGCGACGGCCCGGGCGGTGGCGACGGCGGTGGCCCGGCCGGCACGGGCGGCGAGGGGCCGGTCATGCGCGGCGGCCCGGGCGGCTCCACCAGCAGCGCGATCGAGACCTGGGTGAAGGCGAACTTCCGGTCCGTCACCATCGGCGGGGCGGCCTTCTACGACCTGACCGCTCCCCTGAGTGCCACGTCCGCCCCTTCCTGAACGAGCCCGAAGGCGAGGGGCACCCTCTAGCATCAAGGGGACGGACCGGGCATTCCGGGCTGATCCAGCTGTTGTGAGGAGGGTGCCTCCATGGCGACCGCGGCCGATCCCGGCAACACCCGGACCAGCGTGTGGCTGTCCGTCCGTCCCGCCGCACCCGCCAGACGCCGCAGCGGTGAGGGCGCGTTCGGGCTCGACCGGGAGCGGATCACGGCCGCTACGGTGCGGCTGCTCGACACCGAGGGGCTGGCCCGGTTCTCCATGCGGCGGCTCGCGTCCGCGCTCGGGGTCGCCGCGATGTCCCTCTACTGGTACGTCGACACCAAGCACGACCTCCTCGAACTCGCCTTGGACCGGGCCCTGGGCGAACTCCCGCTGCCGCCCGGCGGGCCCGCGGACGCGGCGCGCGAGGGGTGGCCCGGCCGGCTGCGGCTGCTGGCCTGCGGATACCGCCGGCTGTTGGCGGACCACCCCTGGGTGGGGCCGCTGGCGGCCGCGTACCCGAACATCGGGCCGCACGCCCGCGCCTTCGACGCCGCCCTGCAGCGGCTGCTCGATGCCACCGGCCTGGCGGATTCGGGCCGGACCGGCGCCCATCTGGCGGTGTGGCAGTTCCTGCACGGCTGCGGGGGCACCTCCCGGAGGGTGCCCGACGGGGACTTCGGCCTCGCCCTCGACGTGCTGATCGCGGGGATCGAGGCGAAGGCCGCCGCCGAGCCGGTCCCGTAGCCGCCCTGCCCCGTAGCCGCCGGCCCGGACCCGAGGGTGTGGGGCTACTCCTCGGAAGAGGCGGCCGGGGCGTGCACCGACGGCTTCGACTTCAGGGCGACCTCCTTGATGAAGACCACCAGGAGCAGCGCGAGGAGCGCCGAGGGCGCGGCGTAACGGAACACGTCGCCGACGCCGTGCCCGTAGGCGGACTCGACGACCTCGCGCAGCGGCGCGGGCAGCGTGTCGAGGTCGGGGATCCCGCCGCCGGCGGTGCCGCCGTGGCCCAGTGCGGCCGCCTTGGGTCCCAGGGCGGCCAGCCCCTCCTGGACGTACCGGGTGACGTGGTGGGCCATCACCGCGCCGAGCGCCGAGACGCCCACGGCGCCGCCGAGCGAGCGGAAGAAGGTGACGACGGAGCTGGCCGCGCCGAGGTCCTCGGGGGCCACCTGGTTCTGTGTGGCGAGGACCAGGTTCTGCATCATCATGCCGAGGCCGAGACCGGTCAGTGCCATGCATCCGGAGATGTGCCAGTACGGGGTGTCGTGGCGCAGGGTGCCCAGCAGCCCCAGGCCGGCGGTCAGGAGCACGCCGCCGGAGACGAGCCAGGCCTTCCACCTGCCGGTCTTGGTGATCACCTGGCCGGAGACGGTCGAGGAGACGAAGAGCCCGCCGATCATCGGGATGGTGAGGATTCCGGACATCGTCGGGGACTCGCCGCGGGCCAGCTGGAAGAACTGGCTGAAGAACACCGTGCCCGAGAACATCGCGATGCCGACGAACAGCGAGGCCGCGGAGGCGAGGCTGATGGTCTTGTTGCGGAACAGGCGCAGCGGGATGATCGGGTCGCTCGCGCGGGACTCGACGAGGAGGAAGAGCAGGCCGAGGCCGACGGCGCCGCCGGTCATGGCCAGTGTCGTCCGGGAGATCCAGGCGTAGGAGTCGCCGGCCTGCGTGACCCAGATCAGCAGCAGCGCGACGGCGCCGCTGATCAGGAGGGCTCCCAGCCAGTCGACCTTGACGTCGCGGCGGACCACCGGCAGGCGGAGCGTCTTCTGCAGGACGATCAGGGCGATGACGGCGAAGGGCACGCCCACGTAGAAGCACCAGCGCCAGCCCAGCCACTCGGTGTCGGTGATGACACCGCCGAGCAGCGGGCCGCCGACGGTGGCGACGGCGAAGACCGCGCCGAGGTAGCCGCTGTAGCGGCCGCGCTCGCGCGGGGAGACCAGCGCGGCCATCACGATCTGGGCGAGCGCGGACAGGCCGCCGACGCCGATGCCCTGGACCACGCGGCAGGCGATGAGGGTTTCGGTGTTCTGCGCCATGCCCGCGACGACGGAGCCGAGCACGTAGATGACCAGCGAGGCCTGGACCAGCAGCTTCTTGCTGAAGAGGTCGGACAGCTTGCCCCAGAGCGGGGTTGCCGCCGTCATCGACAGCAGGGTCGCGGTGACGACCCAGGTGTACGAGGACTGGGTGCCGCCGAGGTCGCTGATGATCTGGGGCAGGGCGTTGGAGACGATCGTGGACGACAGGATCGCCACGAACATGCCGAGCATCAGCCCGGACAGCGCCTTCATGATCTGCGGGTGGGTCATCGGCGCGGGGGACGATGCGGACGTGTCGCCGGAGGAGGTCTGCGGCAGTTCGCCTCCCCGCACACCGGAGGGTGTGGTGGTGGTCATGGGGTTCCTTCGTCTGGGAGCTCGACCGTCCGGAAGCTCGACCGGAGCCGGGCCAGCAGGCTGTTGAGTACGTCGATGTCGTGCGCGGACCAGTCGGCCAGGGCCTGTTCCAGCGCGAAGGTGTACCGGGCGGAGGCCTCGGCCAGGAGCGCGGAGCCGGCCGGGGTGAGCCGCAGGATGCGGCAGCGGCCGTCGCCGGGGTCGGCGTCGCGCGTGATCCACCCGCGGTCGGCGACATGGGCGACGTGGCGGCTGGTGACGGAGATGTCGATCGCCAGGAGGTCGGCCAGCCGGCTGAGCCGCATCTCGCCGTGGCGGTCGATCAGGGTGAGGACGGCCGCGGAGGCCGGCGGGCAGTCCGGGGGGAGGTGACGGGCGAGTTCCCGCTTGACCGCGCCGACCCCGGTGAGCCGGCGGGCCAGCTCCTCGTAGCGGGTGCTGTGGTCCGCGGCCGCGTGCGGGGTCACGGGTCCCCTCCATTTCGTTGCTTCAGGCAACCGTAGAGAGATTGGTTGCTACAAGCAAACGAATCTGGGGAAGGAGGCGGTAAAGGAATCGGAAAGCCCGCTAGGGTCCTGGGCCATGGCTTCAAACCACACCTCACCGGCCCCGGACGCCGGCCACGAGGTCAGTTCCAGCCGGCCGTGACCCTGCGGGTCTCCACGTGCATGCCCAGCGGGACCCGCCAGGACTCGACGCACACGGTGTAGGCCTGCGTCCGCGCCTCCCCGCCGGCCAGGGGTGCCGGGAGCGCCTGGGTGGTGGTGACGGTGGCCCAGTCGATGCCGAGGGCGCCGATGATGTGCGTCTCGAACCGGATCGTGCCCGAACGGGACGCCGTGGTACCGGTGTTGGTGATCCCCACCGTCACGCGCTCGCACCAGCGGTACGCCGCCGGTGCCCGCACCGGAGCCGTCAGCACCAGGTTCGCCGGAGTGGTCGCGGGCGGGGGCGGGGTCCCGGGCGGCGTGGGCCCCGGCGGTGTCCCCGGGGCTCCCGGTGCTCCTGGCGCGGGGCCGGGGGGTCCGGGGATGCCCGGGGTGCCGGGTGCGGTGGGGTCATGGCCGCCCGGCGGGGTGCCGGGGGCCGGGGTGGGGATGCCGCTCGGGGAGGCCGTGGCTCCGCTCCGGCCGGAGCCGGCCGGGGTCTGCGCATCCGGGGAGGTGGGCGGCGTACCGGCGGAGGGGGCGGAGCCGCCCGCTGCGGCCGGGTCGCCGAGCTGCTGGAACTCCACCGGTCCCGGCGGGGCCACGTTGTCGCCGGGGCGCCGCTCGGGGCCCGGGGCCACGGCTCCTGCGGTGGTGTGGCCGTCGCGTGCGGCACCGCCGCAGCCCGTCAGGCCTGCGGCGGCCGTGCAGATGGACAGGGCGGCGAGCAGCGCGGCCCTGCGACGTCGTCCCGGTCGCATCGCCGCAGTGTTGCTGACGGCGCGTCAAATCGGAACCCCTGCCGCAGGGCCGGTTTCCGGTTGCCGGTTCCGGTCCCTCCGGTCCTGCTCCGGGACCGTTCCGGGACCGTTCCGGGGGCTAGTCGCCGATCAGGCCGACGCGCAGCTGCGCGAGGGTGCGGGTCAGCAGGCGGGAGACGTGCATCTGCGAGATGCCGACCTCCTCGCCGATCTGCGACTGCGTCATGTTGGCGAAAAATCGCAGCATGATGATCTGCCGCTCCCGGGCGGGGAGTTTGGCGAGCAGCGGCTTCAACGACTCGCGGTACTCGACGCCTTCGAGCGCGGTGTCCTCGTAGCCGAGGCGGTCCGCGAGGGAGCCGTCGCCGCCCTCGTCCTCGGGCGAGGGCGAGTCGAGCGAGGAGGCGGTGTAGGCGTTGCCGACGGCGAGCCCGTCGACCACGTCCTCCTCCGACACCCCCAGCACCGCGGCGAGTTCGGGCACGGTCGGCGACCGGTCGAGCTTCTGGGCGAGCTCGTCGCTGGCCTTGGTGAGCGCGAGGCGCAGCTCCTGGAGGCGGCGCGGGACGCGCACGGACCAGGAGGTGTCCCGGAAGAACCGCTTGATCTCGCCCACGACCGTCGGCATGGCGAAGGTTGGGAACTCGACCCCGCGGTCGCAGTCGAACCGGTCGATCGCCTTGATCAGGCCGATCGTGCCGACCTGGACGATGTCCTCCATGGGCTCGTTGCGGCTGCGGAAGCGGGCGGCCGCGTACCGCACGAGGGGCAGGTTCAGCTCGATCAGGGTGTCGCGCACGTACGCCCGTTCGGGGCTGTCCGCGTCCAGGGCGGCGAGACGCTGGAAGAGGGAGCGGGAGAGGGTGCGGGTGTCGATGGCTTCCGACTGCTCGGACACGGCCGGCGCCTCGCTCTTGACGAGCGTGAGCACCTTGGAGCTGCCCTGTTCTGCGGACATGCCACCCCCTTGAGGTCGCGGACGGTCGCGTACGGCGCGTCCGTCAGAGGAACGCAGCCTCCACCTGAATACCGGAGCCGGGGCTGCGGCAAACGCGGTTCCAGCAGAATGTCACATGTCGGCAACGCGCTGTAGCGCCAAGTCGACATATAACTCCAGCGATAGAGCGGAATGAGCCGGTTCTGTCGGGAAACCGTGCGGCGATGTCCACCCGATCCGGTTACGCCTCGATCCTGTTTGCGGACCGGAGCCGGGCGAAGCTCCGGGCGAGCAGGCGCGACACGTGCATCTGGGAGACGCCGAGCTCGGCACTGATCTGTGACTGCGTCAAATTGCTGTAGTACCGCAGCAGGAGGATCCGCTGTTCGCGCTCCGGCAGCTGTACGAGAAGGTGGCGTACGAGGTCGCGGTGCTCGACCCCGGCCAGCTCGGGGTCCTCGTAGCCGAGCCGGTCCAGCAGCCCGGGCAGGCCGTCGCCCTCCTGGGCGGCCTCCAGCGAGGTCGCGTGGTAGCTGCGCCCGGCCTCGATGCAGGACAGCACCTCCTCCTCGCTGATCCGCAGCCGCTCGGCGATCTCGTGCGTGGTGGGGGTGCGCCCGTGCAGGGTGGTGAGGTCCTCGGTGGCCGCGTTCACCTGGACCCACAGCTCGTGGAGCCGGCGCGGTACGTGGACGGTGCGCACGTTGTCGCGGAAGTACCGTTTGATCTCGCCGACCACGGTCGGCATGGCGAAGGTGGGGAACTGCACGCCCCGGTCCGGGTCGAACCGGTCGATCGCGTTGATCAGGCCGATCGTGCCGACCTGGACCACGTCCTCCATGGGCTCGTTCCGGCTGCGGAAACGGGCGGCCGCGTACCGCACGAGCGGGAGGTTGGCCTCGATGAGGGCCCCGCGTACCCGGTTGTGCTCGCTGCTGCCCGGCTGTAGGCCCTTCAGCTGCCCGAACAGGACCTGGGTGAGGGCCCGGGTGTCCGCACCCCGGCTCTGCGGTCTCGCGGGCGCAGGCGGCTCCTCCGGGGCGTCCTGCTGGGGCGGCACCTGAGGCGCCGTACTGGCCGACACGGTCACGCCACCCCTTCAAGTCAACTCATCCGTCAAAAGCGGTCATAGCATCACAAGACATGTGCACTGTGTGCAAGCACCGTATATCACCGTGTTGAGGGCAAGTTGGGCATAATGGGGCGTTCTGGGTGGGAGTGTCACGAGGGCGGGGAACGCAAAACCCCCCACCCGTCGGAGTGGGGGGCCGGTTAGTCCGGAAACCGCATCGGCGTACGGGTTCAGCTCACCAGTTCGGTCATGAACGCACCTATGCCGTGAGCGGCGTCGGAGATTCCCTGGAAGCCTATTTTGACGATGTCGGCCGCCTTCACCGGCTGGGTGATGATCACGAAGAGCACGAACACCACGAGCCCTCCCGTGATCATCTTTTTGGTCTCCATGAGCGGTGTCGGCCTCCCCAACCGGTCCTGCGAAGTCGGGTGAGTCTAACCGGTCGCATGAGGGCACTCACCCGGACTTTATGGACCAATGACCCTCCGTTCCGGGCCCTTTGCCACTGCCCGCGCGCCGCGGGCGCGGGCAGGATGGGAGGGACCCCACCGGTTCTGGCAGGAAACCGGTGGGTGAGGGACAGGGCCCCGCTGCGGGGTCCGGGCCGCACGCTTCCCCCTGACTGCGGCCCGGACATGCCGGCCCTGTCCGCGCCGGGGGAGCCGCTCGTCCCCCGACAGCGATTCCCTCGTCCCGCGCGCAGCAGGCCCCGGCTCCGGTCGGGGCCTGCTGCGCGTGCGGCGGCCGGAGCTACTCGATGCCGCCGAGGAGGCCGAGGACGGGCTCCACGGGCGCGATCACCGGCGCGAGCTGGTCCGGCAGCGTCATCAGCTGGTTGAGCTGGTTCAGGTCGTTGAGCTTGGCGCCGATCTCCTGGACGGAACCGGGCACGGCCCCCTCCGGCATGCCCGGGGCCGCCTGCGGCAGGTCGGGCAGGGTGAGCGGGGCCGCGGGGGCGGCGGAGGCGGCGGGTGCGGCGAGGCCCGCGGCGGCCCCCGCGAGGGCGATGGCGGCGAGCATGCGCTGGGTCTTGGTCATGCCGTGACAACGGCCGAGCGGGCGGCCGGTCACGCAGGCCCGGGGCGCGCTCACCGGTCGGAGTACCCGTGGGGAACGCAAGCCGGTCGGAGTAGCGGGGCGAACGCCCGCCGGCCGGAGTGCGCGCGGACGCGGCGATCGCGTGACCGCCCGTCGCCGTCGCCGTCGTCAGTCGCCCGTCGCTCGGCGCCCGGCGCGCGCCGTCCTCGGTGGCGGTCCCGGTTCCGGCCGGAAACCGCCGAGAGCCCCGGCCCTTGCGGGACGAGGCTCTCGATCGGAGCGGTAGCGGAGGGATTTGAACCCCCGATGGGTTGCCCCATACTCGCTTTCGAGGCGAGCTCCTTCGGCCACTCGGACACGCTACCGAGAGAGATCCTAGCCCAAGGACGCCCCAGTTCCGAAATCGGTATCCCCGCGGCCCGCCGAGCGGCCGCCGCGACGCCCCGCGCAGCGGGTCGTCACAGCTGCCGGAAGAAGTCCGTCAGCTGCTGGGCGCACTCCTCGGCGAGCACCCCGCGGATGACCTCCGGACGGTGGTTGAGCCTGCGGTCCCGTACGAGGTCCCACAGGGATCCCGCGGCGCCCGCCTTGTCGTCCCCGGCACCGTAGACGACCCGGGCCACCCGGGCCTGTACGAGTGCCCCGGCGCACATCACGCACGGCTCCAGGGTCACCACGAGGGTGCACCCCGGAAGGCGCCATTCCCCGACCCGGGCGGCGGCCCGGCGCAGTGCCAGTACCTCGGCGTGCGCCGTCGGGTCCCCGGTGGCTTCGCGTTCGTTGTGCCCGGAGGCGAGGAGGTCCCCGTCCGGGCCCAGCACGACGGCGCCGACCGGCACGTCGCCGGCCGGCACCGCCCGGGCGGCCTCCTGGAGCGCCAGGCGCATGGAGTCCCGCCACGGGTCCCGTACGGGATCGGGGCCGTGCGTGGGGTGGTGCTCGGCGATCACTAGCGGACGGCCTCCAGCACCTCGGTCGCGCCGAGCGAATCGGCGATCTCCGAGAGGGCGTCCCCGTCGAGGGCCATCAGTTCCTTGTGGCTCACCCCGAGGTCGTCCAGCAGCCGGGGGTCGCCGAGCGGTCCGGCCGGCACGGGTTCGGCGCCCGCTGCCGCTTCCTCGGCGTCGTCGTCCGCGTCCTCGAACGCGGCGATCCTGTCCTCCTCGCCGTCCTCGGTGCCGTCCAGGTCCAGTTCGTCGAGTTCGTCGTCCTCCTCGTCGCTGCCCAGCAGCTCGTCGGTCAGCATCGAGCCGTAGGAGCTGCGGGAGGCCAGTGCGGCGTTCGACACGAAGTACCGCGGGTCCTCCTCGCCGTCCACGCGGACGACGCCGAACCAGGCGTCCTCCTGCTCGATGAGGGCGACCACCGTGTCGTCGTCGACAGCGGCGGCACGGGCGAGATCGATCAGATCACTGAGGGACTCGACGTCGTCGAGTTCCATGTCGCTCGCTTCCCACCCGTCTTCGGTGCGCGCGAGCAGTGCGGCGAAATACACCGTGACTCTCCCACTGGTCATAGGCGTGCCGGTTGGAGGTCCCCCCGGCCGGAGGTGGGAAGGGTTGGAACGGCCGCCCTGCTCGCCGTTTCGTGCCCCGCCCAATCGGCATCGTGGCAGAAACAGCGGCTTTGCGAGAGGTCTTCCGCGCTTGCGTCGTGCCGTGCCGCGTGCGGTGGCGGGTACCGGACGGCCCGCAGGCCACCCGTGGCTCACGGGCGTACGGCCCGGCGGAGCGGCGGCGGAGCGGCTGCCCGGGCGTACGGGGCGTACCGCCGACCGGCCGTCGCCCGTGCGCGTGGCTCCGGCGCGGCGCGCCGCTGCCACGCGGGGCGCCGCCCACGCGGCAGCGGCGGCGTCCGTCACCAGCGGAACGTGCGCATGCGCATCTGCTGGCGCATGCGGGCCGCGCGCGCCCGGCGCGGCTGGACGCGGTCGCGCAGGGCCCGCGCTTCCATCAGGTCGCGCAGGAACTGCGCGCGCCGCGCTCTGCGCTGCGCCGCCGTTTCCGGCGCGCCGTCCTCGCCGCCGCGGTCGTCTCGTCTCGGCTGCGTGTCGGGCATCGGCCACCACCCACCCCGGCTGGTCCGGTCGTCGTCCTCCTCCGCCGGTGCGAAGCAGACCCCCCGCACCCCCACCTTCCCCCGGTCGGGCCGATTGATGCCACCCCCTTGCAGGTCAGGCGTCGTCCGAGAGGGTGGGGACGACGGCCACCGGACCGTGCGCGTGGTGCAGGACGGCGTGCGCCACCGAGCCGATCGCCACGTTGCGGATGGTGCGGCGCGGGTGGTGGCGGCCCACCACGACGAGGGCCGCGGCGCGCGAGGCGTCGACGAGGCGGCCCGCCGCGTCCCCGGGCACGGCGGCCTGGGCGACGGGCACGCCGGGCCAGCGCTCCCGGAACGGGGCCAGCCGCTCCGTCTGGGCGCGCAGCATCTCCCGCTCGGCGGGCACGGCGTCCGCACCGTCGGCGAGCCCTTCCGGGGTGAGTACGGCGAACGGGGTGTCGACCATCACGAGGGGCGTCGGCGGGATGGCGTACGCGGAGACCACCTGGACGGTGGTCCCCCGCGCGGCGGCCTCCGTGAAGGCGAAGGCCAGGACGTCGTCCGGGGTCTCGGAGGCGTGCAGCCCGAGCACCACCCGGCCGGCGGAGGGATCCGTACCGACGGCCTCCTCGTCCCGCGTCTCGTGCGGGACGACCACCACCGGGCAGCGGGCGGTCGCGGCCACGGCGTGGCTGTTCGAGCCGAGCAGCAGGGCCGTGAAGCCGCCGCGCCCACGGGATCCCATGACCAGCATCCGGGCCTCGGAGCCGATCACCCGCAGAGCTTCCGGGACGGAGCCGGTGAGGGCCTCGTAGTGCACCTCCGCCGGCAGTTCGGGGGCCTCGGCGAGCAGGTCCCGGATCCGCCCGGCCACCGGATCGGCGTACGTCTCCGGGGCGGCAGGGTCGGAAAGCGCCTGGCGGCGGGCCGTGTACAGCTGGGACTCGTCGGGCAGCACATGGGCGACGAGGAGGCCGGTCCCGTGCCGCAGGGCGGCCTGCCGGGCCCACTCCAGGGCCCGCAGGCTGTGCTCGGATCCGTCGACGGCCGCGATCACCGGTGCGCTGCTGCTCACCCGTCCAGCGTGCTGGGCGCGGGCGCGGGCCGCATCCCAGGGGCGCGCGTGCGCACGGGGGAGCACGGCCGGGCGCGGCGGGGGACGTACTGCCGGGCGCGGCGGGCCGTTCGGGCGCACGGGGGTGCGTGCACCGCGTAGCCTTTCGGGTGTGGGTCGCGCAAAACGTTGCGGCCGTTTTTTGCAGGTCGCAGGTCGAAACCCGACTCTTGAGCCTTGGAGGATGTTGTGCGTTTGCAGGTCGTCGATCACCCGTTGGTGGCGCACAAGCTGACCACTCTGCGCGACAAGCGCACCGACTCCCCCACCTTCCGCCGCCTCGCCGACGAGCTGGTGACGCTCCTCGCGTACGAGGCCACCCGGGACGTGCGCACCGAGCAGTCGGACATCGAGACCCCGGTGGCCCCGACCACCGGCGTGAAGCTCTCGCACCCGCGCCCGCTGGTCGTGCCGATCCTGCGCGCCGGCCTCGGCATGCTGGACGGCATGGTGCGGCTGCTGCCGACCGCCGAGGTGGGCTTCCTGGGCATGGTCCGCAACGAGGAGACCCTGGAGGCCTCCACGTACGCGACGCGCATGCCGGAGGACCTCTCCGGGCGCCAGGTCTACGTGGTCGACCCGATGCTGGCCACGGGCGGCACGCTGGTCGCGGCGATCCAGGAGCTGATCAAGCGCGGCGCCGACGACGTGACGGCCGTGGTGCTGCTGGCCGCGCCGGAGGGCGTCGAGGTCATGGAGCGCGAGCTCGCGGGCACGCCGGTGACGGTGGTGACGGCCGCCGTGGACGAGCGGCTCAACGAGCACGGCTACATCGTGCCGGGGCTGGGCGACGCGGGCGACCGCATGTACGGCTCGGCGGAGTAACCGCCGCAGGACGGCGGTCCTGGCGTGGTGAGACCGGGGCGCGGGGCGCGAGGGCGTTTCCACGCCCCGGTCGGCGTCAGCAGGTGGCGGCGGGCGCGGGCTGCGGGTTGGCCAGCAGGGCCAGTTCCTTGTCCGCGGCCTCCTGCGGGCTGAGCTGCGTGAAGGCGTCGCCGAGAATCAGGTCGACGTCGGCGCCCTCGCGGGCGTCGTTCTGCAGGGTGTCGCCCTCGATCTGCGTGCCGAGGACGGAGTAGACCGCCTTGTCGGTCTTCGCGGAGCCGAGCAGTATCCCGGTTCCGGGGACCTTCTTGTCGAAGTCGGCGGGGGCGTTGCCGACCTGACCGACGGTGAAGCCGCGCTTCTTCAGCTCGTCACCGACGGCCTTCGCGAGTCCCGCGCGCTGCGTGGCGTTGTACACGTTGACCGTGATGTCGCCGGGCTTCGGGAGCACGACCGCCGGGGCGGCGCTGGCGGCTGCTGCCCCCGGCTTCGGCTCGGCGCTCGGGCAGTTCCCGCCGGCGGTGGTGCGGAGCTTGCCCTGGCCGTCACCGTCGCCGCGGAACACGTGGATGAGCTGCAGTGATCCGTAGGCCAGCACGGCGAGACCGAGGACCGCGCCCAGCACGGTGAAGACGATCCTGCGGCGGCGCCGAGGTCGACCCAGACGGGGGTAGGCCGTCCCCGTGACGCGGTACTTTCCGCCCATGCCGGGGGGAGTGAGCATGCTCATGGGCGCAGCGTAATACCAGCCGGGGTGGATGCCCACCAAATGATCTGTTGATAGGGCAAGACCGACCCGAAAGGCGCAATTCGCGCAAAATGGCCCCGTAGTGGGAGTTTTCGGGCCATGTCGGGCCGTGCGGGGCCGCGCAGGGGCGTGCCGACAGAGCGGCGTGCCGCGCCGGGTTCGGGCGGGCCGGTTCCGGCGGCCGGGTGTCGGCACCGGCACCGGTGTGCGGCGGGTGCCTGCCGGGGCGTCAGTCCATTTCGAGGACGCGCGCGTGCAGCACCTGGCGCTGCTGCAGGGCCGCGCGCACGGCGCGGTGCAGCCCGTCCTCCAGGTACAGGTCGCCCTGCCACTTCACGACGTGCGCGAAGAGGTCTCCGTAGAAGGTCGAGTCCTCGGCGAGCAGCGTCTCGAGGTCCAGCTGCCCCTTGGTCGTCACCAACTGGTCGAGCCGGACCGGGCGCGGGGCGACATCCGCCCACTGCCGGGTGGTTTCCCTGCCGTGGTCGGGGTACGGCCGCCCGTTTCCGATGCGCTTGAAGATCACACGGAAAGCCTACCGGGCCGGTGGCTGCGGGCGCAGCCTCGCACCGGCGGTGCAAAAGTGGCATTCAGCGCTATATCGGGAGTGAGTGTCGTATGAGCGAGAGCACCGACCCCGCGTCGCCGGCCGACCGGATCGCCGCTGGATACGCCTTCACCGGACCCGCGCTCGACCTGGGTGCCCTGCTCTGGGACGGAACCTGCCTGCCGGACCGGCAGATTCGCATCCCCCTCGCGATGCTGAACCGGCACGGCCTCGTCGCCGGCGCCACCGGCACCGGGAAGACCAAGACGCTCCAGCTCATCGCCGAGCAGCTGTCGTCGGCCGGAGTGCCGGTCTTCCTCGCCGACATCAAGGGGGACGTCTCGGGGATCTCGGCGCCCGGGGCCCCGAGCGACCGGACGGCGCAGCGGGCCGGGGAGGTCGGCCAGGACTGGCGGGCCGGCGGATGCCCCGCCGAGTTCTACGCGCTGGGCGGGATCGGGACGGGCGTTCCGCTGCGGGCCACGGTGACCGACTTCGGGCCGGTCCTGATGGCGAAGGTGCTCGGGCTCAACCGGACGCAGGAGCAGTCGCTCGGCCTGGTCTTCCACTACGCCGATGCCAAGGGACTGGAACTGGTCGACCTCAAGGACCTGCGGGCGGTCGTCGCCTTCCTCGTCTCCGACCGGGGGAAGGCCGAACTCAAGGGGATCGGCGGGCTGTCCTCGGCCACGGCCGGGGTGATCCTGCGCTCGCTGACCGCGTTCGAGCAGCAGGGGGCCGACGCGTTCTTCGGCGAACCGGAGTTCGACACCGCCGAGTTCCTGCGGACGGCGCCGGACGGGCGCGGGCTGGTGTCCGTACTGGAGCTACCGGCGGTCCAGGACCGGCCGCAGCTCTTCTCGACCTTCCTGATGTGGCTCCTCGCCGATCTCTACGGCGGGCTGCCGGAGGCCGGCGACCTGGACAAGCCCAAGCTCGTCTTCTTCTTCGACGAGGCGCACCTGCTGTTCAGCGGGGCGTCGAAGGCCTTCCTGGAGGCCGTCACGCAGACGGTGCGGCTGATCCGCTCGAAGGGGATCGGCGTCTTCTTCGTGACGCAGTCCGCCAAGGACGTGCCGGCGGACGTGCTCGGCCAGCTCGGCAACCGGGTGCAGCACGCGCAGCGCGCCTTCACCCCCGACGACGCGAAGGCGCTCAGGGCGACGGTACGGACCTTCCCCCGCTCGGAGTACGACCTGGAGGAGCTGCTGACCGGGCTGGGCACCGGCGAGGCCGTGGTCACCGTCCTGAGCGAGACGGGCGCCCCGACACCGGTGGCGGCGACGCGGCTGCGGGCCCCGCAGTCCCTGATGGGGCCGGTGGAGGCGGGGGCCCTGGAACGGACGGTGAAGTCCTCGCCGCTGTACGGGCGGTACGCGCAGCCGGTCGACCGGGAGTCGGCGTACGAGCGGATCGGCGCCGAGCAAGCGGCCGCCGAGGCGGCGGCGGAGGCGGCCGCGGCGGAGGCCGAGGCGGCGGCGGAGGCGGCCGAGCAGGCGGAACGGGCCGGGACGGCCGGGCCGGCGGTGGGGCGGCGCAGTACGCCGAAGGCGGAGCAGGAGCCGTCCCTGGCCGAACAGGTGGTGGGGAGCGGGCTGTTCCGCTCGCTGGCCCGGTCGATCGGGACCCAGCTGGGGCGGGAGATCTCCCGGTCGCTCTTCGGCACGGCGAAGCGCCGGAGATGAGCCGCGGGCGGAGCGGGCGGAGCGGGCGTGGTGGGCTGGGCGGGCGCGGCGCAGCGGATCCCGTGGTGCGCAGGTGACGGATGGCCACACGGTCGGGTGACACCGGTGCCGCGGGCGCTGACAGACTGCGGCCATGCGGACCGAACTCACCGACACCACGTCCGGCAAGGTCGACCGGGCCCTCCTCGACGCCCGCCGGGCCATCGGAAGCCCCGCCATGGGCCTGGTGCTGACGCTCGTCATCGTGACCGACGAGGAGAACGCGTACGACGCCGTCCGCGCGGCCTCCGAGGCCTCGCGCGAGCACCCCTGCCGCATCATCGCGGTGATCAAGCGCACCTCGCGCGGCTCGCACAAGCTGCGGCAGACCCGCCTGGACGCCGAGTTGCGCATCGGCTCGGACGCCGGGAGCGGGGAGATCGTGGTGCTGCGGCTGCACGGGGCGCTCACCGGCCAGGCGGGCTCCGTGGTCCTGCCCCTCCTCGTGCCGGACGCCCCCGTGGTGGCGTGGTGGCCGGTCGACGCTCCTGCCGACCCCGCCGGGGATCCGCTGGGCGCGCTGGCACAGCGCCGGATCACGGACGCCGAGGCGGCCGCGGACCCGCTCGCCGTGCTGGACGCGCGGGGGGCCTCGTACGCCCCCGGCGACACCGACCTCGCCTGGACCCGGCTGACGCCCTGGCGGGCGCTGCTGGCGGCGGCGATGGACCAGAAGCCGCTGCCGGTGACCGGTGGAGCGGTGGAGAGCGAGGCCGACAACCCGAGCGCCGAGCTCCTGGCGCGCTGGCTGGAGGACCGGCTGGCGGTGCCGGTGGAGCGGATCGTCACGGACGGGCCGGTGATCACCGGGGTCCGGCTGGACACCGCGCAGGGGCCGATACGGGTGAACCGCCCCGACGGCGCCCTGGCCTCCCTGATCCTGCCGGGCAGCCCGGACCGCAAGGTGGCCCTGAAGATCCGCAGCACTGCGGAGCTGCTCTCGGAGGAGCTGCGGAGGCTGGCCGCGGACGAGGTCTACGCGTCGGCGCTGCGCAGGCGGCCGGCCCAGGCGTCGCTCTCCGCGTAGTGGTTGTCGTACACCGGCTGGCTGTCCAGGATGTCCTGGACGGTGGCCTCGCCGGCGCGGACCCGGCCGAGCAGCCGGTAGTAGTCGAAGCGGCCCATGCCGGGGGTGAAGCCGACGAACACCTCGGCGGTGTGGCCCGGGTGCGGCGCGAAGGCGTGCTTGGTGCCGGGCGGGACGGAGAGGAAGTCGCCGGCGGTGAGGGTCCGGACCTCGTCGCCGACGAGGACGTCCAGCCGCCCGGACAGGACGTGGAAGAACTCGGTCGCCTTGGTGTGGAAGTGCACCGGGGCGCCGGCCGCGCCCTCCTCGAAGGCGGCCGTGTTGCAGGTGAGTTCGGCGGTGTCGGTGAGCAGGGTGATGGTGCTGCCGGGGCCGTCGGTGATGGTCTCGGCGGTGGCGGCGCGGGTGAGGACCTCGTGTCCCCCGGTCGTCTGCGTCGTCTGCGTCGTCTGCGTCGTCTGCGTCGTCTGCGTCGGCTGCTTCATCTTCATCGCTTCGCTGTTCATGACCACGAATCTACGCGCCCGGTTGACCGGTTGCAGGGGTCAATCAGGGCATGCATTCCCCGGTCAATTTCCGGGTCGAATCCCTCCCCGGCGGGCGGTGTCACCCCTTCGTCCTGCCCGGCTGCGGCTTGGGCTGCGTCTTCGCCTTCACCTTCGCGGCGGCCTTCATCTCCTGCTTGTACGCCCGCACCTTGGCCAGGGACTCCGGGCCGGTGATGTCGGCCGCCGACCGGTAGACGTCCGCCTCGCCGTAGCCCCCGGCCGCCTCGCGCCAGCCCTCGGGGCGCACGCCGAACTGCTTGCCCAGCAGCGCCAGGAAGATCTGCGCCTTCTGTTCCCCGAACCCCGGCAGGTCCTTGAGCCGCTTCAGCAGCTCCGCGCCGGTGTCCGCATCGACCCACAGGGCCGCCGCGTCCCCGCCGTAGTGCTCCACCAGGTACGCGCACAGCTGCTGGACCCGCTTCGCCATCGACCCCGGGTAGCGGTGCACGGCCGGCTTCTCGGAGAGCAGCGCGGCGAACGCCTCGGGGTCGTGGGCTGCGATCGTATGGGCATCCAGATCGTCCGCCCCCATCCGCTGGGCAATGGTGTACGGGCCGGAGAACGCCCATTCCATCGGCACCTGCTGGTCCAGCAGCATGCCGACCAGTGCGGCGAGGGGACTGCGGCCGAGTAGTTCGTCGGCCTCCGGTTGCTGGGCGAGCCGCATCGTGATGTCCATGGATCCAGCCTCTCGCGCGGCTGTGTTCCCCGCGCGGCCGGCGCACCGCGCGCCTAGCGTGAGTAACCGGAAACGGTCACGACCACGAACGCGTACGACACAGGAGTCGATCGATCATGGCTGAGTTCTCGGAAGGTGCACCCTGTTGGGTGGACGCGATGTTCAAGGACGTGGAGGGCGCGAAGGCCTTCTACGGCGAGGTGCTGGGGTGGACCTTCGGCGAGGCTTCCAGTGAGTACGGCAACTACACGCAGGCCTATTCGGACGGCAAGGCGGTCGCGGCCGTCGTTCCGCCGATGCCGGGCGCGGACGCCCCCTCGCAGTGGTGTCTGTACTTCGCCTCGCCCGACGCGGCGGCCACCGCCGAGAAGATCAAGGCGGCCGGCGGCGAGGTGATGATGGGCCCGATGCAGGTCGGCACCTTCGGCTCCATGGTGATCGCGCAGGAGCCGAGCGGCGCGGTGTTCGGTGTCTGGCAGCCCGGCGACCACAAGGGCTTCGAGAAGATGGGGGAGCCGGGTTCCTACGCGTGGGCGGAGGTCTTCACCCGGGACGTGGACAAGGTGGACTCCTTCCTCCCGCGCGTCTTCCCCTACGGCGCCCAGCAGATGGAACCGGGCGACAGCCCCGAGGCTGCCGGGATGGACTTCCGGGTCTTCAACGCCGGTGGCCCCGACAAGCCCGTGCTCGGCCGGATGCTGATGGGTGAGGAGTTCCCGCCCGAGATCCCCTCGTACATCCAGGTCTACTTCGCGGTCCCGGACTGCGACGAGGCCGTGGCGAAGGCGAAGAAGCTGGGCGGCGCGCTCCACTTCGGCCCGATGGACAGCCCGTTCGGCCGGTTCGCCGCGCTGACGGACCAGCAGGGCGCGGCGTTCGCCGTCATCGACATGTCGACGACGTCGGGCGAGATGCCGGGGATGACGGACGTCTGACCGACCGTCCGGACCCGAGGAGCGTGGCCGGCCGGCCACCCGCAGGCGTGGCCGGCCCGGCCGCGGCGGCGTACGGCACCACCCCTGCGCCACCACCCGCACGAGTCCCGAGCCATGAGTCACGAGTCACGAGTCACGAGTCACGATGGGGAAACCTTCCATGAGCCTGAGCATCCGCAACCGGCTGGTCGGCACCGTCACCGACGTCACCACAGGCGAGGCCATGACCACGGTGAAGGTCCGGCTGGAGGGCGGCCAGGACATCGTGGCCGCCATCACCAGCGACGCCGCCCGGGAGATCGGCCTCGCGGCCGGCTCTGCCGTCAGGGCCCTGGTGAAGGCCACCGAAGTGGCCCTGGCCAACGAAGCCGTCGACAACATCAGCATCCGCAACCAGTTGTCCGGCACGGTTGCCGGCGTCTCGGTTGGCGCCGCCATGGCCACGGTCACGGTGGTCGTCAACGACAGCGTGCTCACCGCGGCCGTCACCAAGGACGCCGTCGAGGCGCTCGGCCTGGCAGCCGGGTCCCCGGTGGTCGCGCTGATCAAGGCGACGGAGGTCGCCCTGGCCGTCGGCTGACCGGGGACCGCCCGCGGATCAGGGACTGCGGATCGTCCGGATCAAGCGGTCGCCGGGTAGTCGCCCAGGGCCCCGAGGAGGAGGGCGTAGGCGTGGTCCGCCTCCGGAGTCAGCACGGCCTCGATCTCGTCGTTGGTCCGCCCGGCCAGGGTGAGTTCCTGGACGCGCCGGAACAGCAGCCGGTCCGCGGCGGCGACCAGGGCTGCGGCGATCCTGGGGGCGATGGCCGGGGCCGTTTGCGGTGTCGCGGCGGCGAGGGCCTCGGCGAGCGCCGCCTCGCGCAGGTCGTGCAGCTCGCGCAGGCGCGCGCCGAGCGTGGGGCTGTCGTGGACCATGCGGACGAAGGCGAGCCCGGTGAACCCGGCGACCGGGCTGTGCTCGACCAGGGTGGCCCGGAAGGCCCGGCCGAGGGCGACGAGCGGCGCCTCGCCCGGCGGGCGCTCGGCGACCGTCCGCGCAAGGAGCTGCGTGAACACCTCGTGGTGGTCGAGGGCCAGGTCCTCCTTGCGCGGGAAGTAGTTGGTGACCGTCTTCTTCGCGACGCGCGCGGCAGCGGCGATCTCGGCGATCGTCGTCTGCTCGAAGCCCTGCTCGATGAAGAGCCGGGTGGCGCAGTCGGAGATCAGCTGCCTGGTCTCCTGCTTCTTGGACTCACGGAGCCCCAGCTCGGTACCCATGCGCAGAATCTTACCCTCGTAGCAAAATTTCCCTTGCCCCACTGGTTGCGCTGGACGTAAATTTACCTCCAGTATAAGAATCGCTCTTGCGACATCCAGCCCGAGGGAGGCGCCTTGTACGTGATCACCCCCACCGCCGGGAACGTCACCGAGACCCCGAACGCCCGTATGACGGGCCTGGCCGCGCCCAGCCGGGGCAGCACCGAGATCAGCACCTGGACCGTGGCCATAGAGGCGGGCCGCACCGGCCCCGAGCACTCCGTCAGCCGCGAACAGGTCTGGACGGTGACCGCCGGAGCCCTGGAGGTCACCTGCGACGGGCGCACCGAGCGGATCGCGGCCGGCCAGACCCTCGTCCTCCCGCCGGACCGGGTCCGCCGGGTCCACGCCCCGCAGGCGGCCGAGGCGTACGTCGCCATGCGCGCGGACGGCGTGGTCTCCGTTCCCGGCACCGAAGGCACCCGCCGCCTGCCCTGGGCCTCCTGACGCCCGTACCGCGGTCGGTCCACGGGGGCGGCAAGCCGGTGCGCCTGTGATCACCCGCGCGCTCCCCTGCCCGGTTCCGGGCCGGGGCTGGGGAGCTCGGGGGCTCGATCGGGTGATCAGCCGTCGGCGGCGGCCGGGCGCGGGGCGCCGTGGAAGACCTGGCTGGTGTGCCAGGACCGGTGGGCCGCCGCTATGGGGAGGGCGCCCGGCTGGGGGCCGATGAGCGGACGGCCCGCGAGGGCGGTGACGTGCTCGCGGGCCGCGGGGCTGCGGCCGACGAAGCGCTGGGAGACCAGGATGCGGTGGCCGTCGCCGATGCCGAGGACCCCCTTGTCGAAGAGCTTGTGGTGCAGCGAGCACAGGCACAGCCCGTTGTCGACCTCGTCGGGGCCGCCGAACGCCCACCAGTGGACGTGCGCGGCCTCCAGTCCGACCGGAACCGCCCCGATCCGGCCGTCGAAACCGCAGAAGGCGCACTGGTACTCGTACGCCGTGAGCACGAGCTCCCGCATCCGGCGGTCCCGCTGCCTCCGGGCGGCGGAGAGCCCCTGCGCGTCCGGCGGCTCCGGTTCCAGGCCGACCGCCGCGCACAGTTCGCCGTGGAGGGAGGGCGGGAAGTTCAGGTCGAGCAGGACCCGCACCATCCGCCCGAGCAGCGAGGGCTCCCGCCGCAGTGCCGCCCGCAGCTCCGGCGCCAGCCGCCCCGCGGCTCCCGCGGCCCGCAGCTCCCGGACCCCGTTGCCGGGGCTGCCCGGTCCGCGCTCGGTACGCACTTCCCACACCCCGTCGCTGACCAGGTGGTGGAACGGGTAGGCGGGCGTCGTCCTGTTGGTCGGGCCGTACTCGGCCAGCAGCTGCTTCAGGTCCTGCTCCACGGCGCTGTACTTCAGCTCGGCGCCGGCATCCTGCTGGAACCGGCCGAGCGCGTACAGGAAGAGCAGCGGCTTGTGCGGAGCCCGCGTGCCGCCCCTCGTCCACTGCCGCAGCCTCGCGGTGCTCTCGACCCAGTCCACGACCGGTGATCGTAGTAACGGCGGCGCGGCGCCCACCAGTCCGTTCCCGCGCGGCAGCGACCTTCCGGCGGGGAAACGCCAGAGGGCCGGTCCGCTTTCACGGACCGGCCCTCTGGGCTGGCGGAGGATACGAGATTCGAACTCGTGAGGGGTTGCCCCCAACACGCTTTCCAAGCGTGCGCCCTAGGCCTCTAGGCGAATCCTCCGCGACGAACAATACAAGACGATGAGGGGTGCTAGCGAACTCGATCCCGGGGGTTCCATCCGCTAGGGTGGGGGCAGCCCCTCACGTGGCGCTATCTCACCCAACTCCCCCAGGGCCGGAAGGCAGCAAGGGTAAGTGGGCTCTGGCGGGTGCGTGAGGGGCGCTTTGCGTTCCGGGGCGGGTTCGGGAGGGCGGGCAGGCCCGCTTTGTCGGCGGGCCCCGATAACCTCGTAGACGTGTCGTCCCTTGCGCTGTACCGCCGCTATCGCCCCGAGTCGTTCGCCGAGGTCATCGGGCAGGAGCATGTCACTGCCCCGCTGATGCAGGCCCTGCGGAACAACCGGGTCAATCACGCGTACCTGTTCAGCGGGCCCCGCGGCTGTGGCAAGACCACCAGCGCGCGCATCCTCGCCCGGTGCCTGAACTGCGAGCAGGGCCCCACGCCCGCCCCCTGCGGTGAGTGCCAGTCCTGCCGGGACCTGGCGCGCAACGGCCCGGGCTCGATCGACGTCATCGAGATCGACGCCGCCTCGCACGGTGGTGTGGACGACGCCCGTGACCTGCGCGAGAAGGCCTTCTTCGGGCCGGCCTCCAGCCGGTACAAGATCTACATCATCGACGAGGCGCACATGGTCACCTCGGCGGGCTTCAACGCACTGCTGAAGGTGGTCGAGGAGCCCCCGGAGCACCTCAAGTTCATCTTCGCGACCACCGAGCCCGAGAAGGTCATCGGCACCATCCGGTCCCGGACGCACCACTACCCCTTCCGGCTCGTGCCGCCCGGGACGCTGCGGGACTACCTGGGCGAGGTCTGCGGGCGCGAGGGGGCCAAGGTCGAGGACGGCGTGCTGCCGCTCGTCGTGCGCGCCGGCGCCGGGTCGGTCCGTGACTCGATGTCCGTCATGGACCAGCTGCTGGCGGGCGCGGCCGACGACGGTGTGACGTACGCCATGGCCACCTCCCTGCTCGGCTACACCGACGGGTCGCTGCTGGACTCCGTCGTGGACGCCTTCGCCGCCGGGGACGGGGCCGCCGCGTTCGAGGTCGTCGACCGGGTGATCGAGGGCGGCAACGACCCGCGCCGGTTCGTCGCCGACCTGCTGGAACGGCTGCGCGACCTGGTGATCCTGGCCGCCGTGCCCGACGCAGGGGAGAAGGGGCTCATCGACGCTCCGGCCGACGTGGTCGAGCGGATGCAGGCCCAGGCCTCGGTGTTCGGGGCGGCCGAGCTGAGCCGCGCCGCCGACCTGGTCAACGCGGGGCTCACCGAGATGCGGGGCGCGACCTCGCCGCGGCTGCAGCTGGAGCTGATCTGCGCCCGTGTGCTGCTCCCCGCCGCCTTCGACGACGAGCGGTCCTTCCAGGCCCGGCTGGAGCGGCTGGAGCGCGGGGGCGCCGCCCTCGCCGCCGCTGCCGGTGCGGGGGTGCCCGTCGCCGCTGCCGCCGCCCCGGCCCTGGGGGCCATGGCCTACGTGCCCGGGCCCGAGGCGCACGCCATGGCCCCGGTCGCGCCCGCCGCCCCGGTGCCCGCCGCGGTGCCTGCCGCGCCCGCTCCTGCTGTGCCCGCCCCCGCCCCAGCCGCCCCTGCGGCTACCGCTCCGCCCGCCGCCGCTGCCGCGCCTGCGTCCGCTCCCGCCGCCGCCCCCCCGGCGCAGCCCGGGGCCTGGCCCGGGGCGGCGAAGCCCGGGTCCGGGGTCCGCGGGGCCTGGCCCACCGCTGCCGCGCCCGGCCAGGGGGTCCCGGCGCCCGCCGCTGCGGCCCCCGGCCCCGCCGCACCGGCTCCGGCCGCCGCCCCGGCGCCCGTTCCCGGCGCGGCCGCGCCGTCCCCCGGCATGGCCGCCGGCGCCGGCCAGGTGCAGGCGATGTGGCCCGGGATCCTGGAGGCCGTCAAGAACCGCCGTCGTTTCACCTGGATCCTGCTCAGCCAGAACGCCCAGGTCACCGGCTTCGACGGGACCACCCTGCAACTGGGCTTCCCGAACGCCGGAGCCCGCGACAACTTCGCCAGCAGCGGCAGCGAGGACGTGCTCAAGGCCGTCCTGGCCGAGCAGTTCCAGGTCAACTGGAAGATCGACGCCGTCGTGGGCCAGGGCGGCCAGCCGGCACCGCAGGCCGCCGCCTCCGCGTACGCCGCCCCCGTCGCACCGGCCTACAGCCCGCCGCCGCCCGCCCCCGCGCCCGCCCCGGCCCCGGTGCAGCCGGCTCCGGCGGCCCCGCAGCAGCCGCGGCCGCCGCAGCCCCCGCAGCCGGCCGCCACGCCGCAGGCCCCCGTCCACCAGGCGCCCCCGCCGGTGGCGCCGGAGGACGACGTACCGGAGGAGGACGACCCCGACCTCGTCGAGAGCGCCCTCACCGGGCACGAGCTGATCGTGCGCGAGCTCGGGGCCACCGTTGTGGAGGAATACACGAACGAGTAGGGGCCCGCGTTTGGGTGGCCGCACGAAGGTCGGGTCGCCCGGCGGGCTAGGCTGCATGGCGTGAAGGTCCTCGTCATCGGCGGCGGCGCCCGCGAACACGCCCTGTGCCGCTCTCTGTCCCTCGACCCCGACGTCAACGCGCTCTACTGCGCCCCCGGCAACGCCGGCATCGCCGAGGTGGCGGAGCTGCGCCCGGTCGACGCCCTCGACGGCGCGGCCGTGGCCGGCCTGGCCACCGAGCTCGGCGCCGAGCTGGTCGTCATCGGCCCCGAGGCGCCGCTGGTCGCCGGTGTCGCCGACGCCGTCCGCGCCGCCGGCATCCCGGTCTTCGGCCCCTCCGCCGAAGCGGCGCAGCTGGAGGGCTCGAAGGCGTTCGCGAAGGACGTGATGGCCGCGGCCGGCGTCCCCACCGCGCGCAGTTACGTGTGCACCACCGCCGAGGAGGTCGACGCGGCCCTCGACGCGTTCGGCGCGCCCTACGTCGTCAAGGACGACGGCCTCGCCGCCGGCAAGGGCGTCGTGGTCACCGATGATCTGGCCGTCGCCCGCGAGCACGCCCTGGCCTGCGACCGCGTCGTCATCGAGGAGTACCTCGACGGACCCGAGGTCTCCCTCTTCGCGATCACCGACGGCACCACCGTCCTCCCGCTGCAGCCCGCGCAGGACTTCAAGCGCGCGCTCGACGGCGACGAGGGGCCCAACACCGGTGGCATGGGGGCGTACTCGCCCCTGCCGTGGGCCGACCCGAAGCTCGTCGACGAGGTCCTGGAGACGGTGCTGCAGCCGACCGTGGACGAGCTCCGCCACCGCGGAACCCCCTTCTCCGGCCTGCTGTACGCCGGCCTCGCGATCACCTCGCGCGGCGTGCGCGTCATCGAGTTCAACGCCCGCTTCGGCGACCCCGAGACGCAGGTCGTCCTGGCCCGGCTGCGGACCCCGCTCGCGGGCCTGCTGCTGAGCGCGGCCAAGGGCACGCTGGAGTCCGAGCCCCCGCTCACCTGGCGGGAGGACGCGGCCGTCACGGTCGTCATCGCCTCCCACAACTACCCGGGCACCCCGCGCACCGGCGACCCGATCGAGGGCCTGGCCGAGGTGGCCGCCGAGGACGGCCCCGACACGTACGTGCTGCACGCCGGGACCCGGCGCGAGGGCGACGCGGTCGTCAGCGCGGGCGGCCGCGTCCTGTCGGTGACGGCCACCGGCTCCGACCTGGCGCAGGCCCGCGACAAGGCCTACAAGGCCGTCGCGCGGATCCGCCTGGACGGATCCCACCACCGCACGGACATCGCGGCCAAGGCGGCCGGCACGGTCTGAGGACGCCGAGGAGCAGCGCGGTCACGACGCGGGCCCGGTACGCACACAGGTGCGGACCGGGCCCGTGCGCATGTCCGCGTGCGACTGCATCCGGCCGTGTTCGAACGCAGCAGCTTTAGCCAAAGCCATTCCATCGGGTGATCGTCCTACCGTCTGGCTGACTGCCGGGCGCTCCCCAACTAGGGTGCGGCGCAAGCATTCCGGCACTTGGCCCACCGGCATTGCGATGTCAGTGGCGGGTGTCACAGTGGGGGAGTGAGCAAACCCGCCGCAGGGCAGAGGGGGTGAGGTCCGGTCGTGTCCGGAACCGGTTCGTATCGGGAAGGGAGCCCGCCGTCCGCGCGCTCCCGGGCCTTGGCCGTGCTGCGCGTGCGCAGCAGGGTGTTGGCCGTCGGCCTGCTGCCCGCCGCCCTCGCGGTGGTGTTGGTCTCCGCCCGGATGACGGGATGGCTGGCCGGGGACCCCTGGCCGCTGGTGACCCTCGTCGTGTGCGCGGTCGCCGTGCTGGTGCTGCTCGTGGGCGGGATCTTCACCGCGGTGGTGGTGCGGGCCGGTCCCGCCCTGACACCGACCGTGCCGCTGGCCGAGGCCGAGGCGCCCGACCTGTACCGGCTCGTGCGGGACCTGGCGGACCGCATGGAGGTGCCGGCGCCCTCCGCGATAGCCCTGACACCGGATTGCGACAGCTGGCTGGAGGACCGTACGCATGCGGCCCACCGGCGGCGCGCCGCGGCCGCCGGCCCTGGGACCGCGCCGGGCGCGGCGCCCGTGCTGGTGATCGGCTCGCCGTTCCTGTGGTGGATGCGGGTCGCCGAGCTGCGGGCGGTGCTCGCACCGGTCGTCGCCGGTACGGGGCCCTCGGCGCACCCCGACATAGCGGATGCCCGCGGCTTCGTGCGCGGGCTGGACGCCGCCGTGGACGTGGCCGGCCGGCCCGGCCTCGGATGGATCGGGGGCCCGGCGCGGCTGCTGCTGCGGCTCTGCCGGGAGGACGCCGCCGAGATGGAGCGCGGGGTGGCCGCGGCCGCCTCCGACCGCGCGCAGCGGGTGGACTACGGGGTACGGATCACCGCCCAGGAGCAGGTCGGCCTCGCGTACGCGGGGTGGGACCGGTTGCTGACCCGGGTGGCGCTGCCGGCCTGGCGGATGGGCCGGTGGCCCTCGCATCTCGATGCCGGGGTGGTCTCCGCGCTGACCGAGTTGTCCCGGCGGGACCGGATGGCCGACGGATTCGCCTCCCGGCTCGGGGAGAGGCCCGCGTGCGACCTGCTGGAGCGGCCCGGCGCCGTCGACGAGGCGGCCTCCCTGCTCGCCGCGCGGCTCTTCCACGGCGGCCCGGCCGAGCCCGGGCCGGACTGGGCGCCGGTGGACTGGGCGGCGTACCCGGAGGAGGTCGTGGACCGCACGTGGCGGGCGGAGGCGGCCCGGCTGCACGAGGCGCTGGACACCCTGGCCGTGCCACCGGGGGCGGGGCCCACGCTGGACCGGGTCCTCGGGTACCTGGCGGACGCCGGTGGCGAGGGCGGGGCCGGTGAGGCCCTGGCCGGGCGGCTGAGCGGTGACCTGGCCCGGGAGGAACGTTCCGGAGGCCGCCGTTCCGTGGTGGCCCGCGGCGCTGACGCCGTCCCCCTGTTCCCGCTGCAGCCACCGAGGAGCGGTCGGGACCTGCTCGCCGACCACGTGACCGCCCTGGTGTGCTGCGCGGCCGTGGACTGCGTCGGCGCAGCCCCGGGACTGGACTGGCTGGACGGCCCGGTCCTGCTGGCGGGCGGCGAGCGTCGCTCGGACCTGGCTCCCCGCGTCCTGAGCCTGGTCGAGGACGGCGATCCGGAGCCCCTGCGCGACTGGCTGGCCGAGCTGGGCATCCGCCCCGAGAAGCCGGTCCGCCTGGTCTGAGCAGGGCCACACCCTCCCGGGCCACACCCCTCCCGGACAGCCCGCGCCCCGGGCCGGGCCCCCGACCTGCCGCCGGCAGCATCCGTGGCCCCGGTTGTGGCGAACGGTGACGGAACGAGCGCGTCATGTGATGTGCTGGGACCGGTCGCGGCCGGACCTCCTGGACCCGTGCCGCGCCGCCGTGTGCAGAAGCCGTTCGGGGGAGCGAGGGAGGGGAGCGGAATGGGTGCGGACCGGATCCGGCGCTGGGAGTCAGGGGCACTCGCCCACGCGGTGAACGATCCCTTCGGGCCGGGCCCGCTGCCGTGGCTCCGCGGCGAGGCGTCCGTCGACGACACCGGCCGGCTCGTGCCCTGGTACGCGGAACCGGCCGGGGCCGCCCCCGACCGGTCGGCCCGCGGCGGCGGCCCCCGCACCTCCGACGACGTCCACCGCCAGATCAAGGGGTTCACCTCCACCGGAGCCGTGGCCCCCGGCGAGACCATCGACTTCCACATCACTGTGGACCCGCCCCAGCAGTTCTGTGTCGACGTCCACCGCATCGGCCACTACGGCGGGGCCGGAGCCGCCCGCATCACCACCAGCCCGCGCCTCTCCGGCATCGTCCAACCGCCGCCCCTCACCGCCGACCGCACGGTCTCCTGCCACCACTGGTGGCTGTCCTGGCGGCTGCGGGTCCCGGAGCACTGGAACGTCGGGGCGTACGTCGCCGTGCTCACCACCGCCGACGGATACCGCTCTCACATCCCCTTCACCGTGCGCGACGACCGCCCCGCCGACCTGCTGCTCCTACTGCCCGACATCACCTGGCAGGCGTACAACCTCTACCCCGAGGACGGCCGCACCGGCGCCAGCCTCTACCACGCCTGGGACGAGGAGGGCCGGCTCCTCGGCACCCAGGACGCGGCCGTCACGGTCTCCTTCGACCGCCCCTACGCGGGCACGGGCCTGCCCCTGCACGTGGGCCACGCCTACGACTTCATCCGCTGGGCCGAGCGTTACGGCTACGACCTCGCCTACGCCGACACCCGCGACCTGCACGCCGGCCGCGTCGACCCCGCCCGCTACCGCGGCCTGGTCTTCCCCGGCCACGACGAGTACTGGTCGGCCGCCATGCGCCGCGCAGCGGAGCGCGCCCGCGACCACGGCACCTCGCTGGTCTTCTTGTCGGCCAACACCCTGTACTGGCAGGTCGAGCTGGCCCCCTCCCCGTCCGGGGTCGCCGACCGGCTCCTGACCTGCCGCAAACGCCGCAGCCCCGGCCGCCCCAGCCTGTGGCGCGAGGTCGACCGCCCCGAGCAGCAGCTGCTGGGCATCCAGTACGCGGGGCGGGTCCCCGAGCCGGCGCCGCTGGTCGTGCGCAACGCCTCGCACTGGCTCTGGGAGTCCACCGGCGCCGCCGAGAACGACGAGCTGCCCGGCCTGGTCGCGGGCGAGGCCGACCGGTACTTCCCCCGCACCCAGCTGCCCGAGCACCGGGACCGGATCCTGCTCGCGCACTCCCCGTACCGGGACGGGGGCGGCGCCAAGCGCCACCAGGAGACCTCCCTGTACCGGGCCCCCAGCGGCGCCCTCGTCTTCGCGTCCGGCACCTTCGCCTGGACCCCGGCCCTCGACCGCCCCGGCCACGTGGACGAGCGGATCCAGCGGGCCACGGCCAACCTCCTGGACCGGATCTGCAAGAGGGACTGACCGGTGCCGACCCGGACCCGTCGTCGGCCCGCGCCGGCCGGTGCGGGAGAATGGGTCTGCGCTCGTACAGAACCACAGGGAGGCCCCGTGTCCGGATTCGTCGAAAAGCCCGAGCCGGTTCAGGTTCCGGGCCTCGTCCACCTCCACACCGGCAAGGTCCGCGATCTCTACCGCGACGAGGACGGCAACCTCGTCATGGTCGCCAGCGACCGGATGTCCGCCTTCGACTGGGTCCTGCCGACCGAGATCCCGGACAAGGGCAGGGTCCTGACGCAGCTCTCGCTGTGGTGGTTCGAGCAGCTCGCCGACCTCGTCCCGAACCACGTGCTCGGCACGGACCTCCCCCAGGGCGCCCCCGCGGACTGGGCGGGCCGCACGCTGGTCTGCAAGAACCTGACGATGGTGCCGGTCGAGTGCGTGGCCCGCGGCTACCTCACCGGCTCCGGCCTCGCCGAGTACGACCAGACCCGCACGGTCTGCGGGCTCGCCCTGCCCGAGGGGCTCGTCGACGGATCCGAGCTGCCCGCGCCGATCTTCACCCCGGCCGCCAAGGCCGAGGTCGGCGAGCACGACGAGAACGTCTCCTACGAGGAGGTCGCGCGCACCACCGGCGCCGAGACCGCCGCGCTGCTGCGCCAGACCACCCTGGCCGTGTACGGCCGGGCCCGGGACATCGCCCGCGAGCGCGGGATCATCCTGGCGGACACCAAGTTCGAGTTCGGTTTCGACGCGGACGGCACCCTGGTCGCCGCCGACGAGGTGCTGACCCCGGACTCCTCCCGCTTCTGGCCGGCCGACCTGTGGGAGCCGGGCCGCGCCCAGCCCTCCTTCGACAAGCAGTTCGTCCGCAACTGGCTGTCGTCCCCGGCCTCCGGCTGGGACCCGAAGGGCGAACTCCCGCCGCCGGCCCTCCCCCAGGAGGTCGTCGAGCAGACCCGCGCCAAGTACGTCGAGGCGTACGAGCGGCTCACCGGCCAGAACTGGGCCTGAGCACGAGGAAGCCCCCGGTCACCGACCGGGGGCTTCCTCTTCCTGAGCGGACAACGAGACTCGAACTCGCGACATCCACCTTGGCAAGGTGGTGCTCTACCAACTGAGCTATGTCCGCATGCGCCGTGGCGCGGGAACCACTATACCCAACCGCGCTCGCGCGCGAGACGCACCGCGGCATGCCGGTTCTCCGCGCCGAGCTTCGAAGCGGCGGACGACAGGTAGTTGCGTACGGTCCCCTGCGACAGGCCGGCCCGGTCGGCGATCTCCGCCACCGGTGCCCCGTCCCCGGCGAGTTCCAGTACTTCGGCCTCGCGGGCGGTCAGCGGCGAGTCCCCCGCACTGATCGCGTCGGCCGCCAACTCCGGGTCCACGTAACGGCCTCCGGCGTGCACGGTCCGGATCAGTTCGGCCAGCCGCTGCGCCGACACCGTCTTCGGCGCGAAGGCCCGCACCCCTGCCGCCAGGGCACGCTTGAGATGGCCGGGCCGCCCGTGGCTCGTCACGATCATGGTTTTGCAGTCGGGGAGTTCGGCCTTCAGGGATGTGGCCACGCTCACGCCGTCCGCTCCGGGCATCTGCAGGTCCAGCACGGCCACGTCCGGCCGGTGGGCCCGCGCCATCGCCAGGGCTTCCGGCCCCGAGGCCGCCTCGGCGACGACCAGCAGATCGTCCTCCAGGGCGAGCAGGGCGGCGAGCGCTCCGCGGATCAGGTGCTCGTCGTCGGCCAGCAGTACGCGTACGGGGCTCACGCCCGCACCTCCAGTCCTCGCAGTTGGCGGCCCGGGATCCGGGCCCGCAGCCGGAATCGGCCGTCGCCCACCGGGCCGGCCTCCAAGGTGCCGTCGAGCGCCGCGAGCCGCTCCCGCAGCCCGGCGATACCGGAGCCGGGCGGCCCGGCCGGCACCTCGGGTGCCCCGTCGTTCTCCACGACCAGGGTCAGTTCGCCGTCCTCGGGCACCGTGAGGCGTATCACGCAGCGGCGTGCGTCGCCGTGCCGCAGGACGTTCGTGGTGGCTTCGCGGACCACCCAGCCGAGGGCCGACTGCACCTCGGGGCGCAGCTTCCGTCCCGGTTCGGCCTCGACCCGGCAGTCCATCCCGGCTGCGGCCAGCACGCCCCGTGCGCCCTCCAGCTCCACCGCGAGGTCGGCCTCCCGGTAGCCGCGCACGACGTCGCGCACCTCGCGCTGCGACTCGCGGGCGATGCGCTGGACCTCGATCATCTGGGTGACGGCCTCCGGGCGCTCGCGCCGTGCCAGCTGCACCGCGAGCTCGCTCTTGAGGGCGATGACGGCGAGGTTGCGGCCCATCACGTCGTGCAGGTCACGGCCGAAACGCAACCGCTCCTCGGCTACGGCCAGCTGGGCCTGGAGTTCCCGGGCGCGGTCCAGCTCGTAGACCATCCTCAACAGCCAGCCCGAGAACCCGCAGGCCAGGCACATGAACAGGCTGCTCAGCAGCACCAGGATCGTGCATCCGACGGCGTTCCTCACGGGGAGGCCCACGGCCAGGGCCGCCGTACCCGTGCCGAGCGCCCAGGCCGGTGCGACGGACCACATCTGGCGCACCCGGTTCGTGCAGAGCACGAGCGAGCCGCAGGTGAAGCAGACCATGCCGACCACCATCGCCGGTGCCATCTCCTCGGGGAGGTGGCCGGTCTTGAGGGCCACCAGCAAGGCGATGCTGGCGGCGGCCGTCGCGGCCGTCGTCGCGACCACGAGCCGCACCGGCCGGGGGCGGCGGCCCACCAGCCAGTCCAGCGCCCGGGAGGAGAGGAACGCCGTGGTGACGGCGTGGGCGAGGACGACCAGCAGTGCCGTGAGCGCAGCCGGCGCCGAGACGTCCCTCCTGGGGGCGGCGGCCGCCAACGGGGCCAGTCCGAAGGAGAAGACCTCGATGACCACGAAGGAGTGGAGCGACCACCGTGTGTAGAGCTCGACCTTCGCCGCGGTGCTGCGGTTCTTCCACCATCCGGTGAGTTTCGACACGGTTCCCCGATTCCCCCGATCACCCTGTGACGGGTGCCGTTCCCCATGGCTCCAGCCTCGCGGCGGGCCCTCCGTCGCACCAGTGGGCGTGGTCATCGCCCCCGATGACATTTGTCAGTGCGCGCATGTGTTCTCCATGCGCATACGACAAAGGCCCTGATCAATGATCAGGGCCTTTGTACTCTGAGCGGACGACGAGACTCGAACTCGCGACATCCACCTTGGCAAGGTGGTGCTCTACCAACTGAGCTACGTCCGCATGCCCGCTTCGGCGGTACCGCCGGGCGATGCGTGCATCACTCTACCTGATCCACCGGAGTGGTCGGTAAAGCCTTTGCGAGCGGGTGACAGGAATCGCACACTGCGCCTTCCCCCTGGAAGGGGGATGTTCTGCTACTGAACTACACCCGCACGACCTTCGAGGCTCTGACCTGCGGTCTCGCCCCTCGGCGTGATCCACACACTAGCGGACGACAGGGGGTGGATGCCAAATCCGCCCCGGGAGCCGCCGGGCGGCCGCCTCAGTGGGCCTGGTGGTAGGCCTCGTAGACGCGCTTCGGGATGCGGCCCCGCGGGGGCACGTCGAAGTCGTGCGACCGGGCCCAGGCGCGGACGACCGCCGGGTCGGGAGCGAGGGAGGTGTGCTTGAAGGCCTTCCCGGAGCGGGCCTGCCGGCGTCCGGCGGCCATGTACGGGGCGAGGACGTCCCGCAGTTTCTCGGCGTTGGCCAGATTGAGGTCGATCTCGTAGGACTTACCGTCCAGGCCGAACGTGACCGTTTCCGCCGCTTCTCCGCCGTCGATGTCGTCGGAGAGTGTGACCACTACGCGCTGCGCCACGGATATCGGTCCCTTCGCGCGACAGTCGCCGCCCGCTGACGTGCGGTGATGTCGCCTGTGTGGATGTTTCGGAGCAATGCGTCTTTCGGTACCGGGTACGGACCGGCAAATGCCGCGCTGCTGAGGATTCCTTTGTACCTCGATTCCCATTGCATTGCGAAGCCCAGTTAATTCCCTCCGCGTGTCCCGCCGCAATCCCGGGCACGAGGTTTTCCGGTGGATTTTGCGAAGCGTTGGTGAAGCCGAAAGGGGCCCTCGCTGGATGCCCCGGAGAGGCCCGCGCGGACCCCCTTCCGAAATCTACCCGCGTAGAAATTTCGGGCGGGTACGCTGAAGGAACCGCCTTCGCACCAACCACCCATCGGGAGTGCCAGTGGCACGCGTCGTAGTCGACGTCATGCTCAAGCCGGAGATCCTCGACCCCCAGGGCCAGGCGGTGCAGCGTGCACTGCCGCGCCTGGGCTTCGAGGGCATCGCCGACGTCCGCCAGGGGAAGCGCTTCGAGCTGGAAGTGGAGGGTCCGGTCGACCAGGCCGCCCTCGACCGCATCCACAAGATGGCCGAAACGTTCCTCGCCAACACCGTCATCGAAGACTTCGTCGTCAAGGTGGAGTCGTGACCGCTCGCATCGGTGTCGTCACGTTCCCCGGAACGCTCGACGACCGTGACTCGCTGCGCGCCGTCCGCCTCGCGGGGGCCGAGCCGGTCTCGCTGTGGCACCGCGACAAGGACCTGCACCAGGTCGACGCGGTCGTCCTCGCGGGCGGCTTCTCGTACGGCGACTACCTGCGCGCCGGGGCCATCTCCCGGTTCTCTCCGGTGATGGAGACCATCATCGAGCAGGCCAGGGCCGGCATGCCGGTCCTGGGCATCTGCAACGGCTTCCAGGTCCTCACCGAGGCCCACCTGCTGCCGGGGGCGATGCTCCGCAACAACCACCTGCACTTCATCTGCCGGGACCAGAAGCTCCGGGTCGAGAACGCCGGAACCTCCTGGACCGGCGACTACGAGCAGGGCCAGGAGATCTCCGTCCCGCTCAAGAACATGGACGGCCGCTACGTCGCCGACCAGCGCACCCTGGACGAACTGGAGGCCGAGGGCCGCGTGGCCTTCCGCTACGTGGACTTCAACCCCAACGGGTCGCTGAACGACATCGCCGGCATCACCAACGCCGCGGGCAACGTCGTCGGCCTCATGCCGCACCCCGAACACGCGGTGGAGCCGCTGATCGGGACGGGCCGCACCGACGGCCTCGGATTCTTCACCTCGATCCTGAAGAAGCTGGTCTCCGCATGACTCTGGACACCGTCAAGCACGCCGCCGAGACCCCGGACTCGGCGCAGCCCTGGAAGGAACTCGGCCTCAAGGAGGACGAGTACCTGCGGATCCGCGAGATCCTCGGCCGCCGCCCCACCGGTGCCGAGCTCGCCATGTACTCCGTGATGTGGTCCGAGCACTGCTCGTACAAGAGCAGCAAGGTCCACCTGCGCCAGTTCGGCGAGAAGGCCCCGAAGAACGACGCGATGCTCGTCGGCATCGGCGAGAACGCCGGCGTCGTCGACGTCGGCCAGGGCTACGCGGTCACCTTCAAGGTCGAGTCGCACAACCACCCCTCGTACATCGAGCCCTACCAGGGCGCGGCGACCGGCGTCGGCGGCATCGTCCGCGACATCCTCGCCATGGGCGCCCGCCCCGTCGCCGTCGTCGACCCGCTCCGCTTCGGTGCGGCCGACCACCCCGACACCAAGCGCGTCCTGCCGGGCGTGGTCGCGGGCATCGGCGGCTACGGCAACTGCCTCGGCCTGCCCAACATCGGCGGCGAGGTCGTCTTCGACTCCTGCTACCAGGGCAACCCGCTGGTCAACGCCGGCTGCATCGGCGTGATGAAGCACGAGGACATCCACCTCGCCAAGGCCTCCGGCCCCGGCAACAAGGTCATCCTCTACGGCGCCCGCACGGGCGGCGACGGCATCGGCGGCGTCTCGGTCCTCGCGTCCGAGACCTTCGACGACACCAAGCCCACCAAGCGCCCCGCCGTCCAGGTCGGCGACCCGTTCCAGGAGAAGCTCCTCATCGAGTGCACCCTGGAGATCTTCAAGGAGAAGCTGGTCGCCGGCATCCAGGACCTCGGCGGCGCCGGCCTCTCCTGCGCCACCTCCGAGCTGGCCTCGGCCGGTTCCGGCGGCATGCGCGTCGAGCTGGACACCGTGCCGCTGCGCGACGCGACGCTCTCGCCCGAGGAGATCCTCATGAGCGAGTCGCAGGAGCGCATGTGCGCGATCGTCGAGCCGCAGCACGTCGACCGCTTCATGGAGATCTGCGAGAAGTGGGACGTCATCGCCACCGTCATCGGTGAGGTGACCGACGGCGAGCGCCTGGAGATCTTCTGGCACGGCGAGCAGATCGTCGACGTGCCGCCGGGCACCGTCGCCCACGAGGGCCCGGTCTACCAGCGCCCGTACGCCCGCCCCGAGTGGCAGGACGCCCTCCAGGCGGACGACGCGGCCAAGCTGCCCCGCCCGCAGAGCTCCGACGAGCTCCGCGCGCAGGTCCTGGCCCTGGTCTCCTCCCCGAACCAGGCCTCGAAGTCCTGGGTCACCGACCAGTACGACCGCTTCGTGCAGGGCAACACCGTCCTCGCGCAGCCCGAGGACGCCGGCATGGTCCGCATCGACGAGGAGACCAACCTCGGCGTGGCCATCGCGACCGACGGCAACGGCCGCTACGCCAAGCTCGACCCGTACGCGGGTGCGCAGCTGGCCCTGGCCGAGGCGTACCGGAACGTCGCCGCGACCGGCGCCAAGCCGCTGGCCGTCTCCGACTGCCTGAACTTCGGCTCGCCGGAGGACCCGGGCGTCATGTGGCAGTTCGCCGAGGCCTGCCGTGGTCTCGCGGACGGCTGCCTGGAGCTGGGCACCCCGGTGACCGGCGGCAACGTCTCGCTGTACAACCAGACCGGCGACACCGCGATCCACCCGACGCCCGTCGTGGCCGTCCTCGGTGTGATCGACGACGTCAACCGCCGTACGCCGATGGCGTTCGCGGAGGCCGGCCAGCTGCTCTACCTGCTCGGCGACACCGCCGAGGAGTTCGGCGGCTCGGCCTGGTCGCAGGTCGTCCACGACCACCTCGGCGGCCTGCCGCCCAAGCTGGACCTCGGCCGCGAGAAGCTCCTCGCGGAGATCCTGATCGCCGCCTCGCGCGACGGCATGATCGACGCCGCGCACGACCTGTCCGACGGCGGCGTGGTCCAGGCGCTCACCGAGTCCTGCCTGCGCGGCGGCAACGGCGCCCGGCTCGTGGTGCCCGAGGGCCTGGACGCGTTCACCTTCCTGTTCTCCGAGTCGGCCGGCCGGGCCGTGGTGGCCGTCCCGCGCAGCGAGGAGCTCCGCTTCACCGACATGTGCGGCGCGCGCGGCCTGCCCGCCACCCGCATCGGTGTCGTGGACGGCGAGGAGATCGAGGTCCAGGGCGAGTTCACGATCCCGCTGGCCGAGCTCCGTGAGGCCCACGAGGCGACGATCCCGGCCCTGCTGGCCTGATCCGCACCTGTCGGACCCCGTCCGCCCCGTCCGACCCGTCCGACCCGTCGGACCGAACCCCCGCCCCGCACTGCCGGGCGGGGGTTCGGCGTTTTCGGGTGCACCCGCACTCCGCTCCTGTTGTACGTAATTACGTAATGACGTAAGTTTGCAGGCATGGATCTCGAAGCACGCGTGTCCGAACTGGAACGGCGACTGGCCGCACTCGAAGCACGGGAAGCCCAGCAGACACAGGGCGCCGGGCAGTCCGAACCCGCCGACCCGGCCGGGGACTTCTGGGCCCTGGAGGGCTTCAAGGCGCGGATCGCGGAACTCGGCGACGACGACGGCGGCGTGCTGTTCACCGGCGCCGTCGGGCTCCCCACCGGCGAGCGGTACGAGTGGCAGCAGGGCTTCCCCACCGGGGAACTCCTCGGCGAGCCCGCCGAGGACCGGCAGCGCACCGCCGACGCCCTCGCCGCGCTCGGCAGCCCCGTACGGATCCGGCTGCTGCGGGAGATCCTGGCCGGGCAGCGGACCGCCGCCGAGCTGACCGCGCTGGACGGGGTCGGTACCAGCGGGCAGATCTACCACCACCTGCGCCAGCTCACCGCGGCCGGCTGGCTGCACACCACCGGGCGCGGACGGTACGAGGTCCCCGGCGGCCGGGTCGTCCCGCTGCTCGTCGTCTTCGCGGCGGCCACCCCGTGACCCCCGCCGGCACCCCGGACGCGGCGGCCGCGCCGACGGCCCCCGCATCGGGCTCCCCCGCATCGGGCTCCCCCGCATCGGGCCCCACTGGAGCGGGCCCCACTGGAGCGGGCCCCACTGGTCCCTCCCGCCCCGTCCGCCCCGTCCGCCCCGCCCCCGCCGGGCTGCGCCGGGCGGTGCACCTGGCCTACCGCTGCTGCTGGGTCGCCTTCCTCGCCCTCATCGCCACCGACCTCGGCCTGGGGTTCCCCGCCGACGTCCGCTGGGTCTGGCTGCCCGCCGGACTCGCCCTCGCGCTCACCTTCCTGGCCGGCCGGCTGGCCGCCCGGGCGCCCCGCACCGCGGAGCCGGCCCGCGAGGTCGAGCCCCCGGTCGCCGGGCGCTGGTCCGCGGCCAACAGTCCCGCGGACAAGGTCCCGAGCCACGGCACCCACCGGCTGGCGCAGGCCTACGCCATCGACATCACCGCCGAACCCGGCCCGCAGGACCCGCCGCACCCCGGCTTCGCCTGGCTGTGGCCGCTCGTCCGGCCGGCCCGCGCCTTCCCCTCGTTCGGCGCGCCGGTGTACGCCGTCGCCGACGCGGTGGTCGTCCGGGCCGCCGGCCGGCAGCGCGACCACCTCAGCCGCACCTCCTGGCCGGCGGTGCTCCACCTGCTGCTGGTCGAGGCCTCGGTCCGGGACCTCGCCGGGCCCGACCGGATCATCGGCAACCACATCGTCCTGGAACTGGGCGACGGCACGTACGCCCTGTACGGCCACCTCAAGCGCGGCTCGCTGAAGGTCGGCGTCGGCGACCGGGTCACCGCCGGGCAGCTCATCGCCGAGTGCGGTAACTCCGGCAACTCCACGGAGCCGCACGTGCACTTCCAGCTGATGGACGGGCCCGACGCCGACACCGCCCGCGGCCTGCCCTTCACCTGGCGCGGTACCGGCGTCCCCGCGACCGGTGAGGTCTTCGACGCCGGCCCCCGACCCTGACCGACCTGCCCGGCCGCCGCCTCCGCCCCCGGCCCGGCCGCCGCCGTGGCAGCGGCTGCGGGGGCCGCGGCCGATCGGGCAGATTCGCCGCATGGCACCCAGGACCCGTCGTACCCGTACCTACGACGCCGCGAAGATCCGTACGGCCGTCACCGCGCAGTTCGCCCACATCGCCGACGCCGTCCGGGAGCTGACACCCGAACAGCTCGGCCGGGACAGCGGGATCGGCGACTGGACCGTGGCCGATCTGGCCGCGCACATCGCCTGGATCGCCGACTCGCTCGCCGCCGGGCTCGCCCGCCCACCGGCGGCCGTGCCCGAGCTGACGGCCGTGGAATGGCCCTCCGCCACCGCCTCCCTCGCCGGGAAGATCGCCGAAGCGGCGAAGGAGACCCTCCGCGGCGCCCCGCTGGCCGAGCTGTTCGACGACGCGGGCGCCCGGATGGCCGAGGAACTGGCCGCGAACCCCGGCAGCCGGGTCCTCGCCCTGTGGGTCGGCGACATGACGCTGGCCGACTTCCTCGTCACCCGGACCGTGGAGCTCGTCGTGCACACCGACGACCTCAACCGGGCCGCCGGGCTGGCCATCCCGATCGAGCGGCAGGCGCTCGCCGCCTGCACCCGGCTGCTCGCCGACGCCCTCGCCCTCAAGGCGCCCGGTGGCTCGGTCGAAGTGCGCATCCCGCCCTTCGCGGTGGTCCAGTGCGTCGAGGGCCCGCGGCACACCCGCGGCACCCCGCCGAACGTGGTGGAGACCGACCCGCTGACCTGGATCAGGCTGGCCACGGGCCGGCAGCACTGGGCCTCGGCGGTCGCGGACGCCCGGGTCACGGCCAGCGGGGAGCGGGCCGACCTGGGGGCGCTGCTCCCGGTGATGAGCTGACCGGAGCTGACCGGAGCTGACCGGAGTCGAGTCGAGCCGAGCCGACCGGCGGGTCCCGACCGGCAGCGGGCGGAACCGTACCGGCCCGCCGCCCGTCCCAGGGGCATGCCCACACTCCGGCACCTCCCCGCGGCCCTGGCCGCCGTACTCGTCCTCGCCGCCGCCAGCACGGCCTGCGCCGACGGCTCCGGCACCGCCGGCACCCGCCCGGGCCCCGGCTTCACCGGGTCCTGGTCCGTCGAGCGCGTGAGCGCGGACGGTCGGACCTTCACCGGGCCGCCTGCCGCCCACCTGGCGATAGAGCCCACCGGCTCCCGCACGGCCGAGGCCAAGGGGAACTACGGCTGCAACGGATTCACGGCCGCCGTGGCCTACGAGACCGGGTCCGCGCACCGTGCGGTGACGGTCACGCCGGGCTCCTCCACCGCCATGGCTTGTGAGCACATGGAGTTCGAGGCGGCCTTCGCCGAGGTGTTGCGCGGCCGGCTGGAGGTGCGGCGCGAGTCCGCCGACCGGCTCGTGCTGACGGCCGCCGGCGGCGGCACCATCGAGTTGACCTCGAAGCCGCCGGTGCCGGACGCCCCGCTCACCGTCACCGAGTGGACGGTGACCGGGCTGACCAGCGGCGACACGGCGGCTTCCGTGCCGGACCGGGCCGCCGGCAAGGCCGAGTTCACCATCGGCCCGGACGCGGGTGTGAGCGGCAGCCTCGGCTGCAACCGGTTCAGCGCCACCGCCGCGATCGACGGCCCGCGGATCACCTTCGGCCCGCTCACGACGACCCGGATCGCCTGTACGGGCCCGGAGGGCGACCTGGAGCGGACCCTGACCGAACTCTTCGGCAGCGGCCCCCTCACCTGGCGCATCCAGGCCCACACCCTGACCCTGACGGCGGCCGACGGCAAGGGCCTCACGGCCCGGGCCGCCTCCGCCGCCGAGTGAGCGCCGGGGCGGCCCCAGGCGGCCGCCCCGGACGGCGCGGGACGGCGCGGGACGGCGCACGGCACGCCACGGCGGGTTCGGTCGGGAGCGGGAAAAAGAAAAGAAAAGGAAAAGAAACGCGGCGGCGTTAGGCGCAGGCGCCGGAACAGTGACGGATGGCGCTCGCGACACGGACAAGGCCCGCGTGCCGGCGCTCGACGAGGGTGACGACCAGGTCGCCGGGAAGCCGCACGGGTCGGAAGCCCGTACGAACCCACGGCGCCCGTCAATCACGGCATTCCGGATATCGGGCCCGTCACCCTCCGCAGGGGTAACCCGACTGTCCGCACTGTGACTTTTCCCGGCCGTCCCCAATTCGGACCAGTGGTCGATCTCGCCTACACTCGGTGGTGTGCCTCGTGGTGATGGACGACTCAACCACGACCTGCTCCCCGGCGAAAAGGGCCCCCAGGACGCTTGCGGCGTCTTCGGTGTCTGGGCTCCGGGTGAAGAGGTCGCCAAGCTCACCTACTTCGGACTGTATGCACTGCAGCACCGTGGACAGGAGTCCGCGGGCATCGCTGTGAGCAACGGTTCCCAGATCCTCGTCTTCAAGGACATGGGCCTCGTGTCCCAGGTCTTCGACGAAACCTCCCTCGGATCGCTCCAAGGTCATATCGCGGTCGGTCACGCCCGCTACTCGACCACCGGAGCCTCCGTCTGGGAGAACGCTCAGCCCACCTTCCGCGCGACCGCCCACGGCTCCATCGCCCTGGGCCACAACGGCAACCTGGTGAACACCGCCGAGCTCGCCGAGATGGTCGCAGACCTCCCCCGTCAGGACGGGCGTGCCACCCAGGTGGCCGCCACCAACGACACCGACCTGGTCACCGCCCTGCTGGCGGGCCAGACGGACGACGACGGCAAGCCCCTGACCATCGAGGAGTCGGCCGCCAAGGTCCTCCCCCAGGTCAAGGGCGCCTTCTCCCTCGTCTTCATGGACGAGGGCACCCTGTACACCGCCCGTGACCCGCAGGGCATCCGCCCGCTGGTCCTCGGCCGCCTGGAGCGCGGCTGGGTGGTCGCGAGCGAGACCGCGGCCCTCGACATCGTGGGCGCCAGCTTCGTCCGCGAGGTCGAGCCCGGCGAGCTCGTCGCGATCGACGAGAACGGCCTGCGCACCTCGCGCTTCGCAGAAGCGAAGCCCAAGGGCTGTGTCTTCGAGTACGTCTACCTGGCGCGCCCGGACACGGACATCGCCGGCCGGAACGTCTACCTCTCGCGTGTCGAGATGGGCCGGCGCCTCGCCAAGGAGGCCCCGGTCGACGCCGACCTGGTGATAGCGACGCCGGAGTCCGGCACGCCCGCCGCCGTCGGCTACGCCGAGGCCAGCGGGATCCCCTACGGCTCCGGCCTGGTCAAGAACGCCTACGTCGGCCGGACCTTCATCCAGCCCTCGCAGACGATCCGCCAGCTGGGCATCCGCCTCAAGCTCAACCCCCTCAAGGAAGTCATCCGCGGCAAGCGCCTGGTGGTCGTCGACGACTCGATCGTCCGCGGCAACACCCAGCGCGCCCTCGTCAAGATGCTCCGCGAGGCCGGTGCGGCCGAGGTCCACATCCGGATCTCCTCGCCGCCGGTGAAGTGGCCGTGCTTCTTCGGCATCGACTTCGCCACTCGGGCGGAGCTCATCGCCAACGGCATGAGCGTCGAGGAGATCGGCACCTCGCTGGGTGCGGACTCCCTCGCGTACATCTCGCTCGACTCGATGATCGAGGCGACGACCATCCAGAAGCCGAACCTCTGCCGTGCCTGCTTCGACGGCGAGTACCCCATGGAGCTGCCCGACCCGCAGCTGCTGGGCAAGCAGCTCCTGGAAACCGAGCTGGCCGGCGGCGCGGACGCCGCCGACGCGCTCCGCCGCCCCTAGCCCCGCGCCAGGGGCGGGGCGGCCCCCGTTCCCGCCCCCCGGCAGTGGGGGCGGGCTCCCGGCTCGACCTGCGCCGGTCCCTGTCTTTCAGGCTTTTCCCAGGGACCGGCATCTCACGCAGCAAACGACACGAAAGCTCTCTCCTGTCATGACAGAGAAGTCCACCGGTGCCAGCGATGCAGCGGCTTCTTACAAAACAGCAGGTGTCGACATCGAAGCGGGAGACCGCGCCGTCGAACTGATGAAGGAGTGGGTGAAGAAGACGCAGCGCCCCGAGGTCCTCGGCGGCCTCGGCGGCTTCGCCGGCCTCTTCGACGCATCCGCCCTGAAGCGCTACGAGCGCCCGCTGCTGGCCTCCGCCACCGACGGCGTCGGCACGAAGGTGGACATCGCCCGTCAGATGGGCGTGTACGACACCATCGGCCACGACCTGGTCGCGATGGTCATGGACGACATCGTCGTCTGCGGTGCCGAGCCGCTCTTCATGACCGACTACATCTGCGTGGGCAAGGTCCACCCCGAGCGGGTCGCGGCCATCGTCAAGGGCATCGCCGAGGGCTGCGTCCTCGCCGGCTGCGCCCTGGTCGGCGGCGAGACCGCCGAGCACCCGGGCCTCCTCGGCCCGGACGACTTCGACGTGGCGGGCGCCGGCACCGGTGTCGTCGAGTACGACAACCTGCTCGGAGCGGATCGCATCCGTACGGGTGACGCCGTCATCGCGATGGCGTCGTCCGGCCTTCACTCGAACGGGTACTCGCTGGTCCGGCACGTGCTCTTCGACCGGGCCGGGATGTCGCTCGACCAGCACGTCGAGGAGTTCGGCCGGACCCTCGGCGAGGAGCTGCTGGAGCCGACCAAGATCTACTCCCTGGACTGCCTGGCCCTCACCCGTACGGCCGAGGTGCACGCCTTCTCGCACATCACCGGCGGCGGCCTCGCGGCGAACCTGGCCCGGGTGATCCCGGACCACCTGCACGCGACGGTCGACCGGTCCACGTGGACCCCGGGCGCGGTCTTCGACCTCGTCGGGAAGGCGGGGCAGGTCGAGCAGCTGGAGCTGGAGAAGACGCTGAACATGGGCGTCGGCATGATGGCCGTCGTCCCGCAGGAATCGGTGGACGTGGCCCTGACCGCGCTGGCCGACCGGGGCGTCGACGCCTGGGTCGCCGGTGGCATCACCGAGCGCGGTGACCACGCCGAGGGTGCGGCGCTGACCGGGTCGTACGCGAGCTGAGACAGCACGAAAACCCGGTCCGGGGCGGGGCCCAGGACCGGGTTTTAGTGTGTTGCTCTGAAGACTTACTGTCTCTTATACACAACAGACTCTGCCCACGACAAAGCAAATGTATATATCTGTTGTCGCCGTATCATTAA
>NZ_JBHXTC010000032.1:19207-35790 GCF_042677605.1 Streptomyces sp. NPDC127106 | reverse complement strand
CCACCCCCCGACACCCGAGATCTCTCTTGGTCTGGTGGGCTCGGTGTTGGTTATATGAGACAGGACGGGGTCGACCGCGAGCTGAGACACCCCTAACCCCCGGCCCGGGGCGGGGCCCTGGACCGGGTTTTCGTGTGTTGCTCTGAAGACTGACGCGGAATCGTTCAGTCGCTGGTGGTCATGCGATCACGCGGTGCCACCGGTTGTTGGTGCGAACCCGGGCGTCAAGCGCCGCGACGCTGCTGAGCCGACGGGCCGGACTCGTCGTCCTCGTCCTCGTCGTCATCGTTGTTGTACAGCTCCGCGTACTTCGCGTACGGGTCGTCGTCGTCCAGCTCGTCATCGACGTCGACCGGCTCGCTGACAGGCGTCAGCGGCGCCGTCGGCGATGCGCCCAGCTCGTTGGCCAGACGCGCAAGGTCAGTGCCGCCGCTGTTGTACTTCAGCTGGCGGGCGACCTTCGTCTGCTTGGCCTTGGCCCGGCCGCGCCCCATGGCTCGACCCCCTCGGTGACGGGGCTCGACGGCCCCAGAGTCTGACACGCGTTCATGGTTCGGAGCGGGCTCTCCATGAAGAGACCGTCCGTAGGGGTTTAACGGTACCTGTTTCCGCGGCCATACGGTACGCCGCCCGCATGACGCGCCCCGGAACAGGACCCTCGAGGCGCCCCGTCCTCGCTGGTCAGCTGCGATTTTAACTCTTTCCTGGCGGGCGACCCGCCGAAGTGCAGTGAGTTCCGTCTCGCCGCACCCCGGCGGGTGCACCGGCAGGGGGTCAGGAGGCCTTCGCCGCCTTGGCCGCGCGGCCGTCGGCCATCCGCTGCTCGGCGATCCGGTCGGCCGCCGCAGCCGGAGGAATACCATCCACCTTTGCGCGGGCAAAGATTTCCAGTGTGGTGTCGAAGATCTTCGTGGCCTTGGCCTTGCACCGGTCGAAGTCGAAGCCGTGCAGCTCGTCCGCGACCTGGATGACGCCACCCGCGTTCACCACGTAGTCCGGCGCGTACAGGATGCCGCGGTCCGCGAGGTCCTTCTCGATGCCCGGGTGCGCGAGCTGGTTGTTCGCCGCACCGCAGACGATCTTGGCGGTGAGGGCGGGCACGGTCTCGTCGTTCAGGGCGCCGCCGAGCGCGCAGGGGGCGTAGATGTCCAGGCCCTCGGTGCGGATCAGCGCGTCCGTGTCGGCCACGGCCGTCACCTGCGGGTGCTTGTCGAGGATGCGGCGCACGGATTCCTCGCGGACGTCCGTGATCACGACCTCGGCGCCGTCCTCCAGGAGGTGCTCGACCAGGTAGTGGCCGACCTTGCCGACGCCGGCCACGCCGACCTTGCGGCCGCGGAGGGTCGGGTCGCCCCACAGGTGCTGGGCACTGGCCCGCATGCCCTGGAAGACGCCGAAGGCGGTGAGGACGGAGGAGTCGCCGGCGCCGCCGTTCTCGGGGGAGCGGCCGGTGGCCCAGCGGGTCTCGCGGGCGACGACGTCCATGTCCGCGACGTACGTGCCGACGTCGCACGCCGTGACGTAGCGGCCGCCGAGGGACTCGACGAAGCGGCCGTAGGCCAGCAGCAGGTCCTCGGTCTTGATCTGGTCCGGGTCGCCGATGATCACGGCCTTGCCGCCGCCGAGGTCGAGGCCGGCCATGGCGTTCTTGTAGGACATGCCGCGCGAGAGGTTCAGCGCGTCGAGGACGGCCTCTTCGTCCGAGGCGTACGCGTGGAAGCGCGTGCCGCCCAGGGCCGGGCCCAGGGCGGTGGAGTGGATGGCGATGACGGCCTTCAGGCCAGTGGCTCGGTCCTGGCACAGCACGACTTGCTCGTGGCCGCCCTGCTCCGAGTGGAACAGGGTGTGCAGGACGCCGTCGGTCATTTCGGTCACGGTGGTGACTCCCATGGGAGAGATGCGGCGGAATGACGCCCGCCCTGCGGGTGGGGGAGGGCGTGCTGGGAGCAGAGTAAGACCTGGAGCGCGCCCGCAGGGGAGCTGTCCGGGGATCGAAACACTCCCGGAGTACGGGGCGCACCGGGCCTCGCCGTGCCGGTCGTCCGCCGGCCGTCCGGCGGAGTAGCGCCGGTTGGTGCGGGGGAGTACGAGAGCGTGAGTGAATCCTCCGAGACCGGGCTGCCGTCGGCCCGTTCGGCGCCGACCGTCCCGTACGCCTCCTACCTGCGAGTCTACGAGCCGCTGGCGGCGTTCGCGGAGCCGGAGAGGACGCACTGGGCCTCCTACGCCCGGCGCGGTGCGGCACCGACGGCGCAGGACGAACTGCGGCGCTCGCTGGCCGAGTTGGTGCGGGTGCCGCTGGTGGGGGTGCCGGCGCACGAGAGCGTCGACGCCTTCACGGCCGAGGTGGACGGGGTGTTGCTGGTGTGCCCCTGGCGGACCCGGCTGCGCGGCTGGCTGGCGCTGCAGGAGCTCGTCGAGCAGTTCCCGCTGCCGGTGTTGGACGCGGCGCTGCCGCCGGCGGCGCGGCGGAGGGCGGCCGAGGAGTACGAGCGCTGGCGGGAGCGGAATCCCGATGCCCGCCCGTGGATCCGCACCGCAGTGTGGCACGTGCCACTGCGCTGGTTCGTCCTCGTGGCCGACGATGAGCGGGAGTACCTGCCGGGTGAGCGGCTGCGCTACCGGACTCCGATGGTGCAGGCCCGGCGGCGGCTCGCGCGGGCACTGCGCACGCTGCGGGAGACGCCGGGCTACGAGGCCCTCGCCGAGGGTCTGGTGGAGGTCGGCACCTGGCTGGAGGAGTTCCATCCGCGGTCGATGGTCGAACTGGACTACGGCGGGCTGGTCCACGCGATGCCGGCGGACCGGCTGGCGGGGGACCGCTCGGCCCGGGACGTCGCGGCCGGGACCGCGGCGCTGAGGTCGGGCGACGAGGTGGCGGCGGCGGAGGTGTACGAAGAGCTGAGGGACCGGTGGCGTGAGGTCCGGGAGAGACTGTTCGCCAATTAGTTCGCCCGTCGGGGGGCGGGGAAACCGGGAAACCGGCCATTCGGGCCGAAGGCCCGGGACCTACGTCCCGATACGGGCCATTGGCTCAAGCGTGACGGACTGCACTAAACACACCCTTGCGCCCTTCCCCTACCCTCGTGCCAAAATAGGACAAGGAGTCCGGGGAGGGTTCCTTCCGCCCAACTAAGGGCGGAATGCTCGGCATTGCACTCTACGGGGGGTCTGAGGACTCCTGATCGCTCTGTGACTGATCGTCACAGTGGGGTGACTGTCCGTTATGGGGCGGTCCATCGGCTTCCGACCGCTGATGAACACCTCGGAGGGCAATTCCATCGGTTTGGCCGTCGAGGCTGGACGGATGGTGTAGTTGTAGTGCCGAGGACAAGCCGTTCGTCCTATAACCGACTCGGCCCGCGTATGTCCATTTCGGGCAACGCGGGCCAAGGTGCAGAATTTAGAGGAAAGAACCGAGATGGTTCGGTTCTCCCGAGGAGGCCGCTCATGACCGCTCGCACCCCTGATGCCGAGCCGCTGCTGACCCCGGCTGAGGTTGCCACGATGTTCCGCGTGGACCCGAAGACGGTGACCCGCTGGGCCAAGGCCGGCAAGCTCACGTCCATCCGCACCCTGGGTGGGCACCGCCGTTACCGCGAGGCCGAGGTCCGTGCCCTGCTCGCGGGAATTCCGCAGCAGCGCAGCGAGGCCTGAGGTCGCGCTAGCACCCCGCTTTAACGGGTAGGAATCGGATCCCCCAATCCGATGAAACCCACATGGCTTCATGCGGCCGGACCTGCCCCAACAGGTTCCCAGCCGTTCGATCGCGCTGGACTCCGCCGGGTCCAGCGCGATCTTTTTTGTGTCTCGGAGCACCGCGGCAGGACGGGTGCCATTGCACATATTAAATTGAGGGCACGTATGGGCGCGATAAATGTGCATGTCCCGAAAACTCGTGTGGTGACTCCTGTCACAGGTTGTCACCCTTGTGCATTCCCCAATGCACCCGTAAGGGGATGTCTCACGCACAGCGGTCTCATGCAGACGGGGGATTTTATGGATGGAACCATTCCGTGGCGCGGCGGCCGGGGTGAACCGCGGGGCCGACGGGACCCATGGGACCGGTGGGTCCCCAGAGGTCGAATCGGCGGCATCCGGCGGGCCTGTACGGCGCCGGAACCGCCCGGGGAGCCCCGACCGGTCCGGCGGCTCCCGGGGACGCCGGGAGGCCGCGACGGGCGGCGTACGCACGGCGGGCGCGAGGGGAGCAAGGGGCGCACGACGGGCATGACGGGGGCTCTTACGAGACAGGGCCCGCATCCGATCGGATACGGGCCCTGCTCTTGCTGCGATCCTGACGGGACTTGAACCCGCGACCTCCACCTTGACAGGGTGGCGAGCTAACCAACTGCTCCACAGGACCTCGATGTGCGGCCACGTTTTCCCGTGGCTGCGCATCAGACTGTACATCAGCGTGGGGGGTGCGGTCGAACCGGCCCGTCGCGGCGGGCGCGCGGCGCGCCGCGACGGCGGTCACGGCGCCGCCGCGTCCACCGCCTTCACGATCCGCTTGTCCGAGATCGGGTACGCCGTCCCGAGCGCGTGCGCGAAGTAGCTGACCCGCAGTTCCTCGATCATCCAGCGGATCTCCGTCACCTCCGCCGGGACCGGCCGCCCCTTGGGCAGCTGCTCCAGCAGCCAGGCGTACTCGTCCTGCATCTCGTGGACCTTCTCCATGCGCGTGGTGTCGCGCTGGACGGCCGTCGGCATCTGCTGCAGCCGCCGGTCCACGGCCACCAGGTAGCGCATCAGGTCCGGCAGCCGGCGCAGGCCCGTCAGGGTGACGAAGCCCGCCGGCATGAGCGCCGCCAGCTGCGCCTTGACGTCCTGGAGGTTGGCGACGAGGGCCAGGCTCTGCGTGGCCTTCAGCCGCCGCTCGCAGGCCTGCCAGGCGGCCAGCACCTGCTGCACCCGGTCGACCGTGCGCACGGTCGTGTCCACCAGGTCGGCGCGGACGGCCTCGTACAGCGTGCGGAAGCCCGCCTCGTCCCAGGCCGGGCCGCCGTGGTCGGCGATCAGCTTGTCGGCAGCCGCCGTCGCGCAGTCGTCGAACAGCGCCTGGACGGAGCCGTGCGGCGTCCGCGACAGGGCCAGCTTCTGCTGGTTGCTCAGCCGGTCCGAGGCGAACTTGGCCGCGTTCACCGGGATGTTGAGGAGGATCAGCCTGCGCGTGCCCAGCCACATCGCCTGCTGCTGCTCGGCCTCCGTGTCGAAGAGCCGTACGGACACGGTCGTGCCCTCGTCGACCAACGCCGGGTACGCCTTCACCGGCTGCCCCGCCCGCCGGGTCTCGAACACCTTCGTCAGGGTGCCGATGGTCCAGTCGGTCAGCCCGGTGCGCTCCACCGACTCCCCGCCCGCCCGCTCGGCGGTGGCCGCGGCCGCCTTGGACAGGGCCTGGCGGGCCTTCGGCCGGAGCTTCAGGCGCAGCGCCTCCAGGTCCTTGTCCTCGGAGATCTTCCGGCGGCGCTCGTCGACGATCCGGAAAGTGATCTTCAGGTGGTCGGGGAGCCGACCGGTGTCGAAGTCCTCGGCGGTGACCGGCACTCCGCCCATCCGGTGCAGCTCGCGCGCCAGGGTCGCGGTCAGCGGCTCCTGGAGCGGCACGGCCGTGTCCAGGAAACGGGCCGCGAAGTTCGGCGCGGGCACGTAGTGCCGGCGGATCGGCTTCGGCAGCGACCGGATGAGCTCCGTGACGACTTCCTCCCGCAGGCCCGGGATCTGCCAGTCGAAGCCCTGGTCGGTGACCTGGTTGAGCACCTGGAGCGGGATGTGGACGGTCACGCCGTCCGCGTCCGCGCCGGGCTCGAACTGGTAGGTCACCCGGAAGGTGAGCTGCCCCTGCCGCCAGGAGTCCGGGTAGTCGGCCTTGGTGACCCCGGCCGCCTTCTCGGTGAGCAGCATCTCCCGCTCGAAGTCGAGGTGCTCGGGCTGCTCGCGCCGCTTGTGCTTCCACCAGGAGTCGAAGTGTGCCCCGGACACCACGTGCTCGGGGACCCGCTGGTCGTAGAAGTCGAAGAGGGTCTCGTCGTCGACGACGATGTCGCGGCGCCGGGCCCGGTTCTCCAGCTCCTCGACCTCGGTGAGCAGCTTGCGGTTGTCGGCGTAGAACTTGTGGTGGGTCCGCCAGTCGCCCTCGACCAGGGCGTGGCGGATGAACAGCTCGCGCGAGACCTCGGGGTCGATCCGCCCGTAGTTGACCTTCCGCTGGGCGACGATCGGGACGCCGTACAGCGTGACCTTCTCGTACGCCATGACGGCCGCCTGGTTCTTCTCCCAGTGCGGTTCGCTGTACGTGCGCTTGAGCAGATGTCCGGCCAGCGGCTCGACCCATTCGGGCTCCACCTTGGCGTTGACCCGGGCCCACAGCCGCGAGGTCTCCACCAGCTCCGCCGACATCACGAACCGCGGCTGCTTCTTGAACAGGGCCGAGCCCGGGAAGACGGCGAACTTGGCGCCGCGCGCGCCGAGGTACTCGTTCTTGTCGGTGTCCTTCAGGCCGATGTGCGAGAGCAGGCCGGCCAGGAGGGAGACGTGGACCTGCTGTTCCGGGGCGTCCGTCTCGTTCACGTGGATGCCCATGCCGCGGGCGACCGTGCGCAGCTGCGAGTAGATGTCCTGCCACTCGCGGATCCGCAGGAAGTTCAGGTACTCCTGCTTGCACATCCGGCGGAAGGAGGAGGAGCCGCGCTCCTTCTGCTGCTCGCGGACGTAGCGCCACAGGTTCAGGAACGACAGGAAGTCGCTGGTCTCGTCCTTGAAGCGGGCGTGCTGCTGGTCGGCCTGTGTCTGCTTGTCCGAGGGCCGCTCGCGCGGGTCCTGGATGGACAGGGCCGCCGCGATGACCATGACCTCGCGGACGCAGCCGTTCTTGTCCGCCTCCAGGACCATGCGGGCCAGCCGCGGGTCCACGGGGAGCTGGGACAGCTGGCGGCCCATCGGGGTGAGCCGCTTGCGGGCGTCCTTCTCCTTGGGGTCCAGCGCGCCGAGCTCCTGGAGCAACTGGATGCCGTCGCGGATGTTGCGGTGGTCCGGCGGGTCGATGAAGGGGAACTTCTCGATCTCGCCGAGCCCGGCCGCGGTCATCTGGAGGATGACGGACGCCAGGTTGGTGCGCAGGATCTCCGCGTCGGTGAACTCGGGACGGGCGGTGAAGTCGTCCTCGGAGTAGAGCCGGATGCAGATGCCGTCGCTGGTACGGCCGCAGCGGCCCTTGCGCTGGTTGGCGCTGGCCTGCGAGATCCGCTCGATCGGCAGGCGCTGGACCTTGGTGCGGTGGCTGTAGCGGGAGATCCGGGCGGTGCCCGGGTCGATCACGTACTTGATGCCGGGGACGGTCAGCGAGGTCTCGGCGACGTTGGTCGCGAGCACGATCCGGCGGCCGGTGTGCTGCTGGAAGACGCGGTGCTGCTCGGCGTGGGAGAGGCGGGCGTAGAGCGGCAGGACCTCGGTGAAGCGCAACTTCTTCTTGATGAGCGCGTCGGCGGTGTCGCGGATCTCGCGTTCGCCGGAGAGGAAGACCAGGATGTCGCCGGGTCCCTCGGCCTGGAGCTCGTCCACGGCGTCGCAGATCGCGGTGATCTGGTCGCGGTCGCTCTCCTCGGAGTCCTCCTCCAGGAGGGGCCGGTACCGGACCTCCACCGGGTACGTGCGGCCGCTGACCTCGACGATCGGGGCGTCGCCGAAGTGCCGGGAGAAGCGCTCCGGGTCGATCGTCGCCGAGGTGATCACGACCTTGAGGTCGGGGCGCTTCGGCAGCAGCTGGGAGAGGTAGCCCAGCAGGAAGTCGATGTTCAGCGAGCGCTCGTGCGCCTCGTCGATGATGATCGTGTCGTAGGCGCGCAGCTCGCGGTCCGTCTGGATCTCGGCGAGCAGGATGCCGTCCGTCATCAGCTTCACGAAGGTCGCGTCCGGGTCCACCTGGTCGGTGAAGCGGACCTTCCAACCGACCGTCTGCCCGATCTCGGTCTTCAGCTCCTCGGCGATGCGCTCCGCGACGGTGCGGGCGGCGATCCGGCGGGGCTGGGTGTGCCCGATCATGCCCCGGACGCCGCGGCCGAGGTCCATGCAGATCTTGGGGATCTGCGTGGTCTTGCCGGATCCGGTCTCACCGGCGACGATCACGACCTGGTGGTCGCGTATCGCCTCGGCGATCTCGTCCTTCTTCTGGCTGACGGGCAGGTTCTCGGGGTACGTGACCTCGGGCATCCGCGAGGCACGCGCGGCGAGCCGCAGGGCGGCCTTCTCGGCTTCCGCGGCGATCTCGTCGAGCACGGCCTGCTTGGCCTCGGGCTTGCGGATGCGGCGGGCGCCTTCGAGGCGGCGGCCGAGGCGGTGCGCGTCGCGGAGGGGAATCTCACCGAGAAGCGTCTGCAGGGCGGCGAAGGAAGTAGACATACCTGGTCGAGGATCTCACCCGGGAGTGCCGGGTGGCGAACGCATTTGTCGGGTGGACCCGTACCATTTCGGGACGAGTCCCCCGTCCCTCCCGCCGTGAGAGGCCCCACGTATGCCGAGCAGCGCGCACCGACGCGTGGCGGCCGTGCTGCTCGCGACCGTGCTGGCGCTGTTCTGCGCCTTCGCGGGCACCGGGTCGCCCGGTGCGGGGGCCGTGGTGCCGCCGTACGACCGGACCGGGGCCGCCGCACCGGGCCCCGTGGCCGCGGCAGGCACCCCCGGTGGCTTCGCCTCCGCGGCCACTCCGGCTGCTGCGGCTGCGGCTGCTGTGGCGGGAGGGGCGACCGCAGAGGCCGGCCGGACCGGTGCGGGCGGGCGGGTCGCCGCCTCCGACGCCCGGGAGCGCGGGCCGCGGTGCGGGCCGGGACCCGCCGCGCCCGACCGGGCCCCGGCCGTACCGGCCCGGGCCGGTGCGCACCTGGACCACGCCCTCGCCGCCTGCGCGCGCCCCGCCCTGCCCGGCGGTGCGGCCCCCTGCTTCGTACCCGGTCCGCCCTGCGGTGCGCGCGGGCCCGACCGGCCGGCGCCGGGGCCGGTGGAGCTGTCCGTGATGCGGGTGTAGGAGGGTCGGCCGCCCGCCGGTCCGCCGCCCGTTCCCTCCTTCTTCGCACAGCTCTGGAGCAGCCCCATGCCCGCTTCCCCTTCCCCTTCCCCCTCCCGGTCCTCTTCTCCTTCCTCTTCCTCGTCGTCTTCCTCCCGCAAAGCCCTGTTGCTCTGTGGCGCGGTCGCGGTCGCCGCCGCGCTCATGGGACTGGTGTCCTGGCAGGCGAGCACCCTGGACAAGGCCCCCGCGCGGAGCTCCTCCGCCTCGCAGCCGCGGAACGCCGGTTCCGATCCCGCCGCCGAGCTGGCCGGGCTCGCCCGCCGCGACGCGGGCGACAAGTTGGCCCTCGGTCGCGCCGACGCCCCCGTCGTGCTCATCGAGTACTCCGACTTCAAGTGCGGCTACTGCGGGAAGTTCGCCCGTGACACCGAGCCCGAGCTGATCAGGAAGTACGTGGAGAACGGCACCCTGCGCATCGAGTGGCGCAACTTCCCCATCTTCGGCGCGGAGTCCGAGGCCGCGGCCAAGGCCGCCTGGGCCGCGGGGCAGCAGGACAGGTTCCGGCAGTTCCACGAGGCCGCGTACACCCCCGGGGCCAAGGAGAAGGGCTTCGGCGAGGCGCGGCTGCTGGAACTGGCCCGGGAGGCCGGGGTGCCGGACCTGGAGCGGTTCCGGCAGGACATGGCCGGGGCGGCCGCCGAAGCCGCCCTGGCGAAGGACCGGGAGGAGGGCTACCGCATCGGGGTCAGCTCCACCCCGTCCTTCCTGGTGGGCGGCCGGCCGATCGCGGGCGCCCAGCCGTACGGGGCCTTCGCCGCCGTGATCGACCAGGCCGCGGCGAAGGCCCGGGCCGCGGCCGGTGCCGGGGCCGGCACCGGGGCGGGGGCAGGGGCGGGCCGATGACGGACATCGGCTACCTGGCGGCCCTGCTCGGCGGGCTGCTGGCCCTGCTCAGCCCGTGCAGCGCGCTGCTGCTGCCCGCCTTCTTCGCGTACTCGATCGACTCCCCGTCGCGGCTGCTCGCCCGGACCGGGATCTTCTACGCCGGCCTGGCGACCACCCTGGTCCCGCTGGGCGCGGCCTCCTCGACCGCCGGACGGTTCTTCCACGGCCACCGCGACGGGCTGGTGCTGGCCGGTGGCTCGCTGATCATCGTGCTGGGGCTGGCGCAGGTCCTGGGGCTGGGCTTCGCCCCGCGGCGGATCTCGGAGCTGTCCGGGCGCATCCGGCCGACGACGGCGGTCTCGGTGTACGCGCTGGGCGCCGTCTACGGGCTGGCCGGGTTCTGCGCCGGCCCGATCCTGGGCAGCGTCCTGACGGTGGCGGCGGTCGGCGGCAGCCCGGTGTACGGGGGCCTGCTGCTGGCGGTGTACGCGCTGGGGATGGCCGTACCGCTGTTCGTGCTCGCGCTGCTGTGGGAGCGGTTCGACCTCGGACGGCGGCGCTGGCTGCGCGGGCGCCCGGTCCGGGCGGGCCGGCTGGAGCTGCACACGACCTCGCTGCTGTCCGGGCTGTTCTTCATCGCCCTGGGCGTGCTGTTCCTGGCATACGACGGGGCGAGCGCGCTGCCCGGGCTGCTGGACGTGGAGGACTCGTACGCGGTGGAGCAGCGGGTCCGGGCGGTCGCGGACGCGGTACCGGACTGGGCGCTGCTGGGGATGGTGGCCGTCGGCGCGGCGGTGGCCGCCCTGGTGCGGACGCGCCGCGGCGCCCGGGCGGAGGAGCGGGTGCCGGAGTAACGCGGAAGGCCCCGTCCGATGGACGGGGCCTTCCTGTTTGTGGCTGGGGCCGGGGTCGAACCGGCGACCTATCGCTTTTCAGGCGATCGCTCGTACCAACTGAGCTACCCAGCCACGAGACCGTTTCCGGCCTCAGCGATCCTGACGGGACTTGAACCCGCGACCTCCACCTTGACAGGGTGGCGAGCTAACCAACTGCTCCACAGGACCTTGCAGTGTGCGAGAACTAGTCTTGCACACGGTAATGCGTACCCCCAACGGGATTCGAACCCGTGCTACCGCCTTGAAAGGGCGGCGTCCTGGGCCACTAGACGATGAGGGCTAAAGGCCCGCCGGGGCGCTTTCCAGCGCGTCGGGGACGTGAGAAGCATATGGGATGCGGGGAGGTAACGCCAAAACGGTTTCTCCCCAACGCGTGGGAGGCGCCCCGACCAGGGGGACAATGACCGGGTGCTGGAGATGACACGCGAGGAGTTCGAGGAGCTCGTTTCCGAGGCGCTGGACCGCATCCCGCCGGAGCTGACCCGGTTGATGGACAACGTGGCGGTCTTCGTCGAGGACGAGCCGCCCGCGGACGACCCGGAGCTGCTGGGCCTGTACGAGGGGACCCCGCTGACGGACCGCGGCGAGTGGTACGCCGGGGTGCTGCCCGACCGGATCACCATCTACCGGAACCCCACCCTGCGGATGTGCGAGGACCGCGAGGACGTGATCGCCGAGACGGAGATCACCGTGGTCCACGAGATCGCCCACCACTTCGGGATCGACGACGCCCGGCTGCACGCGCTGGGCTACGGGTGACCCACCCGGCCGAGGGGCCCGATGGGCCCGGGGCGCCCGAGGCGATCGACCCGGACGTCGACCTGCACGTCCCCGCGCAGCGCGCCGAGCCGCAGGGGCCCGTCCTGGCGGCGGTCGCGGCCGGCGGGGCGCTCGGATCGGCGGCGCGCTACGGGCTGGAGCTGCTGTGGCCGGCGGCGCCGGGGGCGTTCCCGTGGGCCACGTTCTGGACCAACACGGCCGGCTCCCTGCTGATCGGCGTCCTGATGGCGCTGATCGGCGAGGGCGGGCGGACCTCCCCGCATCCGCTGTTGCGGCCGTTCGTCGGGGTGGGGGTGCTGGGCGGGTTCACCACCTTCTCCACGTACGCGGCGGGCTTCGCGCGGCTGCTGGACGAGGGCGAGGCGGAACTCGCGCTGGCGTACGCCGGCCTCACGGTGACCGCGGCGTTGGGGGCGGTCTGGGCCGGGGCGTCGGCGGCGCGGGCGGCGGTACGGGCCTTCGGGCTGCGGGCCGCCCGGACGCGGGAACGGGCGCGGGAGAGGGAGCGGGGGCGCGGGTGAACTGGCTGTTGGTGGTGGCGGGTGCGGCCGTCGGGGCGCCGCTGCGGTACCTGACGGACCGTGCGGTGCAGGCGCGGCACGACGCGGTGTTCCCGTGGGGGACGTTCGTGGTGAACGCGGCCGCGTGCCTGCTCATCGGGGTGCTGGCGGGGGCGGCGCTGGCCGGCGCGGCGTCCGCGCGGTGGAGCCTGCTGCTGGGGACCGGGCTGTGCGGGGCGCTGAGCACCTACTCGACGTTCTCGTACGAGACGCTGCGGCTGGCCGAGACGGGCCGGCGGTTCCTGGCGGCGGCGAACGTGGCGGCGTCGGTGCTGGCCGGACTGGGTGCGGTGGTGCTCGGGTCGCAGGTGGCGCGGCAGCTGTTCGCCTGAGCGTGCGGTCCGGTGCGCAGCGTCCGCCGGTGGTGCCGTGTCGGCCGGGTGTGCGCCCGGGCGGGTGACGGATTGCGGACAGCTGGTGTCCCCAAGGGCGTGTCCCTCGTGGGGCAAAGGGAGTTGGGCATATTGACCCGCTGTTCCGCGGACCCTGACTGCCCACCCGGAGGTGCCCCGTGCGCCAGTTGTCCGCTTCCCTCCGACTGGCCGTCACCGCGTTCGCGGTCGCGGCCACCGCGGGCTGCATGAGCGTCGGTGCGGACGCCGCCAAGCCCGGGCCCTCCTCTCCGGCGGACCGCAAGTCCGCGGCCGAGGCCGGCGGCGGCGCAGGTGCCGGGCGGAGTGCCGGGGTCCACGGCACCGGCCACGGGTCCAAGGCCGGCGCGGCCGTCCCCGAAGGCAAGGCCTCCGAGGACGGCAAGGCCTCCGGGGCGACCGGGGCCTCGCCCAGCCCGGGTGCGCCCGCGGGGCGGCCCGGTGCTCCCTCGCCGTCGGCCGGGCCGGGCGGCGGAGCCGGGGGCCAGGGACCCCAGCAGCCGCCCTCCGGCGGAGGTGGAACCGGTGGTTCTGGTGGTGCGCCGGCCAGCCCCCCGGCCCAGTCGCCGACCCCGCAGCCGCCCGCGCCCTCCCCGGCTCCGCCCACCCCGTCGGTGCCGCCGCAGCCGGAGCCCAGTGTCTCGGCGACCGTGTAACGCGGGGCGGACGGGGTTCCGGCGGACGGTAGGCGGCCGGAATCGCCGCAGGTCAGGATGGATCGGGCAGGGGCGACTTGCCATACCCCCGGAAGGGTGCGTATGGTTATAGATCGTTTGATCCCATTGCCCGGCGCCGATCCGAAGCGCGCCGTGTGGCGCGTACTCTCCCTAGCCGTGGCTGACCGCATCGAGGCGGTCGATTTGCGATTCACGGAGTTTGGGCGCGTGCCGAGACTCCGGAAGGTTTCGCATTTCGCATGTCCATTTCCAGTTCCGACCGTGCCGTCATGCCCGAGAACGACTCGAACGAGATCGTCGACGCCGTTGAGGCCCTCGTCGTGACCGAGGCCATGGAGGCCGCCGAGGCGGACGAGATCATCGAGGCCCTCGAGGCCGACGTCGCCGACGTGATCGATGCCGACGCCGAGGCCGACGCCGACGACTCCGAGCCGCAGGTCACCTTCGCGGACCTCGGCCTGCCCGAGGGCGTCGTGCGCAAGCTCGCCCAGAACGGTGTCACCAGCCCGTTCCCGATCCAGGCCGCGACCATCCCGGACGCCCTGGCCGGCAAGGACATCCTCGGCCGCGGCCGCACCGGCTCCGGCAAGACCCTCTCCTTCGGCCTGCCCACCCTGGCGCGCCTGGCCGGCGGCTACACCGAGAAGAAGAAGCCCCGCGCGGTCATCCTCACCCCGACCCGCGAGCTCGCCATGCAGGTCGCCGACGCCCTCCAGCCGTACGGCGACGTGCTCGGCCTGAAGATGAAGGTCGTCTGCGGCGGCACCTCCATGGGCAACCAGATCTACGCCCTGGAGCGCGGTGTCGACATCCTCGTCGCCACCCCCGGCCGACTGCGCGACATCATCAACCGCGGCGCCTGCTCCCTGGAGGACGTCCAGGTCGCGGTCCTCGACGAGGCCGACCAGATGTCCGACCTGGGCTTCCTGCCCGAGGTCACCGAGCTCCTCGACCAGGTCCCGTCCGGCGGCCAGCGCATGCTCTTCTCCGCCACCATGGAGAACGAGATCGCGACCCTGGTCGACCGCTACCTGTCCGACCCGGTCAGCCACGAGGTCGACAGCGCCCAGGGCAACGTCACGACCATGACCCACCACGTCCTCGTCGTGAAGCCGAAGGACAAGGCGCCGGTCACCGCCGCCATCGCCGCCCGCAAGGGCCGCACCATCATCTTCGTCCGCACCCAGCTGGGCGCCGACCGCATCGCCGAGCAGCTCGTCGAGGCCGGCGTGAAGGCGGACGCGCTGCACGGCGGCATGACGCAGGGCGCCCGCACCCGCGTCCTCGCGGACTTCAAGGACGGCCACGTCAACGCGCTCGTCGCCACCGACGTCGCCGCCCGCGGCATCCACGTCGACGGCATCGACCTGGTCCTCAACGTGGACCCGGCCGGCGACCACAAGGACTACCTGCACCGCTCGGGCCGCACCGCGCGCGCCGGCAAGTCCGGTGTCGTGGTCTCCCTGGCGCTCCCGCACCAGCGCCGCCAGATCTTCCGCCTGATGGAGGACGCGGGCGTCGAGGCCTCGCGCCACATCGTCCAGGGCGCCGGCGCCTTCGACCCGGAGGTCGCCGAGATCACCGGCGCCCGTTCGCTGACCGAGGTCCAGGCCGACTCCGCGAACAACGCCGCCAAGCAGGCCGAGCGCGAGGTCGCCGAGCTGACCCGGCGCCTGGAGCGCATGACGCGCCGCGCCGCCGAGCTCCGCGAGGAGGCCGAGCGCCTGGTCGCCCGCTCCGCCCGGGAGCGCGGCGAGGACCCGGAGGCCGCGGTCACCGAGGCCTCCGAGGCCGCCGCGGCCGAGGTCGCTGCGCACGTCGCCGCTGCCGTGGCCGCCGAGGAGCGCCAGGCCCGCCGCGACGAGCGTCGTGACGACCGCGGTGACCGCCGTGACGACCGGGGCGACCGTGGTGGTTTCCGCCGTGACGACCGCCGTGACGACAACCGTGGTGACCGTGGTGGCTTCCGTCGTGAGGAGCGCCCGTCGTTCAACCGCGATGACCGCGGTGACCGTCGCGATGACCGCGGTGACCGTGGTGGTTTCCGCCGTGACGACCGCCGTGACGACAACCGTGGTGACCGTGGTGGCTTCCGTCGCGAGGAGCGCCCGTCGTTCAACCGTGACGACCGCGGTGACCGGGGTGGCTTCCGCCGCGATGACAACCGTGGTGACCGTGGTGGCTTCCGTCGCGAGGAGCGCCCGTCGTTCAACCGCGATGACCGCGGTGACCGTCGCGATGACCGCGGTGACCGTGGTGGATTCCGCCGTGACGACCGCCGTGACGACCGTGGTGGCTTCCGCCGTGACGACCGCCCCTCCGGCGGCTTCCGCTCCGGCGCCGGCGACCGCCCGTACGGCCGCCGTGACGACCACCGTCCGTCCGGCTCCTTCGGCGCCCGCCGCGACGACAAGCCGCGCTGGAAGCGCAACGGCTGACCTGCGCAGGCAGTGACCTGACGGTCCGGAGGGGCCCGCCCGACCTGGTGTCGGACGGGCCCTTCCGGCTATCCGGAAGATCTGGTTCCGGCCGGTTGGGGTGCGGGTCCCGGAGGATGACGGGGCCGATGGGTCAATACTCGATCGGCTGGCCGGTGCTCTCCGGCTATGCTCTGGGGTGAGCACGCGAGGGCCATTAGCTCAATTGGCAGAGCAGCGGACTTTTAATCCGTTGGTTGTCGGTTCGAGTCCGACATGGCCTACTGCTCGCGGGTGGGAGGAACCCTCCCTTGACCTGCGGCTCAGCGCCCCATCCGATCGCTTCGGGTGGGGCGCTTCGCTGTGCCGGGGCGGCCGTTGGCCTGATGTGAGCCCGGGGTGGGCCCGGGGTGAGTCCGAGGTGGTCCCGGCGGTGCGAGCGGCCGCGCTCAACGCAGGTCGAGCAGCATCACGTCGTGCAGGTCCGCACCGGCCTCTGGACGGTCGTCGCCGATCAGCTACGGGTCGGACGCCGCCAGAGCCGAGGAAGCGCTCCCAGAGGCCCACAAGCCACCTTCCGCGGCGCCCTGGCGGGCCTCGGACGGCGAGGTCGGGCGGGTGCTGCTCAACGGCCACCCCGTTCCGTCAGGTGCTCGACGCCGCGTATGCCCCGCCCGGCCTCCGCTGAGATTCTCTTCGGCCCGCTTGCACTGCTCTGACCTGCGGATATGTCGGTCGGGTGGCGTTTAGCGCGGTAAATGGGCACGAGCCCTCCCTCGGATGGCGTAGGGTTGTGTTCACCGACGCGGGGTGGAGCAGCTCGGTAGCTCGCTGGGCTCATAACCCAGAGGTCGCAGGTTCAAATCCTGTCCCCGCTACTCAGCACGAAGGCCCGGGTACGGAGGAAAACGGGCATCGTCGGCCCCCGCGCCGGGACGCGGGGGGGTTGTAATGTAGCGCGCCGCACGCTGTTTGTCTGGGCAGAAATGTACA
>NZ_JBHXTC010000032.1:7198-19197 GCF_042677605.1 Streptomyces sp. NPDC127106 | reverse complement strand
TCTGTCACAGACTGCGCGTGACTCCTACAAACACACCCCCCCCCCCACACCCCCCCCGCCCCGCCCGCTCGCCCCCCCCCCCCCCCCACCCTCGTCCCGCGCGCCGTCACGCTGCGTGAGTGAAATGACGCCCTCCGCAAGCTTTGTGACGGGCCATCAAGATACTGATGTGGCTGAAGAGATGCGGAATTGCCCGGCGTTTTGCCCGAGTTGACCTACTTAAGTGGGATTAATCTGGGCCAAATGTGGCCAGTGTGGCACCGGTTGGCCGAAACGATCATTCGCAACGGCTTGGAATCAATCCCTTCCGTCTATTACCGTTCGATAACGCAGCGCGGTCGTCCCAGCCGTCGCAAGAGGCGGTGCCCTGCGCGTGCGTGTCCCTGAGGAGTGTGCCCCGGTGGCCTCCAACTTGCCTGCCCTTGAAGGCGTCGAGAACCAGGAGCCGCCGTCCGCCGGCGCCTGGGGCGAGTGGAACCCCACCGAGGACTCCGTGCGCCCGATCCGCGGCAAGCACCGGAACGCCAAGGGTGGCGGGGGACTTGCCCGCAGCTCCACCGTCCTCGGCGTCGGCATCATCGCCGCGGTCGGCGCCGGCGGCATCGCGACCGCCCAGAACCGTCCCCAAGTCCCCATATCCATGCCCTCGTTGCCGGGCCTGTCCGACGACGACTCCGACGCGGACACCCGCCGGGCCGACGCGGACGCGCGGGACGCGAAGGCCGCCTCCGTCGCGCAGTCGCAGGACCAGGCCGACGCCGGCGAGGTCCTGCGCACCCGCATCCTGCAGCAGGCCGAGACCCAGCACGAGGCCGTCGACGTCCAGACCCGGATCCAGGCCGAGCAAGCAGCGCGCGAAGCGGCCGCCGCGGAGGCCAAGGCCAAGCGGGAAGAGGCCGAGAAGGCCGCCGAGGAGGCCCGGGCCGCCGCCGAGAAGCAGGCCAAGGAGGCCGCCGAGGCCAAGGCCAAGGCCGCGGCCGAGGCCGAGCAGGAGCAGGCCGCCAAGCCGTCCGGCAGCTACTTCCTGCCGACCTCCTCGTACACCATCACCTCGTACTACGGCGCCGCCGGCTCCATGTGGTCCTCCGGCCACCACACCGGCCTCGACTTCGCCGCCCCCACCGGCACGCCCGTCAAGGCCGTCGGCGCCGGGAAGATCACCTCGGCCGGCTGGTCGGGCGCGTACGGCTACCGGATCGTCCTGCAGCTGGAGGACGGCACGGAGGTCTGGTACTGCCACCTGTCCTCGATGTCCGTCACCTCCGGCCAGGTCGGCGCCGGAGACACCATCGGCCGGGTCGGCGCCACCGGCAACGTCACCGGGCCCCATCTCCACCTGGAAGTGCGCAAGGGCGGCTCCACGGTGGACCCGCTGTCGTGGCTCCGGTCCAAGGGCCTGACGCCGTAACCGGATCACCGGAAACGCTGCTGCGCGCCCCCGGTACGAACCCCCGCCCGGCGGGGGCCGGCCGCCGCGGCAGCAGGTCCTCCAGGACCGCCGCCCGGGACAGCGCCGGACCCGCCGTCGCCCGGCGCAACCACAGTTGGTGCAGCAGCTCCCGCTCCCGGCCCGCGAAATCCGGGTCCCCGGCCGGGCCGCTCCGCGCCCCGTGCCGCAGCAGGGCGAGCGCGGCCGCGTCCGCCTCGTACCGGGCCACCGCCCGCCCCGCGGCGCGGCCCCCGCTGCGCCGTGCCAGCGCCCGGGCCAGCGAGCGGGCCGGCATCGACACCAGCGCCGGTACCTCGGCCGGGCCCAGCCAGCCCGCCGCCGCGTACACCGCGAGCTCCCCGGCGACCGCACGCAGCCTGCGGCGCCTTATCCGCACCGCCAGGCCCAGCAGCCCCCCGAACACCGGGACCATCACACAGCCGTAGATCCAGTAGAAGCCGTTCTCGCCGAGCCGCGAGGAGCAGTTCCACAGCGCGTGCATGACCATCGCGAGTGCCAGGCCGAGCAGGGGCAGCCCGGTCCGCAGCAGCCGCGCCCGCGGCCGTCCGCCGGCGACCGCGGCGGCCGCACCGAACCCCAGGCCGGTCAGCACCGTGAACAGCGGGTGCGCGAACGGGGAGAGCACGATCCGTACGAAGAAGGTCGCCGCCGTCACCGAGTCGAGCGCCCCGACCCCGCTCCGCAGGTCCTCCGTGAACGCGTTGCCGAGGTACAGGACGTTCTCGGTGAACGCGAACCCGGTGGCGGTGAAACCGGCCACCACGAACCCGTCCGCGGGGCCTGTGAACTGCCTTCTTCGGAACGCGAACACCAGCAGCAGCGCCGCCGCCTTGGCGCTCTCCTCCACCACCGGGGCGATCACCACCGAGCCGAGCCGGTCGGCGTCGTCGGGATCCGCGGTCGCCGCGGAGATCCACTCCGTGGCGAAGTCATTGGCCAGTATGGCGATCAGGGCCGCGGTACAGGCACCCCAGCCGCAGCAGAACAGCAGCTGCGCCCAGGGCCGGGGCGCGGCCCGGCCCAGCCACCGGAAGGCCGCCATGAGCAGGGGCACCGGCAGCACGGCCAGGCCGAGGCCGACGAGGAACCCGGGAGTTCCGGTCTGCTCCCGAACGAGTTCGAGGATCGTCAGCCCCGATGCGGCCAGCACGGCGAACACGCACGCACGGACACGAACTCGGAACACATGATGACTCTAACGACCCGTCCCGACACGGGGAGTGACCTTCGGGAAGGTCAGGGCTTCTCCGCCCGCCGGAAGAGCAGGTCGTGCACGACGTGCCCCTTGTCCAGGCCCTGGCCCTCGAAGCGGGTGAGCGGTCGGAAGTCCGGCCGCGGCGCGTAGCCGCCGTCCGGCTGGGTGTTCTCGAACTCCGGGTGCGCGGTGAGCACTTCGAGCATCTGCTCGGCGTAGTTCTCCCAGTCGGTCGCGCAGTGGAGCACTGCCCCGGGCGCCATCCGGGTCGCGGCCAGGTCGAGGAACTCGGGCTGGATCAGGCGGCGCTTGTGGTGGCGGGCCTTGGGCCACGGGTCCGGGAAGTAGACCCGGATCCCCTGGAGGCAGGCCGGCGGCAGCATCTCGCGGAGCAGGATGATCGCGTCGCCGTTCGCGACGCGGACGTTGTTCAGCCCGTTGCGCTCGGCGAGCGCGAGCAGGTTGCCCTGGCCGGGGGTGTGCACGTCGACGGCGAGGATGCCGGTGTCCGGGTCGGCGGCGGCCATCTGGGCGGTCGCCTCGCCCATCCCGAAGCCGATCTCCAGGACGACGGGCAGCCCGTCGAAGAGCCGGTCGAGGTCGATGACCTCGCGGCCGTCGATGTCCAGGCCCCAGGTGCCCCAGAGCCGCTGCAGGGCGGCACCCTGCCCGACGGTGACGCGGCTGCGGCGCGGCTGGAAGCTGCGGATCCGCCGCTCGTGGTGCGAGCCGGCCGGGTCGGGCGCGGGCCCGTCCGGGAACCGCGGCTCGGTGCGCCACTTGGGCGGCACGTAGGAGGACGCCTCCGGCGCGGCTTCCGGGAGGCTGGGCTGGGGCGTAAGGGACTCAGACACAATCCCCGCATTCTACGACCCCCCGTCCTCCCCCCGCCCGGCCCGTCCACGCTCACCGCACCCCGCCCGAACCCGGGCCCCGCCGAATCCGGCCCGCGCGGCGTTCGAGCGACGTTCGAGCGGCGTTCCGGGCGAGCAGCATCCGGAGCGGGTCCGGAGCGGAGCCCCGGGGTGCCCGTGGCCGGGATGCCCCGGCGGCGGCCCACAGGTCAGGCGGCGCGCAGGTCAGGCGGCCCACAGGTCAGGCGGCGCGCAGGGCGGCCAGGCCCCGACGGGCGATCTCCCGCCCGATCGGCAGCGAAGCCGTGGCCGCCGGCGACGGCGCGTTCAGCACGTGCACCGTCCGGTCCGCCTCCCGGATCAGGAAGTCGTCGACGAGCGTCCCGTCCCGCAGCACGGCCTGCGCCCGCACCCCCGCCTCCGCACGCCGCAGATCCGCAGCCCTCACCGCCGGCAGCAGCCGCTGCACCGCCTCGGTGAAGGCCGCCTTCGACAGCGACCGGTGGATCTCGCCGGCCCCGTACCGCCAGTGCCGCAGGGCCATCCGCCAGGATCCCGGCCAGGCGAGCTCGTCGGCGACGTCCCGCGGCCGGACCACACCCCACCCGTACCCCTCGCGGGCGAGGGCCGGCACCGCGTTCGGCCCGACGTGCACCCCGCCGCCGATGCCCCGCGTCAGGTGCACCCCGAGGAACGGGAACGCCGGATCCGGCACCGGGTAGACCAGCCCCCGCACCAGCTCCGGCCGCAGCAGGTCGTAGTACTCGCCCCGGAACGGAATGATCCGCATCCCCGGGTCGTCCCCGGCGAGCCGCGCGACCCGGTCGCACTGCAGGCCCGCGCAGTTCACCAACACCTTGGCCCGCACCACCACGCCCGCGGACGTCCGCACCGCCACCGCCGACGCGCGCCGCGAGACGAGGTCCACGGCCCCGCCGTAGACGATGTCCGCCCCGGAGGCCTCGGCCAGCTGCCGGGCCACCTGCCCGTAGTCGGCGATGCCGGTCGTGCCGACGTGGATCGCGGCCAGCCCGCGCACCTCCGGCTCGTACTCGGCGATCTGCGCCGGGCCCAGCTCGCGCACCGGAATGCCGTTCTCCCGGCCCCGCTGCACCAGCGCGTGCAGCCGCGGCAGCTCCTCCCGCCCGGTGGCGACGATCAGCTTGCCGGTGACCTCGTGGTCGATCCCGTGTTCCGCGCAGAACTTCACCATCTCGGCCGCGCCGCGCACCGCGAAGCGGGCCTTCAGCGATCCGGGCCGGTAGTAGATACCGCTGTGGATCACCCCGCTGTTGCGGCCGGTCTGGTGCCGGGCCGGGCCGGACTCCTTCTCCAGCACCACCACCCGGGTCCCCGGCGCCAGGCGCGACAGGGCGTACGCCGTCGACAGTCCGACGATGCCACCACCGACGACCAGCACATCGCAGTCGAGCCTGCCCAAGCTGCCACCTCCCACCCTGCATACTGCACCCCGCCACCGACAGCAGTGCTACGCGGGGGCCACCAGCAGCGGCCGGGCCCGTTCGCGCAGCTCCGCGACGCGCGGCTCGTCCCCGTAGGGTTCCAGGCGGTGCAGCAGGTCCCGTACGTATTCGGTCGTCCGCGCAGAGGAGATGCGGCCCGCGACCTCCACCGCGCGGGCGCCGGCCGCGCACGCCGCGTCGAGGTTCCCCGACTCCAGCTCGGCGACCGCGCTCACCACCAGCCGCAGCCCGTGCGAGCGCACGTACTCCTCGGTGGGGCGGGACAGCGCCTGTTCGGTGAACCGTCGTACCTGCCGGGGAAGTTTGAGGTCCCGGTAGCATTCCGCCGCGTCCGCCGCGAAGCGGTCGTACGAGTAGAAACCCAGCCACGTCGGGTCGGGGTCGGCGTCCCGGGCCCGCTCCAGCCAGCCCTCCGAGGCCCGCAGCGCGGCTTCCGCGGCCGCCGAGTCGCCCGCCTTCGCGTGCGCCCGGGCCTCGATCAGCCGGAAGAAGCTCATGGTGCGGGCCGTGGCCAGGCCCCGGTTGCGCTCGACGGCAGCCTGCGCGAGGTCGACTCCCTCGTCGGGGAAGTCCCGGTACGTCGCCTGCAGCGACATCGAGGCCAGGACGTACCCGCCGAGCGGTACGTCCGCCGCCGCCCGGGCCAGGCGCAGCGCCTGGATGTAGTAGCGCTGGGCGGCCTCCTGCTGGCCGGTGTCGAAGGCCATCCACCCGGCCAGCCGGGTCAGTTCGGCGGTCGCGCCGAACAGGGCGCGGCCCACCTCGTCGCTGTACGAGCCGAGGAGCAGCGGCGCCGCGTCGACGCGCAGGCACTCGGGCACCATCGACGAACGCCAGTCCCCGCCGCCGTACTTGGAGTCCCAGCGGCGCGCGTCCTCCGCGGCTTCGCGCAGCTTGCTCACGTCGCTGTGTCCGACGCGCTGCGGCGAGGCGTCCGAGAGCCCGAGGACCGTCGGCACCGCGGGCGGGGCGTGCGGCGTTTCGCCCGAGGGCGGGGCGGGCACAACCGCCGACGCGGGGGGTGAGGAGGGCCCGGTCGGGACGGCGGAAGCGGAAACGGACGCAGTGGCACCGGTGGAGCCGGAGCCGGAGCCGGAGGAACCGGAGCCGGAGGAGGTGGAGCCGGAGGGGAGGGACGGCGAGGCCGACGACACGGCGGACCGGGCCGGGCCGGCAGCGGCGGGTTCGCGCGCCACCGAGCTGTCGGCCGGAGATATCAGCCAGCGCGAGGCTGGCGTCGCGTACGCCGACACGGAGAACGAGCCGGCCAATGACTGCCAGATCCCGCCACCGCCCCGCCGGCCGGCGAGGTCGAGCCGGTAGAGGTCGGTCGCGGAGCGCACCGCGTCGCCGACGTCCCGCGGGAAGGAGAGCCCGACCTCGGGCGCGGGGTCCGCGTCCGCCAGCCCGATCTCGTGCAGCGGCACCGGCCGCCCGAGTTTCGCCCCGATGGCGGCGGCGATCAGGTGGGGGGCGGCGCCCTGCGGCACCATCCCCTTGGACACCCACCGCGCCACCGAGGTCTTGTCGTAACGAAGCGTCAGGCCGCGTTGTGCGCCGAGGTCGTTGACGCGCCGGGCCAGTCCGGCGTTGCTGATGCCCGCCAGTGCGAGGACGGCGCCGAGCTTCTCGTTGGGTTCGCGGAGCTCCCTGGACATGCGCCACCCCTCGTCACACGCGGAACGCACACAACTCATACGCACGCACGCACACCCACTCACCGGTGCTCACCGGCACTCGTGCGCCGCCGGGGCATAGGCGCCCGGCATTTCGTAAACCCAGCGTAGTTCCCCGCCTCCCAAGCGTTAAGGCCTCGACTTCCGTATGGCGGGATTGTTGTCCGCTCGCACAGTCGGGCCCGGGCCTCCGCCGAGGGCGCGCGCCCCCCGGCGCGCCCCTGGCCGTGCTCCGCCCGTGTGGCCGTGCGCCCGCCCGTGCGCTCTGGCCGGTACCGGGCCCCCGGCGATTCGATGTGCGGTGCGTGGGTCGGCCCGCTGCGTGGATCCGGTGGGCCGGGGGATGCCGCTGCCTCAATCCCCGCGGGTGGCGGAACGGTCCGGGGGGTGGATAACGCCTCCCGGACCGCGCCCGCGCGCCGTACCGCCTACTGCTGAAGTGCCGCCTGAGCACTGCCGACGTGCCGCCGACGGGCCGCCGAAGAATGGCCGAAACCGACCTATGGGGCGGGGGGAACGGAACGTCAAATACCGAGTGTCCAGGGCGTGTTCGTTCGCACGTACGCCCTCCTCGGTCACTCCCGCACGCCCGTCTCGTGGCAGCATGGACCCGAGCCACCCGGGGTCCAGCCGGCCGCGCCCTCATGCTGCCCGGCCCGTGCACGCCCCGGTCGATTGCCCACGGGCTGGGGAGGCGGCGGTGCGCTGGTTGGTGGGGTGGAGCAGTATCGCCGCGAGCTTCGGCACGGCCGGCCGCGTCTCCGGCCACGCCGGCCGGGGCGGCCGCGGCCCGTACGGCACCCAAGCCGCCTACGGCCCTCCTCCCGGCTTCGACGGGGGCGGCCTGATCACCGGCGGCATCGCCGACGCCTCCCACCCCGACGACCCCGCGGGCCACGAAGCCGAACGCACCGTCGTCCCGGTCGGCGCCCAGCTCCTGTGGGGGGACCCCGACCCGCTCTGGGCCGTCGGCGACTGGCGCCCCGACGAGATCCGCACCCTCACCGCCGACCCCGGCGACCCCTTCACCCGGATCGCCGTCTTCGGCTGCTGCGGCGCCACCGACGCCGAACTGCGTCGCGCCCTCGTCGCCGCCCGCGGCGGGGCCCTGCGCCACCTCACCCAGTGGTCCGGCAGCCACACCGTCGTCGTCCAGACCGGCCGCCGCATCACCGTCGTCGGCGACCTCGCCGGCGCCCGCCCCGTCTTCTACACGCCGTGGGCCGGCGGGACCGCGTACGCCACCGCCGCCCTCCCGCTCGCCGACCTCATCGAGGCACAGCTCGACATCGGCCACCTCGCCGCCCTCCTCGCCTGCCCGGACAGCCCCGAGGCACTGGGCGACGGCACACCGTACGTCGGCGTGCGGCGCATCCCGCCCGGGCACGCCCTGATCCTGCGCGAGGGCTCACGGGAGATCACCGGGTACGAGCCCGTGGCCTCCCTCGCCGTCGCCGCGCCGGCCGCCGATCCCGACCGGGCGGTCGAGGGCGTACGCGAAGCATTGGTGGACGCGGTGCGCGCCCGGCTCACGGCCCCCAGGCATGCTCCCGACACCCTGCCGCACGACCCGGGGCCGGTGCCCGGAATGGGCCCCGCCGACCGGCGCGCGGCACGCGGCGCGCCCGTACCGGGAGTCGGCGCCGACCTCTCCGGCGGCAGCGCCTCCGCCACCCTCGCGCTGCTCGCCGCCGGCCTCCCCGGCCAGCCGGGCACGGTCACCAGACGCACCGGGGAACGGCTGCTGGCCGTCACCTTCAACGACCTCGCCACCCCCCAGGGCCGCGAGGACGAACTCGAACGGGCCCGCGCCATCGCCGCCAACCCCCGGCTGCACCACGTCGTCGTCGCCGCGGCCGATGAAGCCCTCCCGTACGCCGACCTCGACGGGCCGCTCACCGACGAACCCGGGCCCTCGCTGGTCTCCGCCGCCCGCGAACGCCGCCGCCTCGCCGCCGGCTCCGCCGACCACTTCGTCGGGCACGGCGCCCGCCAGGTCCTCGACGCCCACCCGGCCCGCCTCGCCGACCTCCTCATGGACCGCCGGCGCCGCCACCTGCTGCGCCCCATGGCCGCCCTCGCCCGCTCGGCCACGGCGGACTCGCCCGCCTCCCTCCTCGTCCCCTTCTCCGTCTACTCCGCGGCCCGCCGCCTGGCCCGTACGCCGTACCGCACCGGCATGGAGGCCGCGGCGGCCCGGCTGCGCGAGGGCGACGTGTGCGACGGGCCCTCGTCCGGACCGGTCGACGCCTCCCTCGCCGCCCTCACCTGGTCCCGGCCGGGCCCCGCCGCGGGCTGGTTGACCGGCGAGGCGCTCGCGGAAGTATCGATCCGCCTCGGGGCCGCCGCTGGTCGGCCGCCCTCCTCGCTGCGGCCCGGCGAGGCCCGCGCCCGGTCCGCCCTGGCCCGCCACGCCGCCGACCACCGCGTCTTCGAACAGGCCGCCGAGGTCCGCAGCCAGCGCCTGCACGCCCCGTTCCTCGACAATCAGGTCGTTCGGGCCGCCCGCGCCCTCCCGGAGTCCCTGCGCGTCCAGCCGGGGGCGCGGGCCGCGATCCTGCGCAGCGTGCTGTCCTCGGCCGGTGTCCGCGAACTCCCCCCGGGGTGGGGCGCCACCGCCCACACCCCGAACGAGGCCGCCACCCGCCTCGGTCTGCGCGCCGCCCTGAACTCCCTGCTCGCCCTGTTCACGACGCCGCTCCTCGCCGATGCCGGCCTGATCGAGGCGCGCGTCGTCCAACAGGCCCTGCTGGACGCGGCCGAGGGGCGCCCCGTTCCGCTGGACGGCCTCGCCGAACTCGTCTCCATGGAGCTCTGGCTGGGCCGCCTGCTCAACCGCCGCGGCACCTGCTGGACGGGCACCACCACACCTCGCCGCCGAGCCGTCCCCAACGGGGTCCCCACCCCCCGCCCAGCCCTCTCCTGACCCCGCACGCGCTACCGGCTGCTGGAGATCATCCGCGAGTACGCCGCCGGGCGCGGGCCCGTCCCCGCCCGAGGCGGTCGCCGTCCTCAGCGGCAGCTGATCACCGCGTCGGCCCAGCTCGCCAACGCCGGCATCCGGCCCCGTCCCACTGGCTCGACCACCAGTCGAACCGTCTCGTGTCCGGTGAGGGGGACGCTCACGGCCGCCGCCGGGTCGTCGTGGCCGAGCGGGCCCGACCGCCAGAGCCGCTGCCCGTCCGCGTACACCGAGAACCGGACCTTGCCGTCGGACAGCAGCGACAGGCCGTCCACCCCGGCCCGCGCCGAGAACGAGCTGCACTGCCGGTTGAGGGCGATCTCCACGGAGGAAGGGGAGTGGACGCTGATCCCGTGTGCGTAGCGCCGGTCGGCGATCTCCAGCCCCCAGCGCTGCCACACCCAGCTGCTGCGCCAGGTCTGCAGCTCGGGGCCGCTGTGGTCGCCGAGCACGGAGTGGGCGAGCCCGGCCAGCTGGTACCCCCGCGGTGGCTGCGGCGGGCTCGGGGTGGGCGAGGGCTTCGGCGGCGCCGGGCTGGGCGTCGCGGAGGGAGGCACCGACGGCGCCGGCTTCGGAGCATCTGCCGGGGGCTTCGGCGCGGCCTGCGACGCCGTCGCCGATGCCGATGCCGATGCGGATGCGGGGGGAGCGGGCGGCTCCGCCGGCTTCGACGCGGGCGGTACGGGTACGGACTCCTGCGCGGCCGGCGGCTCGGACGCAGCCGGGGCCGGGACCGGGGCCTGGCTCGAGCTCGACGGCCGCGGCGCCGGGACGGCCGGCGCGGCCACGCCGGGCGTGGGCCTCGCCTGGGGCACCGGCTCGGGCTCGTCCCCGGCCAGCGCGAACACCACCCCGGCCGCCGCGGCGACCGCGAGCCCGGCGGCGAGGGCGGCCTTGGCCGGCACCCCGATCCCCTCGGACATCACCGCCCCGCCGACCCCGCCCCCGGAACCCGCACTCCCGACACCGGCGCCCGCAGCCCCGCCGGCGGAAGCCCCACTCGCAGCCGACGACGCACCGGCGGCAGACCCACCCGCAGCGCCCGAGGCACCCGCCGCCCCCGCCGCACCCGCGCCGGCCGCGGCAACTCCCGCGCCTCCCGCGGCGACGGCACCGCCGGCCACCACGCCGGCCGCCTTCGCCGCGTACCCGGCGGCGAACCAACCGATGACCGCGACCGGCAGCAGCGCGGGAATGCCGGCGTTGACGTCCTTCAGCTCGCCGGCGGCCAGCCGGCACTTGACGCACTCCTCCAGGTGTTTGCGCAGCCCCCGCTCAGCCCGCATCCGCAGCCCGCCACGGGCATAGGCGCCCAGCCGGTCCGCGTACCGCGCGCAGTCCCCGCCCGCACTGAGCGCCGAACTCACATGCGCCTGCAGGTACGCCTGCTTGAGGCCCTCCCGGGCCCGGCTGGCCAGCACCGCGGTCGCGTTGGCGCTCAGCCCGAACAGCGGGGCGATCGCGCTCGGCGGGGAGTCCTCGACCGTGGTGTGCCACAGCACGGCCTGCCACCGCTCGGGCAGGCTCCGGAAGGCCTGCACGGCCAGCGACTGCTCGGCCTGGCGCATCGCCCGGACATCCGCGCCCGGTTCGAGCGCGTCGTCCCCGGACAGGCCGGACAGCCCGCTGCCGCCCTCGGTGCCCGCGGCGGCCCGTTCCGCGAACAGGGCGAAGTCCTCGACGAGATGCTCCCGCTTGGCCGTCTTCGCCCATGCCGCGGCGACCCGCCGCACCGTGGTCAGCAGGTAGGCCCGCACCGCCTGGTCCGGTCCGGCCCCGCCGCGTACCGCCTGCAATGTCCGCGCGAACACCTCGGCGGTCAGGTCGTCGGCCGTGTGCCCGTCCCGGCAGCAGGTCCGCGCGTAGCGCCGTACGGAATCTGCATGCCGGCGGAACAGCTCCGCGTACGCCCCGTCATCCCCGGCGCGCATCAAGGCGATCAGGTCGCCGTCGGACGGCGGCAGCTCGCTCGCGGCGGCACCCGGGCGGGCGTGTCGGCCGCGTGGCCCGCGCTGCGCCGGGACCTGCCGCACGGGCCGGCTTTCCGCCCCGACCTCGCCGCCGGCTCCACCGATCGGTTCTTCCCGACCGTCAACGCTCATCGCGGAAGCTCCCGCATGCCAGACTCAACCGGTACACCGTTCAAGCCTGTCACACGGGGGCCGCACGCCGAACCCCCCTCCACGCCTTCCACCCGTCCGGGCAACCCCCGGCCGAGCGCCGAGCTTGACCTCCCCCGCCGGAGTGAACCCCGCGCTCCGGAGCCACGGACGACCGAAAGAGGCGCGCCCGGCCCCCCCCCGCCGCGGCGCGGCGCGGGCCGGGCGGCCCCCCGGGGGGGGCGGGGCGGGGCTCGCCAGGGGGGGGACCGCCCCCCC
>NZ_JBHXTC010000032.1:0-7188 GCF_042677605.1 Streptomyces sp. NPDC127106 | reverse complement strand
GCCCCCGCGGGCCGGCCGCGCCGGGGCGCCCCCCCGCCCCCCGCGCCCGCGCCCGCGCGCCGCCCCCCCCCCGCCCGCGCGCCCCCCCCCCGCGCCCCCGCCCCCCCGCCCCCCCCCCCGCGCCTGCGGGTGCCTGATTCCGTATCAGGCAGTGCGGGAGCGCAGCCCCTCGAGCAGGATGTCAAGGAGGCGGGCCGAAGCCGCCGCCTGCTGCGCCGCGTCGGGCAGGGCCGGCGCCGCCGTGGCGATGACCAGCAGCACATCGGCCACCGTGACATCGGCCCGCAGCTCACCGGCCTCCCGGGCACGGTCGACCAGCCGGCCGACCACTTCGAGCAGCGCGCCCGCGCCCGCGTCCGCCGACGGCTCGTCCTCCGCGGCAGTCCGCGAGCCCACGACCCGCAGCTCGGGAGCCCCGCCGCCCTCACCGGCCTGCCGCTGGTGCGGAACGCGTACCTCCGGAGCGTCCTCGGCATCCTCGGCGGTACGGACCCGCAGCACCTGCGGCGGCAGCAGCCGCCCGGCGCCCGAAGCGACGGAGGTGCGCAGGAAGCGCGACAGCGCCTGCCACGGCTCCTCCTCCTGGCCCAGCGCGGTCTTGGCCTGCTCGGTCAGCCGGGCGGTCTCTTCCTCGGCTATTCGGCGGACCAGGACGTCCTTGCTGGGAAAGCGCCGGTACACGGTGCCGACACCGACACGCGCGCGCCGCGCGACGTCCTCCATCGGGGCCCCGTAGCCCAGCTCGCCGAAGACCTCGCGGGCAGCACGCAGCACGTGCTCGAGGTTGCGCTGGGCGTCGACGCGCAGCGGCGTGGTGCGCCCCACCCCGGTCGTGGTGGTGCTCGTGCCGCCGGCCATCACACGGCCGTTGCTCTCGCTCGAGAGCGCGGTCGCAGAACCATGGAAATCGGACATGTTCATATGTATCCCCCGGTAATCGCTTGTCTCCCCCCGGAGACTTCCCCGCCTTGTGTCGAGGTTGGCCACGGTCAGTGGCCCCGGTCTCACTCCTCGACGAGATACGAACATAGTTGAGCCAGAGTCAATTCAGAAGAGGCAGCCCCCGACCGACCGCCGCCCGATCGGAGCATTCGCCCCCACTTTTCCGATCCGAGCCTCCGGAACCCCCCTCTCCGCACCCTCTGACCTGCGGAACTCCACCCCCTCCTGGGCCGTCCGAGTGCCCTGTCCCACCGCCCCCTCCGGTCACACAATTTGTCAGGCCTGTGGACAAACTCCCGGCCACGTTGCGTCATGGGATGGTGAAGGCAGCCAACTCCCGAGGCACGGCCCCCGGTACCACGCCCGCCAGCTCCGCCGAGCCCGGCAGCTCCGGCACCTCCGCCGCCCCCGGCACCTCCGCCGCAGGATCCGCCACGCCCGGTCCCACCCCGGACGCGGGCCCGCGCCCCGCCCCGGACGCCACACCCCCCGCCGCGTCCGGCCCCCGGCGCATCCTCCTCATCGGCGGCGGCTACGTCGGCATGTACACGGCCCTCCGGCTCCAGAAGAAGCTCAGAGCCGGCGAAGCCGAGATCACGGTGGTCACCCCCGACCCCTACATGACGTACCAGCCGTTCCTCCCCGAGGCCGCAGCCGGCTCGATCTCCCCCCGCCACGTCGTCGTGCCCCTGCGCCGCGTCCTCGCCGGCTGCCGCATCGTCATCGGGGAGGCCCGGAGCATCGACCACGCCAAGCGCACCGCCACCGTCACCACCCTCGCCACCGCCGACGAAGGCACCGGCCCGCAGGAGCTCGCGTACGACGAGCTCGTCCTCGCCCCGGGCTCCGTCTCCCGCACCCTCCCCGTCCCCGGCCTCGTCGACTACGGCATCGGCTTCAAGACCGTCGAGGAGGCGATCGGGCTGCGCAACCACGTCATCGAGCAGATGGACATCGCGTCCTCCACCCGCGACCCCGCCATCCGCGACGCCGCCCTCACCTTCGTCTTCGTCGGCGGCGGCTTCGCGGGCGTCGAGGCCCTCGGCGAGCTCCAGGACATGGCCCGCTACGCCGCCCGCTACTACCACAACGTCAGGGCCGAGGACATGAAGTGGGTCCTGGTCGAGGCCAGCGACCGCATCCTCCCCGAGGTCGGCCCCGAGATGGGCGTCTACACCGTCCGCGAACTGCGCGGCCGCGGCATCGACGTCCGCCTGGAAACCCGCCTCGAGTCCTGCGAGAACCGCGTCGCCGTCCTCAGCGACGGCGCCCGCTTCCCCACCCGCACCCTCGTCTGGACCGCCGGCGTCAAACCGCACCCGGTCCTCGCCGCCTCCGACCTCCCCCGCAACGAGCGCGGCCGCCTCCTCTGCACCGCCTTCCTCACCGTCAAGGACGTCGAACACGCCTGGGCCGCCGGCGACGCCGCCGCCGTCCCCGACATCACCGCCGCCGAACCCGGCCGCGAGTGCGCCCCCAACGCGCAGCACGCCGTCCGCCAGGCCAAGGTCCTCGCCGACAACCTCGTCGCGTCCCTCCGCGGCGAGGTCCTCACCGAGTACGCGCACCAGTACGTCGGCTCCGTCGCCGCCCTCGGCCTCCACAAGGGCGTCGCCCACGTCTACGGACGCAAGCTCAAGGGCTATCCCGCCTGGTTCATGCACCGCGCATACCACCTCAGCCGGGTCCCCACGTTCAACCGCAAGATGCGCGTCCTCGCGGAATGGACCCTCGCCGGGCTCTTCACACGCGAGATCGTCTCCCTCGGCTCCCTCGAACATCCCAGGGCAGAATTCGAACTCGCCGCCGGTGGCGGCCACCGGCACCACTTGCCCCCACCCCCGCCGCCCGCCCCCGAACCCCCGCAGGAAAAGCAGGGCTGACGCTGTCAGTGCCGTCGGCCACACTGGACGTGTGACCATAGGTGTGCTCACACCTGCACAGAGTGACACCGTCCAGCGACCCCCACCGACCCACCCAGCGATACAGCGACGACAGCGACCGCGACCACTTGCGACACCACGAGGCTTGAACGCAGTGAACTTCACGCGCTGGAGCGCCCGGTTTCCCGGAACGCAGCGCCGCGCCGCCGCCCGGTCCGAACATGCCGCCGCCCAGGCGAAGCGCGGCGAAGGCGCCGTTCCGGCTGCCCGCGGCGCAGCCGCGCGCCCCACGACCGCCCCCGACGGCGGCCCGGCCGACCCCACCGCCTCCGGCACGGGCACCGGCCCGAGCGCCGGCGGCCCCGGCCCCGGTACCGGCCAGGGCGCCGGCAGCGGTCCCGTCCCGGCCGTGCCCTCCCTCGACGAGCTCTCCGTACGCGAGGTCCTCGGCCGGCTCCCGGCCCTCGTCGCCCTCGTCCACGGCCCCGAGCACCGCGTCGCCTACGTCAACGACGCCTACACCGCGGGCTTCGGTCCCCGCCCCGCCGGCGCACCCGCCCACGAGGCCCTCCCCGAACTCGGCGAGCTCGGCCTGCTCCCGCTCCTCGACCAGGTCCAGCGCAGCGGCAAGCCCCGTACCGCCAAGAACCGCACCGCCCCCGGCGGCGGCAACTGCTACACGGTCACCTGCACCCCGGTCGAGTTCCCCAAGGCCGCCCCCGACACCGACGCCGACCCGCATCCCCACCACGCCGGCGTCCTCATCCACCTCGCCGACGTCACCGACCACGCCGAAGCCGCCGAGCGCCTGCGCGCCAGCGAGCGCCGCCAGCGCGAAGCCGCCGTCACCCTCCAGCGCTCCCTCCTCCCACAGGAGCTGGAGCAGCCCGACGACCTCCGCATCGCCGCCACCTACCATCCCGGCGGCACCGAGGCAGCCGTCGGCGGCGACTGGTACGACGTCATCACCCTCGGCGCCGGCCGCACCGCCCTCGTCATCGGCGACGTCATGGGCCGCGGGGTCCGCGCCGCCGCCGTCATGGGCCAGCTGCGCACCGCGGTCCGCGCGTACGCCCGCCTCGACCTGCCCCCGCACGAGGTGCTCCAGCTCCTCGACGGCCTGGCCGCCGAGATCGACGCCAGCCAGATCGCCACCTGCGTCTACGCCGTCCACGACCCCAACGAGGGTCTGCTCGCCTACGCCTCCGCGGGCCACCTCCCCATCCTGGTGCGCGACGCGGACGGCACCGTGCACCGGGCGGCCGACCCCACCGGCCCGCCGCTCGGCACCGGCGGCTGGCTCCACACCTCGGGCACCATCCCGCTGGGCCCCGGCTCCACCGCCGTCCTCTACACCGACGGCCTCGTCGAACGCCGCGGCGAGGACATCGACGAGGGGGTCGCCGCCCTGGAACGCGCCCTCGCCGGAGCCCAGGGCACCCCGGCCGTCATCTGCGACCGCCTCATGCGCGCGCTCGGCGTGGACGCCGACCACGACGACGACGTCGCCGTCATGGTCCTCCAGCAGCCGCACCGCACCGGAGCCGACGCCGAGCTCTTCCACAACGCCGCCCTCGACCTCCTCGGAGGCGTCGAGGCCGCCCCGCGCGCCCGCGCCTTCGCCCAGGGCGTCCTCACCTCCTGGCGCTTCCCGGTCGAGCTGTGCGACCTGGGGGTCCTGGCCGCGAGCGAGCTCGTGGCGAACTCCCTCCAGCACGGCACCCCGCCCATGCGCCTGAGGCTGCGCCGCACCGACCGCCGACTGATCGTGGAGGTCACCGACGGCGACGACCACCTGCCCCGGCGCCGCCGCGCCGAACCGGGCGACGAGACCGGGCGCGGCATCTCGATCATCGCCACCATCGCCTCGTCCTGGGGCTGCCGCCGCACCCCGGGTGGCGGCAAGGCCGTCTGGTGCGAGTTCGCCCTGCCGGACAAGTAGCGGGAACGGGCGAGGGAGGCCCGGTCCCAGGACCGAGCCTCCCTCGTACACACATACGTATATACGTACGCTACGCGGCCACGGGCTCCGCACCGACCACGGCGGCACCCGCCGGAGCCTGCGCTCCGGCACCGCCGGCGGTCTTCGCCCCGCCCGCCGCCACCGGCTCGGCCTTCGCCAGCGACGGCCGGTCCTGTCCGGGGCTCAGCTGCGAGCCGAGCCGCAGCGCCAGCCAGGCGATGCCCAGCGACACCACGACGAACACCGCGATGTACAGCATCGGCACCCCCGCACCCAGCGGTACGCCCAGCGGACCCAGCGCCAGCGCGAGTTGCTTGACCAGTGCGAAGGCCGAGTTGTACTGGCCCACCGAGCCCTCCGGCGCCAGGTCGGCGACGAGCGGCGCGAGCGTCGGCGACAGCATCGCCTCACCGATCCCGAAGAGTGCGTACGTGGTGATGAACGCGGCGGCGGCCATCACGGCACTACCGTGCCCCAGGCCCGAGAACCCGGCGATCAACCAGGCGACCGTCCAGATCAGGCCGACCAGGGCGATCACCCGCGACCGCCGGCGCTTCTCGACGAGCCGCAGCACCGCGAACTGCGCGAGGACGATCGCGCCGGTGTTGGCCGCCAGGGCGAAGCCGAGGGTGGACGGGGAGATCCGGGCGGCCTCGGTGCCGAAGGCGGCCAGCCCCGATTCGAACTGCCCGTAGCAGGCGAAGAAGACCACGAAGCCGAGGGCCAGGAGCTGGACCATCGTCTTGTGCTGCGCGAGCCGCTTCCACGCGCCGCCCGCCTGCGCGGGGTCCTTCGGCATCGCGTCCTTGATGCTGGGCGCGTGCGGCATCCGTACGGTGAGGATGACGCCGGCCAGGACCAGGAACATCACGGCCTCGATGCCGAACAGCAGGGTGAAGCTGGCGGGCCGGCTCTCGTCGACGATCTGGCCGCCGATGAGGCCACCGATGCCCAGTCCCAGGTTCTGCATGAAGAACTGCAGGGCGAAGGCCCTGGTCCGGGTGGCGGGTGTGGAGCACCACACGATCATCGTGGCGAGTGCGGGCTGCATGACGGCCTGCCCGGCGCCGAGTGCCAGCGCGGACAGCAGGATCGGCACGATGCCGGTGGACAGCCCCAGCGCCAGCGCACCGGCGGACGCGGCGACGGCCGCGCCGATGACCACGGGGACGGGACCGCGGCGGTCGATGACCCGACCGGTGAAGGGCAGCGCGACCAGCGCGCTCACGGCGAAGGCCACGAACGCGCTCGTGGCAGCCATCGAGCCGAGCCCGCGCACCTGCGCCACGTAGATGTAGAGGAACGGAACCGTGAAGCCGATGCCGAACGCGGTCAGCGCGTTGCCGGCCTGGATCCGCCGCATCGCGGCGCCCATCACCTTGGTCACTTTTCACCTGCCCTGATAGCTGAAGCCTGAAGACTTCACACCTAAAGTTCGATGCTTAAGAGTACACATTGAAGGAGTTAGACGCCAACGGCTTCATGCGATACTTCGGACCATGGGTGACACCCCCGACGGCACTGCGTCCGTCCACGAGCCGACCCTCGACGAGCAGATCGCCGTCTACCAGCGCGAGTTCCAGGACCTCGATCCCCAGGTGGAGAAGGTCGTCTCGGCGCTCAGCCGCCTGAACCGCCGCATGAACGTCGCGTACGGACGCCAGGCCGCGGCCCTCGGCATCAGCAACGCGGAGTGGGAGGTGCTCAAGGCCCTCGTCCTCTCCGGGGCCCCGTACCGGATGGGCCCGAGCGAACTGGCGAAGCAGCTCGGCCTGACGCCGGCGGCGATGACCCACCGGATCGACCGCATGACGGCGGAGGGGCTGGTCACGCGCGAGCGCGACGAGTCCAACCGGGTCCGCGTCATCGTGGAGCTCACCGACGAGGGCCGCAGCAAGTGGCTCGACGCCATGCGCGCGGCCACCCTCTTCGAGGAGGACCTGCTCCAGGACCTCTCCACGGAGGAACGCGGCCGACTGGGCGACATGCTGACGCGCCTGTTGGACCGCGTGGAGGACCTCCAGTCGCGCAGCTGACGGACCCGCTCTCGCGAGGGTTGACACGGCCCCTCGCGATCCGTAAAGTTCTGTGGGTTGTCGAAGAGCCGAAAGGTTCTGGTGGCAACCATCCCGCCGCCTCGTTGCGGCACCCAACTCAGCACGATCTCCCACCGGGAGTGAATTTGGCGTACCCGAATTCATTCTCGAAGGCCGATTAGGAATCGACCGGGAAATCCACTAGAGTTCTGGGAGTCGGAAGGGCCCAACAGCCCGAAAGACAAACCCCGCTGACTGGGGGTCAGGCCCGAAAGAGTCTGATAGAGTCGGAAACGAAGAACGAAAGCCCGGAGGAAAGCCCGAGAGGGTGAGTACAAAGGAAGCGTCCGTTCCTTGAGAACTC
>NZ_JBHXTC010000031.1:67803-87304 GCF_042677605.1 Streptomyces sp. NPDC127106 | reverse complement strand
GGGGGGGGGCCCCGCCGGCGGGCGGGGGGGGGGGGGGGGGGGGGGGGGGGGCGGGGCGGGGGGGGGGGGGGGGGCGGCGCCCGGGGGGGGCGGGGGGGGGGGGGGCCCCCCCCCCCCGCCACGGCCGGTCCAGCGCGGCCTGGGCGCTGGCGGGGGGTCCGGGGGGCTGGTCCCCCCGGGTATCGGGCCGTAGGTCCGATGTGGCCCAGGACTGCCGGGGCGGCAGGAGCAGAGGCTCCCCGTCCCTGCTGGCGGTTGTGGAGCGCGTGCGGCGGGCGGATGCACGGGCACCAACAGCGGGGGCAAGGGTTGGTGAGTCCTGCTCAGGTACACCGCATATAGAGGGCGCCGAAGCGAAATGGCATCTGACCTGCGTAAACGCCCTCCGCTGAAGGGTCTCTGACTGCATTACATGATGAAGCGAGAGACGTAGAGATGTGCTCACTGAGCACAGTGAGGTGTCTCTGGTTTCATCATTCTTCGATGTCCGAACTGCCCTAGAAACAACCGAGATCGGGGGACGCGCGCAGTGTTGTTCTGAGGAACAGTGTCGTGCAATGATCTTCGGATTACTGTTCCCGAGGGGAAAGGTGCGCCTCGCTGCCATGCCGGCACAACCCGCGCGCGTACGGCGCTTCGCCGACCGCGACACCGGCGTGATCCAGGAGCTCGAAGAACTGGACGCCGACTCACGGACGACCACCCCCTACAACTTCCCAGGAGGCTTCACTGCAGTAAGCAACCGAACCGGCCTTGCCATCCTGAGCAAGGAGTCCGGGCTGACGCCCGCGGACCGGGACGTGCTCGCTCTTCATGTGCACGGTCCCGAGAAGCGCGGAGACGTACTGCGCTGGCCCCGGCAGAAGATGGCCGACTACCTCGGCATCACGACCCGAACCGTGGCATCGTCGATCAAGAAGCTCACCAAGGGCGGATGGCTCTTCGAGGCCGAGCGACACGGGCGAACCATCTACTACCGGGCGACCGCACACCACGCCTCACGGGCGGGCGGTGAGCAGCAGCAGCAGGACGCTGCCTCGTACCGTTTGCCTGTACTCCCCGGAATGCCGGAGAAGGAAGGACGCACAGCATGAGCAGCTACCCGCTCGTCGGCGATGGGATCGACCCCGTCGTTCTGAGTCGGACTCTGTCCCTGCCGCATCCCCAGATGCGGGTGGTGGCGTTCTACCTGACCGCGCGGAAGGACCCGGAGTTCGACTACGGCGTGGTGATGACGGGGCAGGAGATCGCCGAGGCGATCGACATGAACCGCACCACGTTCAGCAAGCAGCTACCGGTGCTCACGAAGGCCGGCTGGCTGCGGGTGGCCCAGCGCCACGGCAACGTCACGTATTACGGTCTCGGCCCGGTGGCCGAGCCGGAGCGGAGCAACGTAGTGCCGCTCAGGCGCACAGCATGACGATGCTCACTGCACGACACGTTTCCCTCTGGGAAAGGTGATCGGCGCGGGACTTCATCACACTGTGCTCCACAGGAAAGATGCACGTTGAGAGGGGCGGGAGGCCAGGCTTCCCGCCCCTCTCGGCCTTCTCAGGCAGCAGCCGCCACTGGGCCCCTGATCCAGGCGTCCACGGGTTCCGCGGGGCCGAGGATCGGGGTGAAGACGGGCTCGAAAGGGCCGTGTGCGCGGAGCTGGTCCAGGGTGGTGACGGCGGCCCGCAGCGGGGTGGAGGCGAGCGCGGGGTCGCTGGCGGCGAGGCTGCGCAGGTCGGCGATCCGGCGGGCGAGGCGGTCCTCGGAGGCCCCGGCCAACACCAGAAGGAGCCGGGGGAAGGCGGGGTAGCGGTATCGCCAGGCCGGCATCGCGGCCTGGCGCCGGGGCCCGCGGGCTCCCTTGGCGGCCTGGGGCTGGGGTGCGTACTCGTGGTAAGCCGCGTAGGCGTGCAGCTTCTGCGCGAGGCGGGCGATCGTCATCTGGGTCCGGTCGACTTCCACGAAGAAGGTGAGCAGGGTGCGCTGCTTGCCGGCGGTGTGGACGTAGTTGAGGACGGCGTCCGGGACGAGGCACAGCTCCTCCCCCGGCCGGGCCTCGTCGCGGTAGTAGTGGGCGATCTCGGGTGACCAGTCCAGGGGCCCGCACTCGTGGCCCAGGCGGCGGGCGTGCTCGACGAAGGCCGCTCCGGTCTCGACGACGGCGAGGGTGTGTTCCTGCAGTGGGCCGAGGGCGGCCTCCTGGCTCATCCGGTAGGCGCGCGGCTGGAGCAGGCCGACGGCCTCGACGGACTGGGCTCCCTTCTCCGTGAGCCACCACAGCAGCTGGGTCTGGCCGGCGCTGCGTCGGCCGACGGCTTCGGCGAAGCCGGCCTGGCGGAGGGTGTGGAGCTGTCGGCGCAGGAACTCGGAGCGGGTGTGGTGCGGGGTGATGAGCCGGTGCAGCTGCATGGTGGAGACCAGGCGGTGCTGGTAGAGGACCTGGGCGGCCTGCTGGGCGACCTGGCCCAGCCCGGTGGGGGCGGAGTGCGGGTAGGGCATGAGGTTCTCGCCTTCTTCTAGTCGATGACGCTGGTGGGGTCGCCGGTGCTCGGACCGCCGGGGCGCCGCCCGGTGTGGTGGGCGACGACGACGGCGTCGAGCTCTTCGAGGTCGGCGAGGATGTCGCCGAGGGGACGGCGGTTGAGGTTGGTGTCGATCGCCTGGTCGAGGGCGGGGATGCCGGCCGGGTTCTCGTAGTGCGCGAAGATCTGGTCCACGGGCAGGCCGCGGACCCGGAAGGGTGTGGTGCGGGCGCCGTTGAGATTCACGGACATCACGTAGTGGTACTTCGGGAGCTCGGTGATCGTCTCCGGGCTGACGTGGCCGTTCCAGCGCTTGGCGACGAAGGCGGCCTCGTCGTAGTCCGCGGCACAGGTGCTCAGCCAGCTCTGGTTCTGCAGCAGGGCCTGGCGGGTGATGGCGGACAGGCGGAGCACCATCTGCGTCATGCCGATGAAGCGGACCTCGTACTTGCGCAGCTGCTCGGCGATGGCGGCGAGGAAGCCCTTGCTGCTGCTGTCGAGCGCGGTGAGCTCGTCGCCCCAGGCCCAGAACGTCTTCCTCTGCTCGCGCGGGGTGTCCTGCCGGGAGAGGCCGGCGCGGTGCAGGTCGTGGATGAGCAGGCAGCTGACGAGGGCGTCGCTCTCGCTGCCGGACGGGCAGACGAAGACGACCTTGCCGGTGTCCATCGCGTGGCGGACGTCGTACGCGGAGCGGGGGCTGCCGAAGAAGCCCTGGAGGCTCTGGCTGGTGTCGAGGCGGTCGATGGCATAGGTGACGGTGGGCACCGCGTCCGGGCCGAGCTTGGGGAAGGTCGTCTCCCAGTACGCGCGGACGCGGGCCGGGAGCTTGGGCAGGAGCCGCTCGCGCCAGTCCTCGTCGGTGAGCCAGGTGCGCAGCTGGAAGAGGGTGCACTGCGCTTCGGGGTGGCCGGCCTGGACGGCCTGGAGGTTGAGCAGGGCCAGGGCCTGGGAGGCCCGGGCCAGGATCGTGCGGGCGCGCGGGGCGTTGTCGCCCCAGTCCTGGGCTGCGGCGATGCCCTCGGTGACGGAGCGGACGATGTCCTGGACGTCGGATTGGGTTCGCCCCTCCATCGACAGGGGGTTCCAGGAGACGACGGGCTGGTCCGGGTCGGCCTTGGCGAGGTTGATTTCCCAGAGCCGGTCGAGAATGTCCGGGTGGGCGAGGTAGGGCTTGGCGCGGGCCCAGCCCTCGCCGTGCGGGTCGAGGAACCAGCAGCCGTAGCCCGAGTGCGCCATCGCGATGCACTGCACGAGGGCTTCCTCGGTCTTGCCGTGGCCGGCCTTGCCGAGCTGGAGGCCGAACAGGAGGTCCTGCACGCGTGCGGCGGCGATCCGCTCGCGGCCGTCGGGGTAGACGACGGCGCCGAGCGGGATGAGGTCGCGCTGACCGGTGTAGACGGGCAGGTCTGCCGGGGCCGGCGGGACCAGGCCGCCGGAGCGCACCACGCTGGAGGCGGTGCACTTCACCGTCGGGGGCTTGAGCCAGCCGGCCAGCTCGGGCACGGTCAGCCACTGCCGGCGGCGCGGTGCGAACTCGCCGGTCGCGAAGCGGCGCTCGAAGCGGCCGATGGACCAGCGCCGGGGCCGGTGGGTCTTGAGGTAGTTCTCCCCCGAGGTCATGGACAGCGCGGCGATCAGCTGGTGCATCCGGGCCAGGGCCAGCTGCGGGTGCGCGGCCTCGGTACGCAGCAGGATCTGTACCGCGAACACGGCGCCCGCGCCCGGTTCGAGCTTGCCGACGCCGTCGCGCAGGTCGGTCTGCCGCGGGATCCGCTCCGCGCGGTTGGAGGCCCCGGCGCCGCCGGACCAGGCAGAGGTCATCGAGCCCCAGAAGCCGCCTCCGCCGAGGCCGCCGGTGAGGCGCTCGCCGTACGCGGAGGGGCCCCGGCGGGCGGCCCGGGCCATCAGGCGCCGGCGGCGGCGGGCCAGGCGCTGCTCGGAGACCGGGACCAGGTCGAAGACGGCTTCGGCCTTCTCTCCGTCTTCGGTGCGGACGGAGGCCATGGCGGCGGCCAGCTGCTGGAGCGGGTCGGGGTTCAGGCCGAGGGAGGCGAGGGCCTTGTAGTCGGGCAGGCCCAGGGCGAGTTCGGCGCGCTGCACGTACCGGCGCGCGCTCGCCGGAGCGGCGGCTACTTGCGCCGGCTTGGCCAGGGAGATGACGGCGGTCACGGAGTTCCTCCCGGGCCGGTGAAGTGAACGGGGCGGATGTCGGCCTGGCCGTGCTGGGTGCGGACCTCGACCTCGGCGAAGCCGGGCATGTTCAGGACCGCGGCCGCGGCCGCCGGGCCCTCGATGTAGCAGCGCATCTTCCCCTCCACGGCGGTGTACCGCAGGCGTACCGCGGAGCCACGGGCCGGGACGCCGTCAGCCGCGTGGTGGACGCGGCCGAGCTGGCGGGCCCAGCGTCCGACTTCCCCTTCGCCGGGGTCGAAGGTGGCGGTCGGGATGACCTCGACCTGGACTCGGTCGGCGAGCGCTTCCCGGACGAGTGCCGCGCGCCGGATCGTCCACCACACCCACACCGCCGCCCCGAGCACGCCGAGGGCGACCAGGTACGGCGCGGCCGCGCTCAGGACGGCCTGGAGCTGGGCGAGGAGCTCGTCGACCGGGAGGTCCGGGAGGTTCATGTCGGCCGGCCAGGGGTCGGCCGGGGCGGGGCGGTGTGGTGCACGGTTCCTCCAGGGTGGTGGGAAGAAGCCCTTCACCTGGACCAAGTAAGAATTCGAGGCCGATCCAGACACCGCGCCCGAATGCTTTGCGATTCCTTGACGATTGGGGGTTGCTGGTGCCCGCGCTGACCGAGTTGACCGGTGCCCGCCCCGCGGACGTCCGGGCCGGGCACCGTCGTTTCATCAGACGACGCGCACGACCAGAAGGATCGGGCCCAACCTGTCCTGCTTGACGACCTCCACGACGCGGCCCGGTTTCGGCGCGTGCACCACGTACCCGTAGCCGATCGCCAGGGCGACGTGCTCGGGGCGGGAGGCGGAGCCGACGGCGAAGAGCAGGTCGCCCGGCTGGATCGCGTTCGTGGGGACTACGTGGCCGTCGTTGATCTGGGTGTAGGTGGTGCGGGTGATCTCCTTGCCGGCCACACCGTACGCGCGCTGGGTCAGGGAGGAGCAGTCGCACCGCTCCGAGGCGTTGGGGCCGTGGGGGTTGGTGCAGCTGCCGCCCCACTGGTACATGGTGCCGAGCTGGCCGAGCGCCCACCGGATCGCGGTCTGCACCTGCATCGGCGCGTTCGCCGGGATCTGGTAGCCCTCGGGCAGGGACCCGGGCGGGATGTTCCCGAAGTCGACGTTGCCGCCGCCTTGTCCGGCGCACCGTCCCGGGCCGAAGCCGCCGATGCCGGGCTGGCCCGGCATGGGGCCGGCGGGGGCGGCGCCGAGGGTGGGGGCGATGGCCTGCTGGAGGGCGGTCGCGAGCGGCTCGTGCTTGGCGTACGCGTCGGGGAATCCGGAGCGCTGGACCTTCTGCGCGGCCACGGTGACGGGCATCTGCTCCCAGTCCTTTATCTTCACCAGGCCGTCGTAGAACTTCCCGGAGGAGTAGACGGGGTCCATGATCTGCTCGCGGGTTCCCCAGCCCTGTGAGGGGCGCTGCTGGAACAGGCCGAGAGAGTCGCGGTCGCCGTGGTCGAGGTTGATCAGGGTGGACTCCTGGAGGGCGGTGGCGAGGGCGACGACCTGGCCGCGGGCCGGCACCCGCTTCTGGATGCCGGTCGCGACGATGACCTTGGCATTGGGGATCTGCTTCTTGGGCTCGGACAGGCCGGGCACGTTCACGTCGCCGCTGCCGGCGAGCATCTCCTTGACCTTGCGGGCTATCTCGGCTGTGTCCGGGTCGAGGCCAGGCTGCCCGCCGGCGGGGCAGCTGGCCGCCGCGGCGGCCTCGGCCTCGCTCTGGCCGAGGCCGGCCACGTGGGCGCCGACGGCGGCGAGCAGGACGAGCGCCAGGCCGAGCAGGCCGGCGAGGCCGGCCAGCCACCCCTTGAACTTCTTCTTCATGACCGGCGCTGCCGACGGCGACGCAGGTTCAGCTCCCGCTCCTCGTTACGGCTCAGGGTCGCGTCGCTGGGCCGCCGCGGGGTCGCGGCCGGAACCCGGCGCGTGCCGGGCTGGCGGGGGGTGCCACGGTCCAGGCGCTGGCGCAGCTGTTGCTGGCGCGGCGAGTTCGCGGGCTGGGTGGGGACCTGGTGGCGGGGCTGGTGACGCCTGGTGGCCTGCGCGTTGGGCTGGTTCGGTGTGGTGGGCGCCTGGCTGTTGCCGTTGGCCAGGTTGACCGCCGGGCCTCCCGGGAGCTGATTGGGAACGGTGACCGCCTGGCTGCTGGTGGCGAGGTTGTGCGCGGGGCCGCCGGGGAGCTGGTGGGCCGGGGAGCCGGGCGGCTGCGCGGGCGGGTTCTGCGGAGGGACAGGGGGTGTCTGGCCCGGCGTGCCGGCGTTACCCGGCTGGGGCTGGGGCTGGGGCTGGGGCTGGGGCTGGGGCTGGGGCTGGGGCTGGGGCTGGGGCTGGGGCTGGCCAGCGGGCCGGGCCGGACGGCGGCCGCCGCCGTTGCCGCCGGACTGGATGCGGTTCATCAGCGCGACGGTGCTGACGCTGGAGCTCGTGGCGTAGCCGAGGGCGGCGATCGGGTTGCCCGAGGCCACGGCGACGCCGACCATCGCGGTGCGGACCGCGCCGCGGGTGACCTTGCGCGCGATCGACTGGTTCTTTACCACCGGGGTGGAAGACGGGGCGAGTGCGCTGCCGTTGGTTCCGCCGATGCGGCCGGAGGACATCTTGTCGCGCCACTTGGCCGCTGCCTGCTTGGACTTGACGGTGAGGGCCTTGCGCTTCTTGATCGCGCCGATGCACACGATGTCCACGGCCAGGAAGCGCAGGGTGAGTTCGTTGCCCCAGTCCTGCTGCACGGGGTCGAGGACGGCCTGGACGATGAGGATGAGGACGGCGAGGCCGATGATGGACGCGAGGAGCTGCCCGAGGGAGTGCAGGACGGAGGCCGCCCAGTCCCACAGGTAGCCGCGGCCGGCGCCGGGCAGCAGGCCGGCCACGAGCGCCGGTTCGGCCCTTACGGCGTCCCAGGCGATGCGGCACTGCGCGACGAGGAAGCTGCCGGTGAGCCCGGCGATCAGCACGGTGACGATCAGCGCCGCGACGAGGAGGAAGATCGCGCCGCCTACCTTGTCCATCGAGGCGCGCTTGGCCGCCTGGACGTCGCCCTTGACGCAGTCCTTCTCGAACTGCTCCATGGGCGGGTTGCCGAAGTGGTCCAGGGCCCACTGCTTGGCCAGGGGCAGGGTCCATTCGGTGATCTGCGCGCCGGTGGGGTCGATCCAGGCCCGGTAGGAGTTGTACTTCTTCAGCGTCTCCATCTGCTTGTTCATCGCGCGGTCGTAGGCGAGCTGCGTGATCTTGGTGTCGGAGTACTTCTTCGCGCAGTCGCCTTCGAAGACCCGGCCGTACTGCAGGAGCATGGCCGGCTTGACGATGAAGGCGTCGGTGAGCGCGTTGGTCAGCGGGCGGGAGAGCGCGCGGCTGCTGGCGGAGTCTTCGTCGTCGGGGGCCTTCTCCTTCGGGCCGGGGTTGGCGTCGAGGATGATGTCGGCGACTTCGAGGGCCAGGCCGCGGGCGGCGGCGACGGCGCCGTCCTGCTCGCCGAGGAGGAGCTGCGGGGGCGAGGAGAGCAGGGTGGCGGTGAGCGCGGCGATCAGGAGGGACAGGGCGGCGTCGCCCCATCCCTTCGCCCGGTCTCCGAAGAAGATGCGGATGACCGCGATCAGCGCGCACACCGACAGGAACAGGGACGGCAGCCCCATCTGCAGGATGACCTGGGTGTGCAGGGAGTTGGCGACGGACAGGACCGGCGCCAGGAGCAGCTTGGCGAGGCCGAACCCCAGGGCCCAGACGATGAGCCAGCAGCAGAACGCGATGACCCACTTCGTGATCATGAAGGCGAGTTCGGTGATCAGGTTCTGGATCCCGAGGTCCCAGTCGGTCAGGCCCCCGGTGTCGCTCTTGACGGTGTAGGCGGAGATCGGCAGGTTCCGCTCGTCGGTGACGTTGAAGACTGCCAGGACGCCGCCCTCGTCGGGCAGGAGCGCGCGCAGGCGCTCCTCCTCCGCCTTGAGGTACGCCTCCTGCATGCTGTCGGAGAGCCGCTTGTTGAGGTCGGCGATGATCTTCTCGATCTCGGCGAGCTCCTCCGGGGTCGGTGTACGCGTCCCGGGCGGGTTCGGGGTGAGGGGGTTGCTCGTCGGGGGGCTGGTGGGCGTCGGGGTCGGGCTCGGCTCGGCGAGCGCCGGCAGCGAGGTGAGCATCGTGAAGGCGGTCGCGGCGAGCGCCGCCACGAGCAGGGCGAGGCGCAGTCGGGCGGTGCCGAGCAGGCGCAGCCGCTTGAACGGAGCGCGCGGGGTCCTCATGCCGCCGCCTGCTCGCTCGTCGGGGTGGTGTGGATGACGCGCTCGATGGCACGGTCGCGGGGGATGAGGACGCGCATGAGGCCGATGCGGCCGGCCAGGTCGCGGTAGAGGCACTCCCCCGCGCGGGCCCGGCGCTGGTCCTCGGGCAGGCCGAGCGGCGAGAGCCCACCGGTGACCAGGTCCAGCAGCTCGGTGTCGGTGGCGTCCACGCCGAGGAACTCCAGGGAGCGGGCGGCCAGGGTGCGGCTGGTCTGACGGAAAATGAAGCGGTGCGGGATGAGGCCGCGGACGATGACGCCCTTCTCGCTGTCGGACGGGCCGATGTCGTTGGCGTCGTGGCTGCCGACGTACGCGGCGGCGTTGCGCTTGCGGCCGTCGCGCAGCAGCTCCAGGAGCAGCTCCAGTCCCTCGTCCGAGCTCGTCAGCCACCAGCACTCGTCGAAGACGGTGACCGCGAACTCGTCCCTGCTGCGCATCGCGGTCTCGCGGGACACGGCGGCGATGAGGTACATCAGGGCCCGGCCCAGCACCTTCTCGAACTCCAGCCGCTGGACGCGGTGCTCGCTGGCGAGCTCGGACTTCTTGGGCAGCTGCAGCGCGCTGACGAGGAAGACCACGCTGTCGGCGCGCTGGGTGTCGACGACCGGCAGCGTCTCGTCGAACACCACCCGCGCGAGGTCCTTGCGCGCGACCGAGGCGAGCTTGCGGGCCAGGCCCTGCGCGGCCGCGTCACCGGCGCCGCGCGCGGTGAGCTCCTCCATCAGGGCGCGCATGGACGGCTCCGGCCGGGACAGGACGGCCTGGACCGCCTCCGACAGGGCCACGCCTTCAAGGTCCATCGGCCGCACCCCGAGCAGCAGGGTCAGGAAGGACTCGGTGAAGCGCGCCGCGACCTCGGGGCTGGATTCCCGGTACAGGCGGAGCGGATCGAGGGAGACCTCGGCGGTGTGGTCGATGCGGATCAGCTGGGTGGTGCCGGGGCAGGCCTTCGCGAACCGCGCCCATTCCTGGTCGGTGGTGCGGTCGACGATGACGGCGCGGCCGCGGGAGCCGGGGCGGCCGAGCTGGTGGCCGCGGGCGAGGACGTTGTAGACGGCTCCCTTCATGCCGACCGACTTGCCGGCGCCGAGCTCGCCGAGCCAGGCCATGGAGGCGGAGGCGTTCTCGCGGGGGCCGCGGGCGGGGTCGATCAGGACGGGGCGGGCGCCGCCGGAGGCGACCTGGAGGCCGTAGAGGCCGCCTCGCTCGTCGCCGAGCTGGGAGCCGCACCAGGGCATGGCCATCGCGAAGTCCCGCGCGAGGAGGATCTGCGCGTAGCCGGCCATGACGCGGGGGGTGCGGCAGCCGGGCAGCATCGCCTGCCACAGGTTGGCCTGCTCGCCTGCCGGGCGGGAGAAGGTGTAGTCGGTGGATCCGAAGTCGCTCGCGAGGGCGGCCGCTCGGTCCATGGCGTCGTCGGGGCTGTCGCCCCAGACGGCGAGGGTGACCATGGCGCGGATCTCCACCTCGCGCCGGTTCGCGGTCAGCCGCTCGTGATACTCCTCGTTGTCCTGCTGGTTGCGGGCGACGGCGGCGGGCGGGCCGGCCGGGTCGCCTTCGTACTCGGCGGCCTGGGCCTTGAGGTGGCGGGCGCGCTTGCGAACCTTGGGCTCGGCCTTCGAGCCGGGGACGATGACCAGGCGGGCGGTCCAGTCGACGGGGTAGGCCAGGTCGTCGAGCTGCTGGAGGTAGGCCGCGCCGGGGAGGGCGAAGGCCTCGGGCATCTCGGAGAGCGCCAGGAGGGCCTGGTAGGAGTCGCCCCACTCGGAGGAGACCTGGAGGAACCGCCGGGTGAAGGGGTTCGCCGGCAGCGCGGGCCCGCTGGTGAAGTCGATACCGCCCTCGCCGACGAGGATCTCCCCCAGCGCCGCGACGTTGCGGCCCCGGCCGTGGACCGGGGTCTCGGTGCCGTCCGGGAGGAACGGTTCGGCGAGCCCGCGGCGGGCCGAGTGGCCGTAGATCCACAGGATCTCCGCCTCGGACGCCGGCCTCATCGAGACCCCGGTGGGCCACTGGGCCTGGATCCGCTGGGCCTGCTCCAGGCGCCGGCGCACCTCGGCGTCGGTGACGACCGCGGGCATCAGCCCGAGCTGCAGGGAGACTTCCGCCCGCGCCGCCCGGAACGCGGAGAGCACCGCGTCCTTCTGGTTCAGCGGGGGCAGCGGGAGCGCGAGCCAGTCGGTGCGCCCGGTCAGCTCCATGTCCTCCAGCTGGTCCAGGACCGCGTGGCCGAGGCTCTCGTAGCGCGGCGCGCGCTCCAGGTCGATGTCGTCGACCATGGCGCGGACCACGGCGGTCGGGTCGATCTGCGGGCACAGGCTCATGAGCATCGGCTCGCCGGTCATCGCCTTGAACAGGCCCTCCAGGGCCTTGAGGCGGCGCTTCTTCACGACGGCGGGGGCGTGGGAGTAGTTGGTCGCGGCGACGCGCCAGACGGCCCAGACGGTGCCGTGGGTGGTGAAGATCAGGTTGTTCTGGACGTGCCGGATCGGCAGGCGCATCGTCAGGTCTCCAATCAGGTGCGGTTCGTGGGGGCGCGGCGGGCGAGCAGGGCCTGCACCCCCGAGGCCACCGGCGCGGCAGGTGCGGCGGACGTGGAAGGCCCGGCGGGTGTCGGCGGCTGGGCGGCGGGCGCCGGAGGCCGGTGGCGGGCCGGCCTGGGGCGGGGCTCGGGTGCGGGGGCGGCATCGCTCTGCGGGGCGCCGGCGGAGGGTTCCTCGGCGGGGAGGTGGATGCGGGTGTCTCCGCGGGTGGGCCGGGGCGTCCGGTAGGTACGGCCGCGGAGCTGGCCGCGCCTCGGCGCGGCCAGCATCAGGGCGATGCTCAGCAGGGCGGCCGCGGGGTTGCGGCCGTCGATGTGGAGGTGGCGCAGGACGAAGGCCACCACCGCGGGCAGCACCAGGAGGACCGCGACGTCGAGCCAGCCGTTGCCGCCCCAGACGGGGCGGGTCAGGATCAGGGCGGCGACGGTGGCGACGATCCCGGCGAGCTGGGTCAGGGTGTAGGGGCCGCCGGGCAGTCGGATCCCCCGGCCGCCGTTGACGTCCCGGATCACCCCGTGGACCAGCGGCGCGCGCCTGGCCTTGGTGTAGCAGCGGCCGATGAGCTCGAAGTCCAGCTCTCCCCCGCCGGTTCCGGTGGTGGCCTCGTTCACTGGTCGGTCCGTGCGGCGTTCGGGCCGGACTGGTACTGGACGATGTCCTCGGTCGTCTTGTTCTTGAGGGCGCCCATGTTGGCGGACAGGCCCCAGACGATCGCCGCGAAGATGACGGCCATGATCGTCGGGCCGGGTGCCTTCGTCTTCCAGCCGACGACCACGACGAAGATCCCGCACAGGGCCGGGATGGCGACGTCGAAGATCAGGGCCTTGATGTCGGTGCCGATCCCCGTGCCGGTCTGGATCCAGCCCGCGGCCAGCGTGACGGTCTCGTGCATGACAGTGCTCCTTCTTCTATGCGGTGGGGGTGGGTACCGGACCGGGGGCGCCGGAGGCAGCCGGGGCCGGAGTCTGTGAGGAGAGGGCCGGGGCGCCGTCGAGGCTGGCGATCTCCCAGCGGCCGGCGCGGGCCTTGAGGGTGAGGGCGTAGGTGAGCGGGAGGCGCACCCCGTCCTGACCGGTCGCCCGCAGGGTGACCAGCAGCCGCAGGGCGGTGCCGTCGCCGGGGACGGAGACGACCGGTTCGCCGCCGGTCTCGCCCTCGACCGCGAGCTGGTCGACCGCAACGCCGGAGTACGGGGCCGGGGACGGAGCCGTCAGGCGGGTGCCGGGGGCGAGGTAGCGGTCGAGCTCGGCGCCGCCCTTGGTGAGGTAGGCGGTCAGGAAGCTCGTGACGGCCTGAGTGCGCGGGTCGGTGGGCAGGGCCGGGCGCATCGCGCCGTAGACCAGCTCCGGGCCCTTGGCCCGCTCGGGGGCGGCGACCTCGGCCGGCAGCGCGAGCGCGGTGTACGCGGTCGCTCCCCCGGCGCCGGGCGCGGTGGCCACGGGCACCTGGAAGTAGCGCACCGCATCGGCCGCGGCCGCCGGACTCGGCGAGGCGCCCGGCTGCGTGGACGGGGTGGCCGTCGGCTGCGCGCCGGTGACGCGGGCCGCGACCGTCACCGACCAGACCGCGTTGTCGGTCTGGCGGAGCCGGACGACGGTCAGCTGCTCGCCCCGGTGCTGGCCGGAGACGCCATCGAGCTGCATGCTGGCCGCCGGCGGGTAGTAGGCGGCGAGCCGGGGCTCATCGCCGCGCCCGGCGGACAGGTAGGCGGCGACGAAGAGGGTCGCGAACCCGGATGCGCCCTGTCCGCCGCTCGCGGCCGGTGCGGACGGCGCGGTCTTCGGCGCCGGGGCCGCGGACGTGGCCGGGACGGAGAGGTAGGCGAGCGTGCCCATGAGCGGCCCGAGTGCGATCAGGCCCCAGACGAGCCAGCGCATCAGGGCCGCCGAGTTGGCCTGCGCTCCGGTCGACCAGCCGGCGACCCAACCGGCGTCCGGCTCGGTGCCGGTCTCCTGGACAGCCGGCGGCTGCGGGTCGGCCAGGGCGGCCTGCTTGCGGCGGCCGGTGAGGACGGGGCTCATGCCGTGCCTCCGGCCGAGCGCAGGGTGTGGCCGGCCAGCTCCGCGATCCGGCGCCGGAGTTCCGCTTCGGGCCGCCGGCTCAGTGCGGCGAGCGAGGCGAGGACGGGCTCGGCGTCCTCGTCGAGGAAGGCGCGGAGCTTCTCGTGGGTGCCGGTGTCGAAGGGGTGGGCGACGAGGGCGGCACCGAGGTGGATGAGCAGACGCTGGGCGCGGGTGACGCGCTCCTCGTCGGCGTCCAGCGACGTCGCGGCGGCGGATGTGGTCAAGGCGCATCTCCAAAGGGGGGAGCGGACGGTGGCCGGGGCGGTGGTCCCCTTCATGCCGCGGCCTCGGGCTGGAGGGATGCTGTGAGGCGGGCCAGGGCCCGCGAGCGCCGGCGCTGCCAGGCGCCGGCCGTGGTCCCGGCGCGGGCGGCGGCCTCGGCGTCCGGGAGGCCGCCGCTGACGTGGTGCCAGGCCAAGGCCTGCGCGTCCGCGGTCGACAGGGCGCCGTCGCGCACCGCGTCCAGGAGGAGCTCCAGGAGCTCCAGCCGGGCCGGTGCGCTCGCGGCGTCGTCGGCCGGGCCCGCGTGGAGGCCGGCTTCGGCGGCGGCCGCGCGCACGGTGCGGGCGCGGGCGATGTCGTACGGGCCCGGCGCCGGGTCGGCGATCTTCTCGGCGGCCCCGAGGTCCTCCCCCGCCGGCTCCTGCTCGGCGGCGAGCTCGGCCAGGACCCGGCGCAGGGTGTCGAGGGTGAGGTTGGCGGCGGGCCGGCCGGGGCGGAGGTGGATGCGGCCGGAGCGGGCGACTTCGTAGAGGGCGGCCACGGTCACGTGACCGACCGCGTCGCGGGTGCGGCCACCGGTCATACGGACCTGCCCGCGGGTGATGCGGAAGACGGCGGGGAGCATCGCCTGGACGACCACGCGACCGGCGAGCACGGCGGATCGGTCACGGCCGGCGGCTCGCTCCAAGAGGGCGCGCAGGACGGCATCGGTCAGCGAATCGGTCACGCCGTCGGCCGCCGGGCGGAGTGCGGCCAGGAGCTGCTCGGGCGTCCAGGCGCCGGCCCAGGAATCGGTCACGGCCGCGACCTCGTCGGTCAGTCGGCCATCGGTCACCCAGTCGGTCACCGCCTGGCGCAGGGCCGGGTCCGCGCACAGCGCGGCCCAGTCGGCGTCCAGCCGGTCGAAGTACCCGCCGCCGGCGGCGGGGTGCGAAGCGTCGTGCACGGCACGTCTCCTTTCGGATCTCGTGCCGTACACACTCCTCAGACCGGCTTGCCCGAAGGCTTGCCCACAGCCCTAAAAGCGCAGATGGGAGGCTTGCCCTCTAGCTGGGCAAGCCTCCCGTGACCGATTGGGCAAGCCTGGTGGGGGGTTGGGCAAGCCCCCTCGTGACCGGTCCATGCAACTGTGGGCAAGCCTGGCTGGGGGGTGGGCAAGCCTCGGGATTCCCGGGTGAAGGCTTGCCCAGAGGGCGGGTGCGAGGGCGCTGCGGAGGGGTGACCGATGGCCGCGGACCGGTCATGACCGGTGACCGATCGGGCCTCGATCGGTCACCGGTCACCGGTCACGGAATCGGTCACGAGCGGGCCCGGTCATCGGTCACGGGCCGGCCGTGGGCGGGTTCGTCCATCGGTCACAGCACCAGCTGCGCGATCGGTCACGCACCGGATCGGTCACGGCGGGACGACTGCGCGGGCCGACCGGGATCGGGAGCCGGTGACCGGTCACCGTGCCCGAAGCGGAATCGGTCAGCTGCTGCCGACAGAGCGGAGGTGCGCCCGGCCCTGCTGCCGACGCTGCTCCTCCAGGTGCTGCTTCGCTTCGAGCACGCGGCGCTGGCCCGTCTTCGGCGAGACCTCCAGGCGCCGGGCAACCTCAGCCCCCGACAGCCTCTTCCCGGCCTCCTCGGCCTCCATCAGCCAGGAAGCCACCAGCTCGACTTCGCGCTGGATCGGGTCCGCCTCGGCCGGCACCTCATCGGTCTGCTGGCGCGGCACCCGGGCGGTCGCCTCACCCGACACGGCCACCTCGGCCACCCAGTCCCGGCCCTCCGCCTCGGCCGGCGCCGAGAGGACGGGCTGCTCGAACGAACGGCCCGCGGGCACGGCCGGGCCCGCGTCGGTCACCGACGCCGTCGGCGCGGGAACCGCTCCGACGGGCAGCTGTACCGGCTCGGCCGACGGGTGCGACAGTGCGCGGACACTGCTCTGCTCCCCGAAGAAGGGGTGCGGCTCCCCCGCGCCGGGCTGCTCCTCGTACGCCGGAGCCGCAGCCGCCGGCGCTTCGGTCACCGGCTCCGCGACCGCCGGTACGGGAGCTGGCGGTACGGCCGCTTCGACATCTGCGGCCTGGAGCTCAGCGAGCACTGGCTCCAGCAGGGCATCGGGCAAAAGGCCACCGGTGTCCCGATCGGTCAGGCCGTAGTCCCGCGCCAGGAACGCCGCGAACTGCTCCGCGGACGGGACCACGCCGTACTGCCCGATGAAGTCCCGCCCGGCCTTCTGCAGGTCGACGACGGCAGGTTCGGGCACCGCCTCCGTGGCCTCCGCAGCCGCCTCCTCGGCATCGGCCGGAGATTCCGCTTCGGGGGTGGGGACCTCCTCGACGGCCGGCTGGGCGGCCGCAGGCAGCTCGGGCACATCTGCCGCTGCCGTCAACTCCGGCTCCTCCGCCGGCACGGGCGTGGGCTCGGGGCGCGAGAGCAGGACCGGGCTCAGGCCGGCTGCGGTCAGGCCGGCGGAGGCGGTCTGCGCGAGCGGTACGCCGATGCGGGCCAGGCGCAGCGGCATCAGCGCCTCCACCGGGGCCTTGCGCCGCCACGCCCGCCCGTAGCGGGCCTGGAGCCGCGCCTGGTAGATCAGCCGGTCCTGCTCCATGGCGACCGCCTGCTCGTACGAGCGCAGCTCCCACAGCTTCATCCGGCGCCACAGCTTGAAGGTCGGCACCGGCGACAGCAGCCAGCGGGTGAGGCGGACGCCCTCCATGTGCCGGTCGGCGGTGATGTCCGCGATCCTGCCGACCGCGTGGCGGGCCGCCTCCACCGTGACGACGAACAGCACGGGGATGACGGCGTGCATGCCCACACCGAGCGGGTCCGGCCAGGCGGCCGCGCCGTTGAACGCGATCGTCGCGGCGGTGAGCAGCCACGCGGTCTGGCGCAGGAGGGGGAAGGGGATGCGGATCCAGGTCAGCAGGAGGTCGAGCGCCAGGAGGACGCAGATGCCGGCGTCGATGCCGATGGGGAACACCAGGGAGAAGTCGCCGAAGCCCTTCTTCAGGGCGAGCTCGCGCACGGCGGCGTACGAGCCGGCGAAGCCGATGCCCGCGATGAGGACGGCGCCGGCCACCACGACCGCGATCAGGATGCGGTGCGTCCTGGTCAGTTCCATCGGCTTTGCCGTCTTCCCCGCGGTCACTGGTGCCGCCCCTCCCACATCAGAACTTCATCCCCTGAGCAGCTTTCACACTCTCACGGGGCGCCGACGGTTGGCCCGGTTCCGGCGCCAGACCAGCGAGATCGTCTGCGAAAAGTGATCACCATCGGTCCGCAGGGGGAAGCGGGGGTGGCTCCGAGGGCGCTCGCGGGGATTCGACTGGCCGGGCGGAGGGGAACGGCGCGGCGGCCCAGGGGCGGGGCGGATGGCCCCACACTGCTCGACACGCTCGATGTGGCGGAGATCACCAGAGGGTCCGCCGAGCCTGGCTGATGATCAACGGGTGTCCTCCCCTGCGACGTTGACGTCAGCGGCCAACGGCGTGGACTCCCCAATTGGGGAGCTCCCCCGGCAACAGCGGGTCAGCACCCACCCCATGTGTCAGGATGCGTGCTGCCGCGCCGCCCCGGGACGCGGTCCCCGTAGGCACAGGAGGGCGCGCCAGATGCTCAATGACGATGTGGACCTCGTCGAACCTCCCCAGAACTCGGAAGTCATCGGGACGGGCAAAGGCGGCGTCGGTAAGAGCACCGTCGCCTCGCACCTCGCTGCGCACGCCGCGGCGCAGGGCGAGCGGACACTCCTCGTCTGCGTCACCAGTCAGGACGACGACGACCTCGGCGTGAAGAAGCACAGCCGGGGCCGGCAGCCCGACGGCCCGAGCGTCCTGGACGGCATGGGCCTGTACCGGGCGATCCACGAACGCTCCCCTCTCCGACCGGTCCAGGACGTCCGCCCCAACCTGGACGTCGTCCCCGGCGGCGAGGCCGTCGGCGAACTCATCCCGCTGCTGATGGCGCGGCTCATGGGGCCTGAGGGCGTAGGCGTCGTTCTCTCCCTGGCTCGCGCGATCCAGCCGATCGCGCCCTTCTACGACCGCATCATCTTCGACTCCGCGCCGGAGAACGACTCGCTGGAGCAGCTCGCCCTGGCATCCGGCCGGCACCTGTTCGTCCCGACCCGCTCCGACGACTCGTCCATCAACGGCATGAAGCGCATCGCCAAGAACTTCAAGAGCGTGCGCCGCCAGCTCAACCCCTGGCTCACCGTGGCCGGCGCCTTCCTCTACGCCTCCAACCCCAGCGCCACGCAACTCCACGAAGAGGTCAAGGGCGACATTCGGGAGACGCTCGGCGAAGGAACGCCGATCCTGTCCACCGTCGTCGGATACCGGGAGAAGCCCGCGCGCAACGCCCGCAAGAAGGGCCTGCTGTTCTCCGAGTACGCCGAGCTGCTCCCGACGAGCGCCAAGAGCTACGACGTCGCAGCCGGCCGCGCGACGGTCGCGGACGTGGTGCCGGATGCCATCGTCGGACTGACCGCGGACATGCGGGCCCTGACCACGGAGATCTTCGACTACAGCAGGAAGGCATCAGGATGACCGGCGGACTCTTCGACGACGAGCCCACCAACGCGCCCATCGGCAAGGGCCTCATGGGAACCGGCGTCGGCCTGGCGATAGAGGACGTCCAGGTCGTCGTCAAACCGCTTCCCGGCACGACGCTCGACACCATCCCCGCCCCGTACGCGGCAGCCGGGCAGGGCGCGCTGTCTCCGCAGGAGCAGGCGGACCTGGAGGCCTGCAAGGCTGGCATGAACAACCTCCACAACGCGTTCTGGATCGCGGGGAAGTCGCTGGAGACGATGAAGTCGGGCAACCTGCAGCGCCAGGAGCACCCGAACTTCGCCGAGTTCGTCTGGGAGAACTGGGAGGTCTCCGAGTCCCAGATGCACCGGCTCACCGAGGCGTGGCGGATCGGCGAGTCCCTCGCGAAGCTCGGGTACAAGCCCCGCGAGTCCCAGGTGCGGGAGCTGACCGGCATCGCGAAGGAGTCCGGCGACCAGAAGGCCGTCGTCGTCTACGACAGCGTCGCCCGGAACGTGAAGCGCGTGACGGCAGCGGTACTGGCGGGCGTCGTCGAGCAGCTGCCGCCGCTCAACACCTCGTCCATAAGCGAGATCATGGCCATGGTCACCGCGATCCTGACCACGCCCGAACAGCGGACGAGCCCCGAGGCCTTGTCTCCCGCGCCTGCGCCTCAGGCCGGCCTGGGAGGCGCCGCGACGACGGAGCCCCCCGCGGACGCTGGCCAGGAAGAGGGTGTAGGTGCTGCTGCTCCGGCGGCCTCCTCGGCGGCTTCCCCTGTGGAATCCCCCGCGGGCTCCGGTGAGGCCCCGGCCCCCGCGGATCCGGCGCCACAGCCGGCGGCCGCGCCCAATCCGATGGAAGACGCGGACATCATGAAGCTGGTCGCCGTGGCCAACCTTCTGGAGAAGGCGGCCCGAACGGTCAGCGCTCCGGCGGTACGCCGGGCGACTGGCAAGTTCCCGGAGCTGACCGATTCGCTGATCACGAAGATCCGTGCCAACGGCGAGGCCGTAGGACGCGCACTCGGCTCTCCGCAGCAGTAGACACCAGGGTCCGAACCGTTTCGGCCCGGGCCGCCAGACGCGAAGGGGGGGGGCCCCCGAGGGGGGCCCCCCGCCCGGGCGCGCCCCCCAACATCCGGGGGCCCGGGGGGGGGGGGTGGGGGGTGT
>NZ_JBHXTC010000031.1:9368-67793 GCF_042677605.1 Streptomyces sp. NPDC127106 | reverse complement strand
CAGACCCACCCCCCGCCCCACAGCCCGCGAGCCGCCTGTTCTGTGGGGTGCTGTGTGTTTCACAGCCCCCGGGGGCACCCCTTCTGCGCCCCCCCCTTCGCGTCTGGCCCGCGATCACATGCGGCGTCGCGGAGCTGGCAGGTGTGGGAGGAGTTCCCACAGAGGTGCCGAGCCGGCAGCCCATTCGTTCAGGAGGCGGCGGTCCACCAGGTGCAGGCGCTGGCTCTGGGCGAACTTGACCGCAGGCGCGGTGATCCGGCCGTTGGTGACGAGGACGACGACATCACCCCCGTGGACAGGGCGGCCGGTTCCGTTGAGGACATGGATGTCCGGCGTGCCGACTGCGGCTCCTGCCGCTCCGTCGCGGCGGTGCTTGCACTGAATGACCCAGCGCCGGCCTGCCGGGTCGGTGCCCTTGACGTCGGCCCCGTTGTCGCCGGCGCCACCCACGCGGACGGCATCGCGGGCGCCATCGCGGCGCATCAGGTCCCGCACGGCTTCCTCGAACTCGGTGTGATGGAGGCCGTCCAGGAATCGGATGTCCCAGCCTTCCGGCCGACGGCGCCGTCCGGCCCAGGTCGAGAAGCCGCGCCGTACGGCCTTGACGAGGAGCAGGATGGGCACCCCGGCAACGAGGGCCGCGGCAGCGACCACGGCAATGGATGAGCCGTGGAGCTCCAGCCACTGCCGAGCCTGCGGAACGAAGACGGACACGAGCGCGGCCGCCGCCAGGAGGCCGGCCGCGTCCTTGCCCTGGCCTCCCTTCCTTCGGCGCACCGTTCGGCGCCCTCGTCCTGGTCGTCGCGGAGCAGCGGTGCGCGTCGGGTACCGACGTCCGGTCATGGCTGGCCTTCCTGGAGCGGGTACGGCGCGCGGGCCCCGGAGGCGCCGGTGAGCGAGCGGCCGCCTCCCACCGGCGGTGGGAGTCTGCAACCAGCCTCCTCAGAGCGGCTTGCCCAAAAGCTTGCCCGCCTCCCGAGGGGACGCAGGGGGAGGCTTGCCCAACAAGGAGCACTGCGACGGGTTCAGTCGGCCGGATCCGCGCGCAGGTGTCGCTGCGGCGCCAGGACACCCATTTGCCGCAATCGGCGGCCCCTCCAAGGGTCGGAAACGCCATGAGGGGCCGTCTGCGGGCCTCCCGGGTGATCAAAGGTCGATCCATACCGGGCACGCCGAGTTCGTCGCGCGTAGGGCCCATTCTGGGCGTCGCTTTTCGACTCTGATTGCCGAATTTGTCGGATTGGGTCTCCGGGCCGGGTCATCTTGCCGGTGGGCTCCCCAATTGGGGAGCCCACCGGCAAAGTCGACGGACTCCCCAATTGGGGAGCTGCGGCGTGGTCCGCTACGACCAGCGCATGCCGAGGGCCGACAGCTCCTCGACCCGCTGCACCGACAGCTTCCCGGCCTTGACGCGCTGCTGGCTGATCCAGGCACCGAGCCGCACCGCTTCACCATCGACCTCTTCGGTGTGACTGCGCGGTACGTCGAGGTTGCCGACTCGGTCGCGGAACTGGGCAGCAGCCCGCAGGTTGTGCGCCCACATCTCCTCCCGGGTCCGCTTGGCGGGCGCGGGAGCCGGCGTGATGCCGAGCTCGGCGAGCAGCTCCTGCTGCTCCCCCGTCAGCTTCCCGAATCCCTGGCGCTGCGCTGCGGCCCAGCGCCCGAGGTCCTCGCCGTCCTGGACCAGGAGGCCGGGACCGGCCGGGAGCGCACGGCCGGCGTTCACGTGACGCTGGGCGAGACGGAAGGACCGCTGCCAGTCGATGCTCCACTCCGGGCACCAGCCGGGGTCGATCTCGGCGAGGGCTGCACGGCGCTCCGGGGACAGAGGCGCCTTCGTCCTGCGGGCGGCCGCGCGCTGGTTCTTCAGCCACCGGCCGACGGGGTAGCCGTCGAGGTCCGCGTCCACGGGGGCGGCCAGGCCGACGCCGGATTCGGCGGCCCAGGCGGCGGCCGCGGCCAGGCCCTCGTCGAAGCGTGCGTCGAAGAGGTTCCAGAGGATGCCGAGCTTCTCCAGCTGCACGATCCGGTCGCCGTCGAGATTGCCGGCCTTGTGGTGGCGGCGGCAGTCGGCGATCCAGACGCCGAGCGGGAAGTCGGCGGGAGACCAGTCGTCGGGGGTCCGGAAGCCGTACGGGACGCGGAGGTCGTCGTGTTCGGCCCGGTAGCGCTGGGCGGCCTGGAGGCCGCGGCGCCACTGGACCCGCTCGGGGTTGAGGACCCGCAGCTGGACGAAGCTGGCCAGCTGGTGCGCGTCACGGGGCTGCGAGAAACGCAGGAGCTCGCGGGCCGGGGCGCTCACCGTGTCCTGGCCGTCGTCCGGGGCACCGTCACGGTCGGCGGGTTCCGGGGCGCGGCTGTCGGGGCGTGCAGAAGTCGGGTTGCCCGGGTTGGTGAGCTGCTCGATGCGGGCGTCGTGGGCGCGCAGTGCGGCGAGGAGCTTGGCCAGGCCCGCGTACGCGGGGGAGGTGAGCAGCGACTCCGTGGTCTCGCCGGTGGCGAGGAAGGCCGGCACGAGGAGAGTGGCCATCTTGCCCTGCCCGGGGTGCATCCGCAGGGCGCGGCCGACGGCCTGGACCAGGTCCGGCATCGAGCCGCGGACGTCGCAGAAGATCACGCCCTCGCACTCCCGGGTGTCGACGCCCTCGCCGAGGACCTTCACGCTGGCGATGAGGGAGAGCCGCGCGTCCTGTCCGCTGTCGGTCAGACCGGCCGCGAACTGGGTGAGGACGTTGCGCCGGTGGGCCGGCTTGTGCTCGCCGTGCAGCCACTGCGCCCAGACGCCGGTGTCCTCGCAGGGCTCGGGTTCGCCGCCTGGGCGGCGGAGCTCGCGGGCCTTGTCGGGCAGTCCGACGGCGAAGGCTTCGGCCTCGGACACCCGCTGGTGGAAGGAGAGCACCCTGCGAAGGCCCTCCTCCTCGGCGGCCTTGAGGGCCGCTGCCTGGAGGGCGCCGAGGCGCAGGCCGCGGACGGTCTCGGAGTCGTGGCCGGCGGCCAGCATCGCGGCGTTGAGCTGGTGGTCCTGCACGTCCACGACCACCACCTGGTACGGCGCGACGATTCCGGCCTCGATCGCGGCGTCCAGCGGCAGGCGGTAGGCGACGCGGCCGAACGGGCCGTCGGGGTCGTCGGTCATGGAGGCGACGAGCTCCTCGCCGTCCTCGTCATCGCTGTCGCCCACGGTCCAGATGCGGGGGGTGGCGGTCATGTAGAGGCGCGCGGCGGCCGGGATGCGGGCGTTGTCGTGGACGACCGCCCACGGCTTGCCGGCCCGGCCGCTGGTGCGGTGCGCCTCGTCCACCACGATCAGGCCCCAGGGGGAGAGGCCGGCCTCGTGGGCGGCCTCCAGGATCCCGTTGCCGAGGGAGGCGTACGTCGCGAAGACGGTGACGCTCTCGTGCCCGGCGGTGAGTCGCGCCAGGGTGTGCGGGTCGGTGGTGTGCGGGAAGCCGGTCTCGTGGGAGTCGAGGGAGGAGACACCGACGAAGGCGCCGGTGCGGCCGCCGTCCCGCCAGGCGCGGGCCGTCTGGTCGAGGAGGTCCAAGGAGGGGACCAGGACCAGGACGCGCGGGCCGCCGAGCTGTTCGGCGGCGCGTACGGCGACGAGGGTCTTGCCGCTGCCCGTGGCCATGATGACCTGGGTCCGCAGGCCGGCGGCGGGGAGCTCGGCGGGGGAGGGCGGGGTGAGTTCCTCGACGGCGCGGGCCAGGGCCTCGCTCTGGTGAGGGCGTAGCGGGGGAGGGGTGCGGGTGTCGGTGTGGGTCATGGGCTCGCCTTGCTCTGGGGGCTCTGGGGCCGGGCGGCGGTCGGGGTGGAGGAGTGCGCGTGGTCGGGGCAGAGGTCGCGGCCGTCGCGCAGCCGGCGCCATCCACGTGCGCGTAGCCAGGCGCGCAGTGCCCGGTGGTGTGGCATCGGGAGCGGAGCGAACCACTCCTGATCGCATTCGTCGCCGGCGGTCTCGCCGGTGAAGTCGCACCTGATGGTCGGGATGAGTCCGGCGGTCACGGCCGCGCGTTCCCGGACCAGATCGCGTACTCCTGCCGGACGTAGCCGCGGGGGTCGGCTTCCCAGGCGGGGTGGTCGGTGGGGAGGGGGCCGGCGGTCGTGTGGTTCGCGGCGTCGAATGCGAGGAGCTTGGCGAAGGTCTCCTGGACCGAGGTCTGCACCTTGCCGTCGGCGGGGTCCGCGCCCAGGGTCTGCCGGTCGGTGAGGGCCGCGCGGCGCAGCAGCCAGTCGCGGTCGCTGATCCGGCCGGCGCGGCGCAGGCGAAGGAGTTCTTCGGTCTCCTCCTGGACGTTCGGGGCGTTGCAGTAGGTCGTGTCGGCGGAAGACGGGAGGGTGGTCATCGTCGGCTCCGTTCGTCGGGGTTCGCGGGTTGCGGTCAGGTCCGGGAGCTGCGGGAGAGCCGGACGACGTCGCAGGTGCAGGCGCCTCCGTGAGCCATCGCGTGCAGCTCCGGGAGGGTCCAGCCGTGGACCTTCTCAGGGGCCCCGCCGGTGCGGAAGGTGGTGGGCCTGCCCGGAGAGCGCTGGCCCGAGGTGGTGGTGGCGGCGTCGAAGACCCACCCGCTGATGTCGATCACGGCGCCGCTGGAGCTGGTGCGGGTGGTCACCGTGCCCACCTGCACGAGGCGCATCCGGCCGCGCTGGCGGGCCAGGCGGCGGTCCAGGTCGTTCTGCTGGGTCTGGCGCAGGTTTTCGCGGCGGTCGGCGGCGAACTTGCGGTCCGCTGCTTTCTGTTGCTCGGCCTGACGCTCGCGGACCGGGCCGTGGCAGGTCGCGTAGGTGTGGCCGGCCACCTCGTGCCCGGATGCGATCCGGCACCAGGAGCAGCTCTCGCGCGGTCGGGTGGCCAGGGTGCCGTAGAAGTACCGTCGACCGCCCAGCGCGAGCGCGGCGCCGATCAGGATCAGCACGTACCAGGGGAGCATCGCGGTCTCCTTCGGGTGAAGCGGGCGTGACGCTGGAGAAGGCTGTCGGTGCGGTGCGAGTGCACCACCACCGCCAGTATGCATTCTTGCAGAATGCATTTCAAGAGAATGCATTCTGGGGGGTGAAACCGGCCCTGGAACAGCCGCCCCAGGGCCGGAAGGGCTTCACACCTGGCTAGGAGATGTCCGGACCGGCCGGCCGAGGCTCCTGCGACAGCTCCACCACGCTCCCGACGCGCAGTCCCCAGCCGGCCATCGCGCCGGCCTCGGCCTCCAGGACGTGGCGGGAGCGGAAACGGGGAAGGCCCAGACGGTTCGGAGCCATGGTGGTCATCGCGACGACGCGGAACCGGCGGTCGAGGTAGGCCACGTCGATGGGGAACTGCATGCGGAAGGTGTGCACGCTGCCCGCAGGGGTGAGCAGCAGCGCCCCCTTGACTCCGTCCCGCCCGAGGAGCCCCCGGGTGCGGGCCCGGTAGGAGGCGGCCACCTCCAGCTCGACCTCGACCTGGCCGCTACGCAGCCGCCCGTTCCCGTCCCGCCACTTCGCCATGCCGGCCACCCTAGCTAGGGCTTCCAGGCGCGGATCTCCAGCCCCAGGATCGGCGTACCGGGCTCGATCCGGTCGTTGTCGACGAGCCACTTCTGCACGGCGGCCGCGACGTCCCCACCGGCGGCGTCGACCAGGGCCTTGAACTCGGCGCCGTCGAAGCCCTCCTCGCCCGAGCCCGGGCCGCCGCGGTTGTCGGCGTAGGCCCGCTCCTCGGTGCCGTCACGGCGCTGGACGACGTTGCGGCGGACACCGGGGGAGTCGGCCATGCGGCCGGCGTCGTGCTTGAAGGCGCCCTTGCGGGCCCGGACGGTGAAGGCGATCTTCCCGCCGTTGGCGGCCGCCTCGTCGACCACGGGACGCAGCCGACCGGCGCCGGAGGCGATGTGCTGCTTGCCGGCCTTGGCCAGGGAGGAGGACCAGGTCCTGACCGGCTTTCCGTCGGGGCCGATGACCGCCTTCCCTTTGGCGTCCTTGACCGTCCGCTCCCCCCGCACCCGCGCCTTCCCGCGTACGCGGGCCTTGTAGCCCTCGCGGTTCAGCCGCGGCTGGACGTGCCCGGCGGCCAAGGCCTTCAGGCTCGCGAGGTCTCGCGGCCCGCCGGCCTGCACCTCCTGGACCACGGCCCGCAGCGCCTCCACCATCGACGCGCCCTTGTTCTTGGTGAAGAACTGGCTGACCAGGGACGGGTTGCGCCCGAGGATCTCGCCGACCTGCTTCCGGCTGAACCCGGCGCGCGCCAGCTCGTCGGTGAGCCGGGCGGCCTCGTTGCGCTGCGCGCCCCGGCCGCCCGCCGGCTTCCTCCTGCGCGGTGTCACGCTGCCACCTCCTCGTCCTCGTCGTCACACTCGTGGTCGGCGTACACCGGGCTGTCGTCCTCGAACTGACCGTCGCCCTCGTCGCCGCAGCCGTGGCACCGCCACTCCGCGCTCCACGCGACCGCGCCCTCCCGGCCGCAGTCGTGCTCGGAGTGGACGGTGTCCTCGTCGTCCCACATCGCCTCACCGGAGGCGCCACAGGCCGGGTGCTCCCACTGCCCGCCCCAGACCACGTCGGCGCTGCTCACATGCCCTCCGATTCGTACGCCTGACGTCCCAGGCCTTGCAGGGTGTAGAACTCCTCGTCGGTGCGCGGGGTGGTCTGCTCCCAGGGCATGCGGCCCTTGAGCAGGTAGTCGCCCGGCTCACCGCCGTACTCCCAGTCGACCGGCGCCGAGGTGTAGATGGCGTCGGTCCGGAAGGCCAGGATGCTTCCCGCCGGGAGGTGCAGCGCACCGGCCTTCACCGGCTTCCCGGTCTGCGGGTCCTTCGCGCTGGTGCTCACCGACAGCAGCGCCGCCCGGGCCGCCGACCACACCCCGGCCGCCCACTCCGGGTGTGCGTACTGGTCCCGGGCGAAGCCCTGGTTGCGCTCCCAGGTGACGTGGGTGTCCGTGATGCCGGTCAGCCGCGCGCCGTCCGGCAGCTCCGGCACCGCGCCTCCGGCGCCCAGCTCCAGGGAGCCGGTCGTGATCCGGGGGCGCTGCGCGAACGTGCCGATGCCGTACAGCAGGATGCTGCGCACCGCGCGGGAGGCCAGGCGGCAGGCCTGCTTCTGCTGTTCGTCGCCGTGCAGGTCGGCGGTGGCCCGCAGGGACTGCCAGGCCTCGCGCAGCTTGGTGCTCCACCCCTTGAGCGGGTCACCGGACTCCCACAGCAGGCCGTCGAGGATCTCGATCCGCCACGGCGCGATCGGGTTGCGCACCGCCAGGTTGACCTCGGCACCGCCCGCCCAGGTGGTGAAGGTGCGGCCGCCCTCGTACGGGTAGTGCCAGGACCGCTCCCCCGGCGCCGGGGCTGGCAGCAGCCCCACGTGGTTCCAGTCCTTCGGGATCGTCACCCGCACCTGCCAGTGCGACGGCGCGAACAACGCGTTCGTCTGCTCCTTCTCCGTCATCGCCGCGAAGGCCGCGGCCGTGATCCGCTTCGGAACGCCGACGCCGGACGCCCAGGTGTGCTTGGCGTAGGCGAAGGTGCGGTCGACCTCGTACCAGCCGGGCACCCGCTCCGGCACGCGCGGCGGCGTGATCAGCTCGGTGCGGCCCTGACCGGCGGTGGCGTGGAGCAGCCCACGGATCTCCTGCGACATGACCGGGAAGCCATCCGCCCACTTCGCCCCGGCCTTGGTCGGGATGGTCCGCGACCACAGGTCCCGGCCGGTCTGCGACGGCGAGCCCATGATGACGACGTCCTCGAAATTGACCGCGCGCAGCGCCTTCCACAGCTCGACGAACGCGGCGCGCACCGTCGCCGGATCGGCGCCCTCGGGGTCGAACCACTCGCCCACGCTGCGGATCTCGGTGTGCTGGTCTGCTCCTCGCTGCCAGCGGCCGACCGGGTTGCGGGGGTGGACCAGGTGGCCGGCCTGGCGGTCCTTGCCGCGGGAGGACTCCACCGTCCACCCCTCCGGGAGGGGTCCGTTCAACCATGCGGCGACGGCGTCCTTCAGGAACTCGTGCCTCTCGCTGCCCCGGTGCCACGGGTCGCCCGCGGTGACGTAGATCCGCTCGACGGTGGCCGGGGCCTCCGCGTACACGGCGGTGAGGATCTCCGCCACCGAGGCCTGGCCGAGGTCGAGGCGCGTCGTGCCGCCCTGCCACACCAGGACACCGGTCGCGGTGTCGAGGAACGCCATCCCCCGGGTGGCCTGCTTGAAGTTCGGCCGCTTTGACGCCAGGCCGGACTCGGCGCGGAACCAGCCGTCGCCCTCGGCACCGGCCGGAATCGACGGCAGGACGCGTTCGGCCTCTGCGGGGCCGGCATCAGCCGGGGACGGGGTGTTCTCGGCCTGCCGGGGCTCGCCGAGCACCTCCAGGTCGAAGGCGCCGTCGGCGGTCGCCGCGCGCAGCCGCGCAAGGGCACCCGCCCGGTCGGTGGATCCGCTGTCCGGGTCCGGTGCCGCGGATGCTTCCTTGATCGGTTCTGCGGGCGCCTGAGCGGCTTGCTGATCAACCGGGGCGGATTCCGTCACAGGCGGCTCCGCAGGCGCCCCAGAGGCGCTCTGAGGGGCCAGAGAGGGCACCAGGGCCACGATGTCGATCACGCTGAGGCCGGCGGCGGTCGCGATCCGGTCCGAAGTGGCCTTCGCGTACCCGCCGAGCTGCCGGATCTGCTCGGCCCGCCGGTCGTGCAGCTTGCCGACCTTGGCCTGGAGCTGGACCAGCTCGCGCTCCAACGGCTTGAGTTCGTCGCGAACGGCCCGCAGCTCACCGAGGCCGGCCGAGTACTCCTTGTTGTCCATCTGGTCCCCCTCAGGTGTTGGCCATGTCGACGAAACGCGACATGTAGAGCTGCTGCGCCACTGTGATCGTCGCGGTCGGCCCGTTGCGGTGCTTGCCCACGATGATGTCGACCTCGCCCGCCCGCGGGCTGTCCTTCTCGTAGGCGTCGTCCCGGTACAGGAGGATCACCATGTCCGCGTCCTGCTCGATCGAGCCGGACTCCCGCAGATCCGAGACCTGCGGCCTCTTGTCCGACCGCATCTCCGGCCCGCGGTTCAGCTGCGACAGCAGGATGATCGGGAGGTGGAGTTCCTTCGCCAGCAGCTTGAGGCTCCGCGAGATGTGACTGACCTCCTGCTCACGGTTGTCGTGCCTCTTGCCACCGCTCTCGATCAGCTGCGCGTAGTCGATGATGATCTCGGCGAGATCGGGGATGCGGGTCTTGAGCCGACGGCACTTCGCCTGGATCTCGGCCAGGGATCGCGCGCTCTCGTTGATGTGGAGCGGTGCCTCGCTGTACCGCTTGGCCGCGACTGCAAGGCGGCCCCAACCCGCCTCGTCGAGCGTCCCGGAGCGGATGTGGTGGAGGGCGACGTCGCCTTCAGCTGACAGGCACCGCATGTTGAGTTCGTCGATGCTCATCTCCAGCGTGATGAAGGCGGCTGGGCGGCCGGCTCCGGGGATGGGCTGGCGATTCTTCCCTCGCGGCATGGTGCAGGCGCGCGCGAAGTCCATGGCGAGGGTGGACTTGCCCATGGCAGGCCGGGCGGCCACCACGATGACCTGACCCGGCTGGAGGCCGTTCGTCAGGGAGTCGAGGTCGGTGAATCCGGTCGGCACACCGCTGAGTTCGCCGCCCTTCTCGGCGGCCTGGATCATGTCGAGCGTGCCTTCGAGGGTCTCACTCGGGGTGAGAAAGTCGTCCTTGCGGTCGCGGCCTTCGGTCACGGCGCCGATCTCCGCAGCAGCGGCCGCAGTGATCTCGTCGAGCTCGCCGACGCCCTCGTACCCCATCTGGACGATCTTGGTGCCCGCGGCTACCAGCCTGCGAAGGACGGCTCGCTCGCGGACGATCTCGGCGTAGTGCTCGGCGTTCGCGGCGGTGGGGACGGACTGCACCAGGGTGTGCAGGTAGGAAGCTCCACCGACCCGCGCGAGCTCGCCGGACTTCTGCAGGGCATCACCGAGGGTGAGTGGATCAACAGGATCGCCCTTGGCCGCCAGGTCAAGGATGGCCCGGTAGATCACCTGGTGCACGGGCCGGTAGAAGTCGTCGGCGGCCAGCAGGTTGGAGACCTCGGTGATGGCGTTCTTCGACAGAACCATGCTGCCGAGAACCGACTGCTCCGCGTCGAGGTCCTGGGGAGGAACTCTCTCGAAGGCCTGCCGGTCGGGCTGCTGCCGGGCGGAGCGGAAGGTGGGCTCGATGTACGGCTCCTCCTCCACGGGCAACCCGGGGGGTGGGACACTGGTCATGGATCTCTTCCTGTCAGGTAGTGGTCTGGAGCGGCGGCCGGTTCTTAGCGGGAGCGGCCGCCGCCGTCATGTTTGCGCCTGGGTCAGACAGCCGGCCGACGAAGGCTGTCAAGCAGCGTGGCGACCTTGTCCGGCATCGGGACCGGTACGAAGTCGGGGTCCTCGACAACGGCGGGGCGCTGCCGCGGGACGTCCTTGCGGGCCAGCCGACGGGGGAGGTCCTCGATGCGGCTCTTCAGCACCCGCATAGGACGCTTGACGCCCTCAGGGTTCGAGGTGAGCTCCTTGACGAGGGCGTCGTCCAGCTCCCAGCCCTGATCCGCGACAACCGCAGCAAGCAGCGGAGCGAGGCTGCGCACCGTCACCCGTCCTGCGGTCCAGGGGCGGGGAAGCTCCTGGAGGAACTGGGACGCTGCCTCGATCTGCTCGGCGGACGGGGTGGGGTTCGTCGTGCTCTCCCCCTCCTCCTCCCGCGCCGCAGGCGCCACACCATCCGCACCTGTCCCGAGGGGGTAGGGGGAGGAGGTATTTACCTCCTCCGGGGGGTATGGGGGGGAGCCCGTTCCACTTCCGGTGTTCGCGGACGTGGGCTGACCTGCGGAAACGAACGATCCTCCACGTCCGCGAACACCGCTTCCGCGAACACCGGAAACACCCTTACTTCCGCGAACACCGGAAGTGGGCTGACCTGCGGAAGTACCTGTTTCCGCGAACACCGGAAGTTTGGTCCGGGACTCCTCGGCGGGGCCCTCGGGGGAGTAGTCCGGGTTGTCCTCGAAGTGCTCGTACACCTCGTACGACGTCAGGCCCCGGTAGCCCTTCCCCTTCGGGTTGGGGATGGTCGTACGGCGGATGAAGCGCGCCTCGATGAGCCGGGTGAAGGACTCGTAGACGGCGTCCCGGCCCACGAGCTCGGTGCCGCTCTTGGCCGACCGCACGCCGGCCTCGCGTACCGAGGCCACGATCCCGGGCACCGTGACCTGGGCACCGCTGTTGATCGCGAAGAGCACGTGGAGGTAGACGACGTAGTCGAGCTGGTGCGTCAGCCGGCCGCTGAAGGCGACGGCCCGCTGGACGGTGACCGCGCGCGCCGGGGCCTGGCCCCGGACGATGGTGGCCGCGAGGTCGAACTCGGGGCGCTCGCTCATGCCGTCACCGACTTGCGACGGCGGCTGACGGTGGGCTGCACGGTACGGAGGCCGACCTCCACCCACATGGTGGCGGTCGGAGGGTAGATCGGGTTCACTGCACTCCTCCTGACGGAAGTTGTGCCGTGAACTCTCCACATGGGGGCTTGCCCGAAGGCTTGCCCGCGCCCCGAAAGGCCCAGGTGCGGGGCTTGCCCATTTCGGCGAGGGATGGGCAAGCCCGGCCCTCGCGGCTGCGGGCCCGGGGGCGGTACGGCCGCGCGGGCGGCGTTGTGCTGGTTTGACACGCAAGGTTCCCTTGTTCAAGGGAGCCATGGATCAGCTGATCAACTGTGACGCGGACCACCTGGGCAAGGGTGTGCTGGGCTTGCCCAGGGATCGTTGTCTATTCTGTTGGGTAGGTGACCAGCGGGCCCCTGGCGGTCCAGGCACCCAGCGCGGTCACCGCGCTGAACCACGACTCCGGATGCTTGCCGGCTGGGGAGTCGCTCGACGGCCGTCCTGTCTCACCAGGGCGGCCGTCCTCGTTTCTAGGCGGAGCCGATGTTCATGGCGGGCATTCTCCTCACTCTGCTTCGGTACTGACGGGTGGCGCGCTTGCCGCCGGGCTCTGGAGCTCGGGCCCGATGCCGCGGACCTGGCCGGCGGCACGCTGGAAGAGGGCGCCGCTGCTGCGGCCGTCCGCCTCGACGGTGCGGACGTGCTCGAAGCCGCGGCCGAGGTAGTACTCCTGGAGCGCGTTGTTGTCGCGCCAGGCGTCCAGGCGCACCCACTCCAGGCCCGCGTCCTTGGCCTGCTCGCTGGCCCAGTCGAGCATCGCGCTTCCGATCTCGCCGCCGCTCACGTCGCGTCGGACGACCATCCGGTGCACGTACAGGGCGGGTTGGGCCGCCTCCTCTTCCGTCCAGAAGTCGGAGTCGGCGAACCGGTCCAAGGTGATGGTGGCGACGGCGACGTCACCATCCTCGACGAGGTAGCACTCGCCCGCGGCGATGTTGGCCGCAATGCGTTCTTCGCGCGGGGCGTACTGCCACTGGTCGATGCCCCGGCTGTTCAGCCATTCGGCGGCCTGACCCCACAGCTCGGTCACGGTTCCGATCTCGTCCTCGGTGGCGGGACGGATGGTGAGCGGCCCGCCCAAGCGGGGCTTGGACCGCTCCCAGGTGATGACGTGGCGGTCGCCAGGAAGGCAGTTGACCACCACCCGGACCGGCTTGTCGGCGGCTGTGAAGCCGGTGACCACGTGGATGGCCACCGGGGTGCCCGGGCCGAGGTGGAGCCGGTCGATCTCCTCCGGCGACGGCATCCGGACGTGAACCTCGTCCAGGGCCCGGACCTGCTCATGGCCGAGTTCGCCGAGCACGACGTTGGCGCCGCGCGCGATGTCCTTCGGGTCCATGATTTCGGTGCCCTGCACGAGGTCGAGCGGGAAGTAGGAGTCGTTGGTGTTGTAGGGCTCGCCGTCGACGAACCGGACCCGGCGGCGGACTGCCGTGAGCTGGCCCTCCTGAAGCTGGAGCCGCTCGCGGATCTCCTTGCTGGGCTGGACGATGGCGACTTCGATCTTCTGGCTGGCGCTGCGACCCTCGTCGCTCAGCTGGGCCATGAAGGCATCCATGGCCGGGCTGAGCGGCCGGCGCCGGAACTCGGCCTGCGGGCGGTAGGCCATCGGGCGACGGTCGCGGACGAAGTGCCCGCGAGGCCGGTCGGCGATGACCAGACCCTCGTTGATCAGCACGCCAAGCCCCTTGACCGCGGTGGTCCGGGTGGTATCCCAGCGCTCCGCGATCTTGGTTTCAGTGGGCAGGCGCGCACCTGGCGCGAGCGTGCCATCGCTGATCTCCCCCCGGATCTGATCTGCGATCCGTAGGTAGAGAGGGCGGGGCTTGCGGCTGATCGACATGGAAGATTAATACCTCGATTCGCATTGAGTAGTCAATGTAGTCGATTCGGCGATCCGTGCTTGACCGGACGCGCGGAGTGATGCAACATCGTTCACGTCGAGCCATTGAGTACTCAATGCAGTTCGAGTGATCCTTCCGTGTCAAGGCATGGAAAAAGCGGCTCCCCCGGGCCTCTGCCAAGAAACCCCGAGGGAGCCGCCGCACAGGCCGTCTTGAATCCATCCGAAGTGGAGACCGACCCGTGAACACCATCCTCGCAGCCTCCAGCCGCACGACCCACCCGCAGGGTCTGGAACAGGTCGAGCTCCTGCGCCAGCTGCAGCTGCTGACCGGCGTGAGGCCGGTCGACTGGCTGGCCCCGCTGGACGAGTCGGCCGAACAGCAGGCGGAGCGCCTGGAGTTCCAGGCCGACGTGATTCTCGGCATCGCCGAGCACGACCCGCAGACCGCCGCCCGCGTCGCCGAGCTGCTCCGCCGGCTGGCCGGCGAGCCCGCCGCGAAGCAGACCGACCGCGTCTTCGGCCCGGTCCCCGCGGACTCCCGCCCGGCCGGCTCCGAGTCCTTCCCCTTCCCGTTCACCGTCGCGCTCGTGGCGGGCTTCCGGAAGGGCAAGTCGGCGCCGGCGGCCGCCTTCACCGCGCGGGAGGTGCAGGTCGCATGAGCACCAGCACCCCGCGCGGCCTGCCCCTGAAAGTCCAGGCCCTGGTGACGACCTGGTCGATCACCGCCTTCATCCTCTTCGGCGCCGGCTGGCTCCTGGGCCTGCAGGCGACCTGGTGGCAGCGCGTACTGCTCGCGCTCCCGGTCGCCGGCCTCGCCTACCTCGACAGCCGCGGCCACGCGCCCGTCGTCGAGATCCGCGCCCGGCTGACCCGCCTCCTCGCCGAACTCGGCGCGATCCAGGTCCCCCTGGCCGTGGCCGGCGGCGCCTGGCTCCTCGGCCTCACCCCCGGCATCGCCGAGCGCATCGGCGTCTGCCTGGTCATCGCCCTCGTCGCCGCCCTGTACCGCTACGCCCCGCACGCGGCCACCCCGACCGCCGGAGGTACCCCGTGAGCCTCACCGACTTCCGCACCGCCCGCCGCGATGACCAGGATGCAGCCGCGGACCGTGCCCTCAAGGCCAAGAAGCAGCAAGACGAGTCCGAGCTCCTGCGCAAGCAGCAGGAGTTCGAGCAGGCGCAGGAGGCCAAGGACCGCGAGGCCCGGCGGCAGGGCAAGGAGCGCGAGGCCAAGGAACAGGCCCGTCTGCAGGAGAAGCAGGCGAAGCTGGACGCCGACCTCCAGGCCAGGAGGGAGCGCCGCCGCGAGCGGGCCAAGAAACTCAAGGAACGCCGCGAGCGCATCGTGGCGTGGATCAACGCCGCACCGAAATGGATCTCCGACCACCTCGACCTGGCTTCTGCTCTGGCGGTGATGGCGTGCAGCATCATCCCCGCCCTCATCTCCCAGGCCTCCTCGCTCCACGAGACCGGCCTGGTCGCCAGGATGGGCCTGCTGGGCTGGCTGCTGGTGACCACCCTGCCCGTCATGCTGGAGCTCTCGGCGTGGGCGGCGAAGGCAGGCGAGTCCAAGGCCCTGCGCCAGAAGCGCTCGCCGTGGCCGTACCGGATCGCGGTCTACCTGTTCGCGTCCCTGGCCGCCGCGATCAACTACTGGCACGGCCTGGACATCGGCGGGAAAACCTGGGGCGTGGCCCTGGGCTCGGTTCTCGCCGCCTCCTCCATCATCCCCATCGTCGTCTTCCAGCTCGTCGAACTCGGGCACCACCGCGAGCGGCGCGAGGAGATGAAGGCGGAGCGGCAGGCCCGCAAGGACGCTGCGGAGACGCGCAAGATCCGCCGGACGGAACTGCCCCTGGTGTGGGCCACGGCCGTACGCCTGCGGGGGATCGCCGGCTACCGGCTGCTGTCCGAGGAGCAGGCCTGGCACGTCGCGTACGGCGTGTACGAGGGCGCCGTCGCGGACGAGCTGCCCGAGGGCTTCATGCGGCTGCTGTCCACCGAGATGCTCGGCAGCCTGGTGGAGGCGGAGGAGCGCCGCCTGGAGGTCCTCGCCGAACTCGCCGCGCTCCGTGACGCCCGATCCCAGGTCTCCGCGATGCTGTCCGGGGACGACGCCGACGAAGACCTGGAACAGTCCGCGAAGGCCGCCTCGGAGGTACTCGAAACCCTCCCCACACGGGTGTTCGCCGGAACGCCCGACGGACTCGTGGAGGGCTCGGCAAGCGACTTCCGCCGGAATGGATCTTCGCAGGTCAACCCGTCCGTCCCCCCGTCCGCGCGCACACCCAAATCCGCGCCCCCGCGTACACGTGAAGCGGCGGCCGAAGGCCCGAAGCGGAAGTCCGTATCGGCCCCTCTGCGGAAGCTTTCGCCGGCCGCCCGGCGGGCCGCCGCGGAGACCGCGCGGAACTACGACACGAGCGAGAACAAGGCGATCGAGGAGTGGATCTGCGGCGAGATCCGCGACGGCCGTATCCCCAAGAGCAGCGGCGTGGTGGCGGAAACGATGAACCGCCGGATCGCAGTCCACGGACCGAAGGCCAAGGAGCCGAGCAAGACCTGGGTCTATGACCGCATCGCAGCAGCCAAGCGGGCCCGCACCAACAGCCGCCGGAGGGCATGATGCCGCGCTCCAGCCCCCGCTACGACGACCCGAAAGGCGAGGAGTTCGGCATACCGACCTGGCCCTGGAAACTCGGCCCCGACCCCGAGGTCATGGCCACCTACCGGCAGCTGCGGGCCCGCGGGCTGCGCCCGGGCGGCCAGCCCGTGGCCGGCCAGCTCGGGTGGACCCGCCAGGGCACCGAGATGTTCGCCGCCCTCTACCTGGTCGAGCTGGCCAAGCCGAAGCGGCCGATGACGGAGGCGCGATGGGCCGCGATCCGCAAGGCGGTGGCGGCCCGCCGGGTCTGCCCCGAGTGCCACACCGAGAAGGACTACGAGATCCCCAAGCGCTACGGGGTCTGCAACGACTGCCCCGGCGGCGCGAACGCCGCCTGACCCGAACACCTTCCCCCAGAGCGCAGGGCGGGGCCCGCCGGTCTCAACCGACCAAAGCGATGCCCGGCTTCCCCGCCCCGCGCTCACCCCCGACAGGAGGCGTGACCAGCATGACCGAGATCGACACCAACCCGAAAATCGACGACCCCGCGCTGTGGGCCAAGGTCGGCCAGGCCATGGACCGCAAGGCGCTCTGGGAGGCGGCCGAGCTGATCGTCCACGCCCAGTTTGGCTCTCCGACCATGCTCCAGCGCGAGCTGCGCATCCCGGTGGAGCTGGCTGGCCGGATGATGCTTGCGCTGGAGGCACTCGGAGTGGTCGGCCCCCACCGGGAAGCCCAGGCCCGCGAGGTGAAGATCAAGCTCGTCGAGGACCTGGAGCCCGTCTTCGAGACCCTCTATGGCGACGGCGGCGCGGCCTTCACGGCACTGCTGGACACCGACCGCGAGCCGCGGGTCGGCATCCCGGCCCAGCCGACAGACCTTCCGGACGGCGACGAGGAGGACGGGACCGAGGACGACGGGTCGGCGCCGGAGCACAGCCGCCCGATCGAGGGCACCGTCTACACCCCCGAGGAGTGGGAGCTGCGCGAGGACCCGGAGGGCGACCGCCCCTGGATCAACCCGCAGCTGCGCACCAAGGAGGGCCGCCAGGCCCGCTACGCCTACCTGCGCCGGCAGGCCCGCCGCCGGGCGCGGAAGGCGGCCGCCCGCCAGCTGACCGTGCACGGCATCGTTCCCCGAGCCCTGCGCGGGGAGCGGCGGATGCGCGCCTGGGTCATCGGCATGGAGGGGTACAAGGCCGCAGCCGACGAGCGCCTGGCGCTCGCCGCCGTCGAGACGGCCAACCGCAGCGCCCGCCGCGCGCAGCTCGCGCTCCTCAAGCGCGGGGAGAAGCAGGCCGCGGCGGTCAAGCTCCAGATGGAGGCCGGTAAGCAGCTCGCCGTCGCGCAGAACGCCCGCAAGACCGCGAAGCGGGCCGTCGCGTTCCGCGCCGGGTACACCTACGGCCCGGTGATCGCGGCCGACGCGGCCGCGCTCGGCTTCGCCGACGTCTGGGGCTTCCTCGGCGCCCTGGTGCTCAACATCGCCGGCATCTCCCTGCTGGGCCGCGACGTCGAGGTGAGCGAGGAGCAGCTGGAGCGCCTGGAGCGGATCGAGGCCGGCACCCCGCAGCAGGTCAGCGTCGGCATGACCCCACGCATGTTCGAGCAGATGATGCGCCAGGCCCTCACCGAGGACCTCAAGCTCACCCTCTCGGCGCTGCGCGTCGACCCCCACGCGTGGGGGTTCGAGATCCACGTCTGGCTGGAGCGAATGACCCCCGAGAAGATCTCCAGCGGGCTGGACACGCTGGAGGCGTGCCTTCCCGGCGTGCGCACCGGCAGCGTGCTGCTCCAGCAGTCCGCGGAATCCCGGAACTATTGCGTCATCCGCGTCCCGGGCCCCAACCCCTGGCAGGCCGTTCCCGAACTGCCCGTCCGGGAACCGAAGTCCATCTCCACCGCCGACCTCCACAAGGCGCAGATCGGCGGCGACATGGCCGGGCGCCCCCTGGCCCTGCCGATGTGCCGCACCAACGTCAACATCGTCGGCAAGAGCCGGTCGGGGAAGTCCACGATCCTGCGCGCCATCCTCGACGTGCTCACCGCCACCGAGGACCAGATCATCATCGGCATCGACCTGGGCGGCGCCGGCAGCGGCTTCGGCGGGCTCCGGCACGCCATGCACGTAGTGGCCACCACCCCGGCTGAGGCGAAGGCCGCGCTCCAGTGGGTGCTCGACATCGGCAAGGGCCGCCCCGGCCTCTTCGACCGCCTCGGCATGGGCGAGAACTGGGTCACCTCCCGCGAGCGGCCCGGCATCAAGGTCATCGTGGACGAGTTCCCCGCGCTGGTCCGCGAGAGCCGCAAGGGCTACTACGACGAGGAACTCAAGCGGCAGGTCTCCTGGGACCTCGACGGCATGCTCGCCGAAATCTCGATCACCTGCGCCAAGAGCGACGCCACCGAGCTCATCGCCGGACAGGGCGTCACGAAGGAGAAGATCAAGGACAACACCTGGGTCGTGGAACTGCCCGTCCAGGTGCTGGCCGCCTGCGACAAGGACGACGTCATCCAGATCCTCGGCGACGGCATGCTCGCCCAGGGCTGGCGCGCCGACCGGCTCGTGCCCGCCATGGGCGACCAGCTCAACGACGCCTCCGTGGTCTACGTGATGGCCGGCAACGCCTACTGCGAGCCCATCCCGTACCGCGGCTGCTACGCCGACCCCGACGAGCTGCTCCGCCGCGGTCGGGCCCGGGCCCAGGCCGGCCTGGTCGACATCGACGCCGAGTCCGCGAAGCTCAGCCGCATCTCCCTCAAGAGCCTGATGGAGACCAGCGCCCGCAACTATGCCGCCGGGGACCAAGAACAGGGCGACGTCCCCCAGCTGATCGCCTCCATCCGCGAGGTCTTCCGCGCGGCCGGGAACCCGAGCGGCCTCCAGCTGGAGGAGATCGCGGCAGGCCTCGCCCAGGACGACGCCGACCGCTGGGACCTGGACGCCTTCGACGGCGAGGACACCGCGGACCAGGAGGCCGCCCGCGCCGTCGCGCTGAAGGCGGCGATCAAGGCGGTGCTCGCGCCGGGCGGCAAGACCTGGACGACCGACAGCTACCGGCGCCCGGGGGAGAAGAGCACGGTCAAGGGCTACTGCCTGCGCCACCTGAAGAAGATCACCGGCGAGGACGCCAGCGCCTCCTGAGCGCGGGAACACCCCAGGAACACACAGGTCAGCGAGCCGGAACAGGCCGAGAACAGGGACGGAACACCGCACGAGACCGGTGGCACTGTTCCCCTCCCGGCCCCTGTTCCCGCCGTGTTCCGGCCCCCTGACCTGCACGTTCCTCCGCGTTCCCGGCTGTTCCCCGCCCGAAAGATCCCCAGGAGTCCGTAATGATCGACCCGACCCGTACCCACGACCCTGACGCCGGCTACTACCGCATCACCGCCGAGCGCCGCTTCAACTACCTCCAGCTCGACCCCGACCACACCATCCGCGTCGTCTGGCAGGCCCTGCCCGTCACCTGCCCGATGTGCGGCGCCGACACCGGCCTGACCCTCGTCATGGAGCGCGCCGCGCAGCCCGTGGTCGAGGTGCTCTGCCCGGCCCGGCACGAGTGGTCGGAACACCTCATCGACCCCGGCCACTTCAAGGCCTGGGCCGACATGCGCTGGACCACCCCGAACTGGGACCTGTACTGGATCCTTGAGGCCGGCTTCGGCGAGGAGCCGCCCCCGCCCATCGACCTGGTCGAGGAGATCCCCAAAGCCGCGCGGATCGTCACCAAGACCCTCGTCCGCGAGGCGAAGAAGCGCGTGCGCCGCCAGGTCCGCCGCCGGGTCCGCACGGCGAAGAAGAAGGCGCTCAACGTCGCCTACTCCCCGGTCGCGGCCCTGATCCGCACCGCCTGGGCGGTACAGGCCGGCATCCCCCAGGAGGCGCCCGACCCGGCCGAGGGGAAGGGCGAGGCGGTCCCGGCGCCGAAGATCCCGTCCTTCGCCAAGTACCGCGCCGCGTACGGCATGTCCGCCCCGGCCAAGGGGCCGGCGTGTCTGGTCTGCGAGGACAAGGGGCGGATCATCGCCCCGGGCCTGGACATCACGTGCACCGAGTGCGAGGGCCCGGCCGCCGCTGCCCTGGCCGCGGCCGAGCGCAAGGCCGCCCGGGCCCGCGCCGGCGGCCGCTCCACCGCCGGCTCGAAGGCGGGGCCCCGCGGCGAGGAGGCGGCCGTCGGCGTCGGACGGCCGCCCGGCAAGTCCTCCTCCGGCGGTGTGACCAGCGCCGACGCGTAGGCGGGGGGAGAGCCCGCAAAACCCTGAATGTATTCTCTTGAAATGCATTCACTGAAGATGCATACTGGGGTCATGCAAGGCCCCCGGGGCGGCAAGCCCCGGACATCTACACCCGCACCCTCCGATCAAGGAGTTCGCCTTGACCACCTCGAAGACCTTCACCGCCACCGCCGCCGGCGCCCTGTGGGCCGACATCATCAGCCACCTGGGCACGGTCAACGTCACCATCGACCCGAAGCTGACCAACGCGGTCGTCACGGTGAGCACGGGCGACGACGAGGGGCCGATCGCCGACGCGGTACGCGGCACCACGATGAAGGAGAGCACCCACCAGGCCCTGAACTGCCTCACCATCCGCGTGCCCGAGGTCGAGGGCAACACGATGACGATGGGCAACTCCACCTTCAGCTTCGGCGGCAACAGCATGGTCGTCGGCCAGAACATCGGTGTCATCCGCGGTTCGGTGACCGGCATGATCGTCAACGGCGGCGACATCACCATCGGTGGCCGCAAGGTCGTCTCCGGCGGCCGCGTCGTCGCTCCGGAGGGCACCGTCGTCTCCGGCGGCGGCATGGGCACCATCGCCGTCGACCTGAAGCTGCCCAGCGAGATGTCCTCGGTCCGGATGGAGACCACATCCGCAGACCTCACGGTCGACGGCGACCTCCAGGTCCTGGACTTCCACTCGCTCTCCGGCGACGTCGAGGCCCGGGGTGTGCACACGCTGCGCGGCAACACCACCAGCGGAGACTTCCAGGTGGACCGCGTGGACGCCCGACTCGACGTCAACTCCATCTCCGGTGACATCGAGATCGGCGCCTACAACGGCTCGGAGTTCCGCTTCAACACCGTCTCCGGCGACGCCCGCGTCACCGCGACCCCCGCCGCCACCGGCTCGATCGACGCGAACACGGTCTCCGGCGACATCACCACGCGCGGCACCAGCCACCTGCACGAGCGCGTCCGCACCGTCTCCGGCAAGCACCGCAGCCGGTGACTTCGCCCCGGGGCGGCCGCCTCCTGGCTACCAACCTTCACCGGCCGCCCCGGGCCTTCCACCCCGCTCCAGCAGGAGCAGAGGGACAGACACATAGTCCCTCACCCACCGTCCCGCGCAGCCGCCAGGTCTCCAACTCAGGTGGCCGCGGCGGGACCTCCACCCGCCCGGCACCACCCGCCGAAGGAGCCCCACCGTGACCCACGTCCTGGTCCACCCCGTCGAGACCGCCCGCCCGAAGTCCCTGGAGAACCGCCCGGTCCGGGCCGCACGCGCCCGGCGCGCCGGCGTCAAGGCCCTGTCCGCCGTCATCCGGTTCGACGGCATCGTGATCGTGGCCGGCACCGGCATCCTCGGCCTCAACGCGATCATCAACAACGAGGGCCCGCTCGCGAACCTCAGCGCCCCGGGAGCCGTCCTCGCCGCGCTCGCCCTCATCGGCGCCCTCTACGTCATCGACGCCGCCGCCAACGAGCTCATCGACTGGATCAACCCGGACCGCTGGGACGGCGACAGCGCCTACGCCCTGGCCGAGGAGCTCGGCCTGATCCGCGACGACATCGACTCCGGCGCCAACCCTGAGGAGATCCAGCACAGCCTGAACACCAGCGGACTGCTGGAGACGGCCGTCACCCTCACGCGCAGGCTCGCCGTGGCCTTCGCCGAGCAGGGCCAGGAGGACCAGGCCCAGCGCCTGTTCGCGTCCACCCTCCACCTGCGCAAGGCCGACCAGGTCCTCGGGCACGGCCAGGCCGCCGACGAGACGCCCGGCGACGCCCGCGAGGATCTGCAGTAGAGGCGCCCCGGGGACGGTGGCCAGGTCGCCAAACTCAGCCCGCCGTCCCCGGGTCTCCCAACCAGCTCCAACCGGAGCAGGAGGGCCGGACCCATCGTCCCTCACGACCGCGAGGAGCCCAAATGACACCCCGCCCCGACACTGAACCCACCACCGCCGAGGACATCCAGGCCGCCGTACGGATCGCCCAGACCGCCCGCGACAACGCCGTACTCGCCGCCGAGACGGAGTTCTGGCAGCGGATGGGCGAGCTCAGCAAGAGCTACCACGGCGCCCAGCAGGACGTCGCCGACGCCATGGGCCGCAAGCGCGACTACGTCTACAAGAACGTGCGCAAGTACACCACCTGATCCACCGCCTCCGGGGCCGGCCGCCAGGTCGCCAACACTCAGCCGGCCGCCCCCGGAGCTCCCCAGCCACCCGTCCCGCAGCAGGCAGGAAGGCTTCGCCATGCCCGCATCCACCGCACCCGCCACCTTCGGCACCCAGGCTCCCGACGCGAGCACCCGCCTCCTGGCCGACGAGGTCGAAGCCTGGCTCAAGAGGATCACCCCGGCCGCGGCGGCCACGCCCGCGGCGCCCAAGGCCGCGTTCGACATCCCGGCCCTGGTGGCCGCCGGCCTCGCCGAGGTCGAGCGCAGCGAACGGGCCACCGCCGCCGCCCAGGCCGCTGCCCGGCCCTCCCTGCTCGACCGGATCACCCGCCGCCACCAGCGGCCGGCCACCCGGGCCAGCGTCCACATCCGGCGCGCCGCGGCCGCGCTGGCCACCGCCGGCTGGTGCCGCGGAGAACTGCGCGACGCCACCGGCCGGCACTGCATCCTCGGCGCCCTCATGGCCGCCCCGGCCGACGCAGACACCGCCGGCCGCTCCCACATCTACATCCGCTCCGCGATGACCGAACCGGCCGTGTACGCCGAGCCGACGCCCGCCTACCGCGCCCGCCTGGAGGCGCAGTGGCGCAGCGAAGGCCGCGACCCGCGAGCCCTGAGCCGTCAGTTCGACATCGCCGTGCACAACAACATCGCCGCCCCGACCGTCGGCGCCGTCCTCGACCTCCTCCAGCGGGCCGCGGACCTCGCCGAGCGCGCCGGGGACTGACGGCAGGTGAGGGAACCCACTAGACGAAGTGATGAATCGTAGTTATAGTTTTCTTGTGGGGGTCGGGTTGCTCTCCTCACCCCCCGAACTCTCCCCTGAAGGGAATCGTCATGCTGCGCATCTCCACCAAGCACTTCCTCTTCGGAGGCGGCCGCCTCAGCAACTACGCCAAGGCCATCGCCCCCGACGCCGAGAAGATCGTCCGCGACAAGTTCGGCGCCTTGCCGGCCGTCCACCTGGTCCTCAACGGCGACACCAGCCGAATGGACCACCTGGTGAACACCGCCGAGGCCCAGCTCCTCACCGGCATCAACCCCACGCAGGTCAACGCCGTCAGCCGCCCCGACCGCCACTCCCGCAGCGCGTTCGGCCAGACGACCCTCGACCGCGACGGCGTGCTGATCGTCCTTCAGATCCCCAACATGCGCCACGAGCGCGACGTCCGCGAAACCCTCGTGCACGAGCTCGTCCACGCCCACCAGCTCGGCGACCGCTCTGCCCGCGGACTCCACCTCAAGTACCTGGGGCACGTCTGGGGCCGGCAGCCCATGAAGCCCAACACCCTCACCGCCTACGAGCTGCTGATCGAGCAGCGCGAGGTCGAGGCCTACGGCGCCGAAAACCTGGCCGACCAGCTCTGATCCCGACAGGAGGACCGCCATGAAGATCCGACTTCCCTGGCCGAGTCGCGCGGACCGTCGCCTCTGGCGAGCCGCCACCACCTTCTCCGACCTCGGCGAGCTGACCGCCCGCTGGCTCGAAGGCGACATCCGCTCCTGCGCCGGGAACATGCCGAACTACGGGCCGGACGAGGAGACCCTTCCCCTCATCGGCCGCCTAGCCGCCGCCAACCGGGCCGGATTCCTCACCGACGACTCCCAGCCCGGCCACGACGCCGCCGACTACGCCGGCAACCTCTGGGAGCAGCGCGCCGCCGTCACCGGATTCGTCGCCGACCCCCAGATCCTCACCCGCCTCGTCGACTTCGCCGAGCAGGCCGGCCTCGACCTGCTCGTCCGGTTCCAGGGCGACGACTTCCACCCCGGCATGGTCGTCTCCCGCGTCAACGGCCTGGACTACACCCGGTACGGCCGGACCCTCACCCGGAACGAGCTCCGGCACTCCTGGCACAGCCGCCTCGTCGGCGACACCGCCTTCGACACACTCGCCCGCGCCGCCCAGCTCACCATCGCCGACACCACCTTCGAGCCCGGCGACTTCCTCTGGACCGTCCTCGAAGAAGCCCTGCACCAGCCGAGCACGGCCAGCCGCTGACGGCCCCCCGCGGCGCCCGGCCCCACCTTCCGAGGACCGGGCGCCGCCGAGGACCGGACAGCCCGGCCCGCCACAAGGGAGAACCGATGACCTCCACCACCGTCCCCGACCCCGCCACCGTGCTTGCCGACATCCGCCGCCGCGTCACCGTCGGCACGCTGCCGCTCACCGCTCCGACGCTCCAGATCCTCGGCGCCACCATGGTGCTCGAAGCGCGCCTGGCCGCCGCCGAGGCCCTTTTCCCCGGCATCACCCACATCACCGACGACAAGCCGGCCACCCTCGCCGTCTACACCGTCACCCGCCACGGCCTCTCCCTCGGCACCTACGCCACCCGGGAGGCGGCCCGGGCCAAGGGCGAGGCCGCCCTGAAGCGCTGCCCCCTCCCGGAGGGCGTCCACACCACCTGGGCACCGGACAACGGCGACGAGCACGCCCCCGAGGACCTGATGACCTTCGGCCCCGGCCCGGACGACGAGTCCGTCACCAGCATCCGGATCACCGTGCAGACCGTCCTCGTCGACTACGACCCGGAAGCCGAGGGCTGACGATGCACCAGGTCATGTGGGAGGTCGACGTTCCGATAGAGCGCGTCGGCACCGGCGAGCGGGGAGTCCACGTCTTCACGGGCCTGGCCGAGAGCGGCCGCGACGCCCGAAAGGCCGCGCAGCGCGCCTGGGAGACGGCCCTCCTCCACACCCTGGCCGGCCGGGACGTCCCCGCCGCCGCCCACCGCACCGACTGGTCCGCCCGCGGACTGCGCCCCGGCTGGGACCTGCGCTGGGACCAGGCCACGCACAGGGGCATCGACCGCTAGCTCCGCCCCGGGACGGCCGTCAAGGCCTGAGAAACCGCCGGCCGCCCCGGGCCCCTCACCCGCCAAGACGAGAGAGAGACCACCATCATGCACGCCACCCGATGCAAGCAGCACCACACCTCCACCACCCGCCGGCTCAGCACCGCCGGCCGCATCCTGAAGTCCCTGGCCAAGGCCAACCCCCTGCTCGCCGACCGCGCGTTCGTCTGCGGCCGCTGCGCCGTCGCCTGGCAGGGCGACGAGGCCGACTGCTGGAGCTGCGGCCTCCCCGCGACCTTCGGCTCCCACCACCACGGCTCCGCCCTCCACCACCTCCTCGCCCCCACCAAGATCGCCCGCACCCTGGCCCCGACGGGAGCGGCGTCGTGACCGGCCTCCTCTCCCTGACCTGGCGGATCGGCACCCAGGCCTTCAGCGACCACATGACCGCCCGCGTCAACGAACTCGTCGAGGCCGGCACCGAGTACGCCGAGGCATGCGCCAAGGTCACCGATGCCGCCGACGCCGGCGAGGCCTGGGCCATCGCCGCCACCCGTCAGACCTGGGTCCGCCGGCACGACGTCAACCCCGACGAGATGCCGGTGCGCAGCCTGTACGTCCTGGAGCGCACCGCCACCCACGTCGTCGTCGCGTACATCGACCTCGACCAGGCCGCCGACGACGCCGACGACGGTGACCGCGCCAACCTCCAGCCGAAGTGGATCGCCCAGAACGACCACTCCCAGGGCGTCGAGTACCCCTTCGAACTCCTGGAGATGTCCTTCGAACTCGCGGACTGGGAGCCCTTCGAGCACCTGCTGCCCACCGCCGCCGTCCCGGCCGCCGGCACCACGGGGGTGGGGGAGTGACCACCACCGAACTCGCCCCCTGGCCGCAGCTGACCGGCGACGAGCCGTGCAAGGCGCCCGGGGCCGACCCCGAGGACTGGACCGGGACGCCGAAGCAGCGCAGGAACGGCCAGGAGGCCTGCCTCAGCAAGTGCCCCGAGGCCGTCCGCGCGCAGTGCCTGGCCTGGGCCCTGGACCACCCGACCTGGGCCGGATCCGCGATCTGGGCCGGCACCACCTACAGCGACCGCCGCCGCCTGCGCACCGAGCGCCGCGACGCCGCCGCGGCCTGACAGCCACCACCCTGCTCGCCCGCCCGTCCGGTACGGCCTCTTCTCTTACCGGACGGGCGGCCCCGACCCCACCGCACCCCGGGCGCACCCCGGCCCCGGCCGGAAGTCGCCCGCACGCTCGGAAGGGAGCACCGATGAAGATCCGCACGGACCTCGCCCCGCTCGCGGCCGCCGTCACCGACGCCGCCCGGGCCCTGCCCGCCCGGCCCCCCGTCCCCGTCCTCGCCGCGATCCGGCTGGAGGCCACCGCCGGCACCCTGGCCGTCGCCGCCTTCGACTACGAGACCAGCGCCCAGGCCACCGTGGACGCCGAGGTCACCACCCCCGGCACCGTTCTGGTCTCCGGCCGCCTCCTCGCCGACATCACCCGCACGGTCAAGGGCACCCACCCGGTCGACCTCGAACTCGACGGCACCCGCCTGGTCCTGACCTCCGGCCGCACCCGCTACACCCTGCACACCCTCCCGCTGGAGGAGTACCCCACCCTGCCCCGGCCCGCGGCCGCCAGCGGCACCGTGGCCGGGCCCGTGCTCGCCGAGGCCATCCACCAGGTCGCCACCGCCGCCGGCCGCGACGACGCCCTGCCGATCCTGACCGGCATCCAGGCCGAGATCACCGACGACACGATCACCTTCGCCGCCACCGACCGCTACCGCTTCGCACTCCGCCCCATCCCCTGGACCCCCGCCAAGGCCACCGGCACCACCACCCAGGCCACCATCCCGGCCAAGTCCCTCGCCGAAGCCGCCAAGATCCTCGCCACCGACGACCAGGTCCACCTCACCCTCCCCGCCTCCCACGGCGTCCTCGGCCTGGCCGGCCGCACGCGCACCCTTACCCTGCGCGCCATGGACGGCCAGCTCCCCGACCACAAGGCCCTGTGGCCCACCGACTTCACCGCCACCGCCGACCTCGACGCCGCCGAGCTCGCCGACGCCGTCAAGCGCATGGCCCTCGTCGCCGAACGCGGGCACCCCGTCAAACTCCACCTCACCGACGGCGCCCTGGCCCTGAGCGCCGGCACCGCCGACGACGCCTCCGCCCGCGACCAGGTCACCGCCACCACCGACCTGCTCACCGGTGCCCCCGTCACCATCGCCTTCAACCCGGGCTACCTCCTCGACGGCATCACCGCCCTGAAGACGGACCGGATCCGCCTCCAGATCGTCAACCCGGTCAAGCCGGCGCTCCTGGTCCCCACCGACCCGGGCACCGCCGCGCTGCGCTACCTGATCATGCCGATCCGCCAGTCCGGCTGACCCGCCCCGGGGTGGCCGCCATCCCGGCCGGCTGCCCCGGCCCGCGGCGCCGGCCGCCCGGCCACACACCGCCAGCACATCAACCACGCAAGGAGAAACGGATGTTCACCGCCGGTGCCGAGGTAGAGATCATTGAGTGCGCGGACGACCCCCGGGCCAAGGGGAAGAAGGGGAGGATCGTCGACGAGGTCGCGCCCGGGCCGCTCACCGGAGGGCGGTGGACGGTGAACAGGATCAGCTGCTTCATCGGCCCCGTGCTGTGCCACACGGACGAGCTGCGGGCGACGGGCCGATGACCTTCGTGGACGCCGCCCGGCAGTGGATCCACTCCCTGGTGCTGTCCCTGCTCTGGGGCGGAGGCGCCGTGGCCCTGGTCTGCATGGTCTGCGCAGCGCCCCGCTTCCTTGCCGCGGGCATCTACGTGCCCCGTCTGCGGCCCAGCCGAACGGCTCCGGATTCCCGCCCCGCCGTCGTGCGCTGGCAGGTGATCCAGCGAGACCACGACCGCATCAGGGACGAGTACGGTCGGCTCCGCATCGACCCGTTCCGCGGCGACGAGCTCGCCGTCCTCGACGACCTGACGGTCCCCGAAGCCGTCGCCCTCGTCCAGGCGCTCGCCGCTGCCGGCGACGCCGCCGAGACCAGCGACCCCCCGACGTACGAGAAGGCCGTGCTGCACCTGGCCAAGGCCTGGCGCCAGGCTCAGGCACGAGCCGCGAAGACCGAACCTCAGCCGTTTCCGGACCGATCCCCTGAACTCCGGGCGCGTACCACGGAGTCCGGCGTCCCGTCCGCCCGGCGCCGGCCGCGCCCGCCCTTCCCGAAGGAGCAGAAATGCCGATGAACCCCGAGCACCGCAACAGCGACCTCCAGGCCGCCGGCCTCATCGCCGCCGCCGCGCCCTCCACGTCCGAGCAGCTGCTCAACCCGTCCGACACCTCCACCGACCGGCCCACGGTCGTCACCCTCTGCGGCTCCACCCGCTTCTGGCGCGAGCTGGCCGAGGCCAACTTCCGCGAGACGGTCGCTGGCCACGCCGTCCTGGCCCCCGGCTGCGACATGAAGAAGGCCCATCCGCTGTGGGAGGAGCCCGCGGCCGCCGAGGAGCTCAAGGCTGCGCTCGACGCGCTGCACCGCTGGAAGATCCGGGCCTGCGACGAGGTCCTGGTCGTCAACGTCGGTGGCTACGTCGGTGACTCCACGCGGGCAGAGATCACCTACGCCCACTTGCTCGGGCGGCCCGTCCGCTACACCGACCCGGTCGGCCACGCCGTCATCCTCGACCGGCCCGGCCTGGACCCGGTGCGGATCGGCCCGTACGAGCACGAGGGCCGCGCCGAGGAGATCGCCGCCGGCCTGCGCGGGCAGCTGCACCACACCTCGCACGTGAAGGGCACCGTCATCACGACCGGCGCCTTCCGCCCCGACCTCGACCACCTCGACCCGCAGGTCCCTAGGGACCCGTATGCGCTGGCCGAAGCCATGGACAACGACCCCGACGGTGACGGCACCGGCCACAACTTCCCCGACCTCTACGCCCGCCTGTGCGCCCAGGAGCCGACCGCGTACGCGAGCGACCTCTGGAAGAGGGCCTGCTGGGCGTACGACTACATGCACGCCGACCCCACCGACGCGTAGGCCCCGCGCCGCCTGCCCTCCTGCCGGGCAGGCAGCGTACAGATACGGCAACTTTCAGTTGGCCAAGCTTGGGTTGACATGCCAACTCAAACTTGGCATTCTTGAGGTGTGGGCAACGGCCCGCACCGACGAGCGGAGGCATCGAACCATGGAGCTGACCCAGCAGTTACCGCAGGCCGCCCCCACCGAGGCGCGCCTGGCCCAGGCCCGCACCGAGGTGATCGCCGAGATGGGCAGGACCGACGCCAAGGCGTCCGCGCTCCTGACCGTCCTCAGCCTCCCCCTCGCCGTCCTGATCGCCACGGTCCCCGGCCACAACCTCCCGGTCGCCGCCACCGTCGCCGCCGGGATCGGCTCGGCCGCCCTGGCCGCCGCGATGCTCCTGGTCCTGCTGATCGTCCGCCCCCGCCTCGGAGGCGACGTCAGCGGCTCATACCTCCACTGGGCGACCTGCACGCCCCAGGAAGCCGCCGCCGACATCGCCTCCGACCGCAGCGCCGAACGGATCGTGGTCCTCTCCAAGATCGCCGCGAGGAAGTTCCGCGCACTCCGGCTCGCCATCGACATCACCGCCGGTGCCGTCGCCCTGCTGGTCCTCGCCGGGATCATCGCCCTCGCCGCCTGACCGAAGGAGACGTTCATGCTCACCGAGATGATCCGCCAGGCCCTCACCCGCCTGACCACCCCGATGAAGACCGCGACGTTCAAGTGCCACAAGTGCGGGCTCTCGATGAAGATCACCGACTACCCCGACCGCATCGGACCCATCCTCGACATCGCCCTCACGCACGCCTGCAAGCCCCGGCCCAAGGCGCTCTGACCCCCGGGGCGGGCGGCACACCGGCTACCAACCAAGCCGCCCGCCCCGGGCCAGCCCAACCCGCTCTCAACCGGAGCAGGGGGCAGCTACATCGTCCCTCAACCGTCACGGAGCTGATCACCATGACCCCCACCAGACCCGACACCCCCGAATCCACCGCCGCCAAGGCCCGCCTCGACAAGGCCGCCGAGGCCCGCGACAAGGCCATCGAGACCGCCCACCGCGCCTACTGGGCCGCGGTCAAGGCCGAGATGGACGCCAAGAACCTGACCCAGAAAGCCGTTGCCGACCACCTCGACTTCAGCCGCGAGCACGTCCGCAACCAGGTCAACCGCTACACCGCCGACCAGTAGGCCGGCGCCGCAGGTCCCGGGGACGGCCGCAGCATCGGCCAAGAGGTACGGCCGCCCCCGGGGCTCCCCGTCCAGAGCAGAACCGAGGAGAACACTCATCATGAACCACCGCGCCTCGACCTTCGCCGCCGCCTACGCCTTACTGCGCGCCGCGGCAGATCACGCCGACCACTGGGGCCAGTCCGATTTCGACTCCCAGGCGAAGGGCGCCACCGACGCCGCACCGGTGAAGTACAAGCACGAGGACGGCAGGGTCACCGTCGTCGGCACGGACGGCGGCCGCCGGGCCTGCCTCCACCACGTCGTGCAGTACACCGCCACCCAGGGCCTGGTCCTCGTCGCCGGCACCCGCGCCCTCGGGATCCGCCTGCACCCGGCCGCCCTGGCCGCCGCCCTCGCGGTCTCCGGCGCCACACACTTCGCCGCCGACCGCCGGGTGCCCCAGGGCCTGCTCCAGCGGCTCGCCGAGGCCACCGGCAAGAAGAACTTCTTCAACCTGGCCGACTTCGGCATGAACGGCCGGTACTGCCTCGACCAGAGCTGGCACCACTCCTGGGAAACGCTGGCCGCTCTGCTCGTCACGGTGAAGGCGTCACGCCGGTGAGCGCCGACATCGCCACCGCCGTCGCCGCCATCCGCCTCGGCCTGCACTCGCTGCGCGAGAACGCGCTCGGCGACACCGCCGACCACGAGGACCAGGCCGCCGTCCTCCAGGCCCTCTACAACGACCGCGACCAGTCCCGCAGCGTGCTCGGGATGATCTCCGACCTGCTGACCGACATCGGCGTCCGGATCGAGGACCAGGGCGGAGAGGACATCACCGAGGCCATCGACGAAGCGGCCGCGTACGTCCACGACTCCGCCGGCCAGCGCCTGGAGCGCGCCCGCGCGGCCCTCATCGCGCTGGGGGCGTCGTGAGCGTTACCGGCCACGAGGACCGCCTGCCCGCCGCGTGCGAGGCCTGGGCCGACCGGCCCCACCTGGCCGGCCTGCGGCACGGCCACTTCCACCAGGCGCCCGAGCTCGCCGCCCGCATCAAGGCCGCCCCGGCGGAGGACGACATCCGCTTCCGCGGCGAGCACCTGAGCGTCCACGCCATCGACGGCGTCGCGTACGCGGTGCTCTGGGAGGAGTGGTTCAGCCCGGCCGCCTCCACCTGGGTCCAGCACACCTCCGCGGCCGCCGCCCGCAACTGGACCCACCAGCTCGCCGCGTACTGGCTGCGCGACGAGGCGGGATCCTCCCACGGCGGCGGCACCCTGCAGAGCTGGGACGGCGGAACCTGGGCCGCCGAACGCGACCTGACCGCCGGCCGCTGGCACCTGGCCATCGGCTTCCAGCCCGGCGTCACCTACACCAGCACCGAGACCCAAGACCGCGCTGCCGGCTGGGCGTTCCTCACCGAGAGCCTGACCGCCGCCGGCTTCCCGCCGGACACCTGGCCCGCCGCGATGCGGCAGATCCTCCACCATGACCTCCCCGACCCCGACCCCGCCTCGGAGCCGACGGCCCCCGCGCCCGCAACTCCGCCCGGGCCGGACACCTGGCGCACCCTGCTGTGTCGACTCCTGGCCCGGATCCTGGCCGGCCTCGGCCGCGCCCGGTAGTTCCAGTACCCCCCAAGCGCCACACGCCGGCCGGGCGCCCGCCCGGCCCAGGAGCAAGCCGTCCTCCCGGCCGGGCGCCGCCTTCGGCCCCGTCCGCCTGGCGCCCGCCCACCTCAACGGAAAGGCCAACATGCCCGAGACCGAACCCATCCACACCGGCCACGTGGTGGCCCTGACCCTCGAAGGAGATGTCCTGCTCGTCGAGGACAGCCGGCCGCCCTTCGAAGGGGCCTGGGCACTCCCGGGGGGCCATGTCGGCGCCAAGGAAGCGCCGTTCGTGGCCGCCGCCCGCGAACTGGCCGAGAAGACCGGCGTCCAGGTCTCCGTCGGCAGCCTCCACCAGATCGGCGTCTGGGACCGGGACGGCCGCGACCCGCGCGGCGCGTACGTGACCTTCGCGTACATGGTCATCGTCCCCGACGGCACCAAGGCCGTGGCCGGGGACGACGCCCGCACCGTCCGCTGGTGGCCGGTGAAGAGCCTGCCGGCGAACCTGGCCTTCGACCACGCCGACATCATCTGTGCGGCCGTGACGCCGAACTCCTGAGGCAGGCCGGCACCCGGGTACCGCACGCCGGGCCGGACGCGCATCACCGCTGCGGCCACCCCGGTTGAACCCCCGACGCCCCCGACCGCATCGCCGCTGTGCCTTCCAGCGGTAGGTGTCACCGGCGATGTGCCGCGACCTGGGGTTCGTCCACGGAGTTCCAGCGCTTCTTGTCACCGGATTCACGGGGCAGTTGTCACCACAGGGCTGTTCTCGGCGGAACTGTCACCGGCGCCAGGCCGCTGACCACGGCATCTCCGGACCTGCATCCGAGCGTGGGCGCGGCGGTGACAAGAATCGCTGGAAGGTGACCCCTATCGCTGGAAGTCACAGCCGCAGGTCCGGGGGCGTCGGCGCGCCACAAGCCTGGAAATGCCAATGATGAGTTGGCCAACTGGAAGTTGACACGCCAACTTTGAGTTGGCATCCTTGAGACGTCGGGCCGACCTGGCCCGTCCATCAGGAAGGAAGAACGCATGGACCAGTGGGCCCTCATCTCCATCGCCGTGCTGATCGGCGCTCTGGCCGGAGCCACGCTCGCCCGCCGGAACCGGCCCGAGCCGCCCCACACCGTCTACCGCCCGGCCGCCCCGCAGCCCGCCAAGACCCCGACCGTCCAGTGCATCGGGGTCAGCCTCGACGAGATGAAGACCTTCGAGCGCGTGCTGTTACACGCCGACGAGTGCAAGCGCCGCGCCCGCCCGTACGAGAGCAACGGCACCTACACCACCGAGCTGATCGGCCGCCTGTACGAGAGCGCCGGCGTCGCCTCCATCACCCAGCCCGACCCCGCCCGCGTCCGGATCCCCATCCAGAAGAACGACTTCAACTGGCTGAGCTACGCGATCCGCGACATCGACACCCACCGAGGAAGTGCCGAGACCGCCCGCGAAGGCCGCCTGCTGCTCAACCGCTTCCACGCCCTGCTCGGACAGGCCCGCGCCGTCGTCTTCCTGGGCGGCACCCCGGCCTTCCACCCCGACGCTCCGTCCGCAGCGCCCGGCACCCCGCAGCTCAGCACCGCCCACCACACCGAGGAGTCGAAGTGACCGAAGTGACCAAGGCCCCGAAGCACCTCGCCACGATCACCGGCATCGAGACCCCGGCCCGAACCAGCCTGACCAGCGACGGGGGAGACCTCGCCGACCTCGCCCCGGCCGCAGCCGCGGCGCTCCGGCTGCTCGCCGACGCCATCATCCGCGGCAGCGCCCACCAGGACGACATCGTCCAGGCCCTCCAGGACGCAGGCGTCCACGAGGCCTTCGCCGACGTCCTGGCGGCCGCCTCCAACGCCGTGATGGACGAGACCGACGACCCGTACGACATCGACTACAGCCTCCCCGCCGACAACCTCAGCAGCGCGGCCAGCCAGGTCCGCGACATCTTCCGCTGGATCTGACCCGCCACCCCGCACGAGCCCCGGTCACCCCCACGCCATCCACCAGGAGAGGCCCACCGTGAAGAGCTGCATCTTCTGCTCCATTGCCGCCGGCCAGGCGCCGGCCGTCATCGTCCGGGAATGGCTCGACGCCCTCGCCATCCGCCCCCGCACCGGGGGAGTGACCGACGGCCACGTCATGGTCCTGCCGCGCGTCCACGTCGCCGACGCCGGCACCGACCCGGAGGTGACCGCCTCGGTGATGCGCCGGGCCGCCGAGCTGATGGCCGAGCTCCCCGCCGCCAACCTCATCACCTCGAAGGGCACCGAGGCGACCCAGTCCGTCTTCCACCTCCACGTCCACGTCGTGCCCCGCCAGGAGGGCGACAACCTGCCCCTGCCCTGGACCCCGCAGCACGCCGCCCGCGCCGCCGCGCAGAACGGAGCCTCCTCGTGACCGGCATCAACCTCGTCATGGCCCGTGAGCCCATCCCCGCCGGCCCGTCCGTCTTCCTCGCCGGCCCCACCCCGGACAAGAGCGCACCCGTCCCGTCCTGGCGGCCCGACGCCGCCGAAGCCCTGGCCGCCCAGTGGACCGGCGCCCAGCCGCTGACCGTCCTGAGCCCCGAGTCCCGGCACGGCCAGCGCGCCGACCGCTACGAGACCCAAGTCGACTGGGAGACCGACGCCCGAGCCGCGGCGACGGCGATCCTCTTCTGGATCCCCCGCGACCTCAAGAGCATGCCGGCCATGACCACCAACGTGGAGTTCGGGTTGGACGTGTCGACGGGTCGGGCGGTGCTGGGCTGCCCGCCCGACTGCCCCAACCCCGAGAGGAACAGGTACCTGATCTACGTGGCCCGCCGCCACGGCGTGCCGGTGTGCACCACCTTGAGCGCCACGGCCACCGCCGCGCTCGCTCTCGTCCCCGGCAACCACTGACCCCGCCGCACCGGCCGGTCACCACGGAAGGAACCCCTGATGGAACGTGTCTACCTCAACAACCGCAGCGGTGAGCGCCGCATCCACGTCGAGATCGACGAGGCGGAGATCGCCGAACTGCTCGCCGAACTCGGTGAACCGACGACCCCCGCCCTGCGCCAGCTCGCCGAGATCCTGGACGCCGCACACCGACGCTTCGGCCACGGCGAACGTGAGCGCGCCGCCACCGAGACCGTCCCCGCCGGACTCCGCAGCTGGGACGTGCCCTGGCCGGACTACACGCCCACGGACATCACGCCGCCCGAGCTGCTGCCCGAGGCCCTGGCCCAGGACGTGCCCGGATGGGCCGAAGGAGCCCCCACGCCGGCCGACGTGACCGACTGGGACGTCCGACAGGCCACCGCGCTGGTGCCCTTCGAACGGGACACGCGAGGCTGGCCCCTGCACCCGATGGGCCGCACCGGCCGGACCGGCCGGAACTTGGGCAAGTGGGGGGAGAACTCGGCGGCGGACCCGATCGTCGTCGCGGGCACCGGCCAGGACCGCCGGGTCCTGCTGATCACCCGGGACGACATCCACGTCGAGGCGATCCCCGGCGGCATGGTCGATCCGGGCGAAACCGCCCCGGCGACCCTGGTCCGTGAGCTGCGCGAGGAGACCGGCGTCGACCTGGCCGGCCACCAGCCGTTCATCCTCGGCCGGAACCTGGTCGACGACTGGCGAGCCTCGGACCACGCCTGGGTCGCCTCCACCAGCGCGATCTACCAGCTGCCCACCACGGTGACCGCCATCGCCGCCGATGACGCCGAAGACGCCAACTGGTGGCCCTTCGGCTCCCTCGACCAGCTCGAAGCGGAGATCGCGGCCGCCGGACGGACCCTCTACGCCGCGCACCGGCCGCTTCTGCAGCGCGCCCTCGACCACCTCAACCGGTAACCGGCGGCCGAGCACAAGGCCCAGGAGCACGAGAGACCGTCGGCCCGGCCCCGGCCCGACGAGCAGAGCCCCGGACACGAGGTCCGGGGCTCTGCTGCGACCAGGCGCTCGGGGCCAGGCGCGGGAGTCAGTCGGTCTCGACGTAGGCGACCAGGACGAGCGTGCCCAGGGCGGTCGGCACGTACAGGATCCGGACCCCGGCCTCGCGGTGCTCACGGATCGCACCGTGCTTCGAGAGCACGCCGATCTCCGGATCCTTCGAGACGGCCACCAGCACCGGGTCGAGGCGGAGCCACTCGGCCTCCGTCATCTTCTCGATCTGCTCCTGCGCGACGTCGTAGAAGACGATCCGCGCGCGCCTGGGCGCGTGTCGGCCCATCAGGCGACGTGCGAGGTAGGAGCGGAGTCGTCGAGCGGGGGCTGTCCGAGCTTGTCGCGCAGCTCCTCCCAGGAGGTGACGGCGTCCAGGTCGACGCCCTCGCCGGCCAGGCGCTCCAGGACGTAGGCGATCCGCGGGTCGCCGTCAGCCATCTCCCGCGCGTCGGCCCGCAGGGCCTCCTGCTCGGCCGGGTCGAAGACGATCCGCATCGCGGCCTCCAAGTCGTAGATGCTGCAACGAGGCTAGCGCAGGCGCGTCCTACCGGAACCCGGAAGGAGAAGAGGCGCGGAGACCCTCCGCTGCGCGGGGCGCCCGGCGGCCGGGCAGAAACGAAAGCGGCCGGCGCCCACTTCCGCCGAGGCGGGTGGCAAGGGCGCCGGCCAACCGAAAACACACACTCCGGGAAACCCGAGAGGCGTATCTCGTCTCCGAGTGTATCCGTACGAGACGGCGTTGCGGATCCATCCGACTTGCAACAGTGATGTAAGCTAGGTAATGTTGTCTTGTTCGCGGGTGGTGGCAGCCCGCGGCACCGAACACACCCCCGACACCCTGGAGGCTTCATGTCCCTCTCCCTCTCCCTCTCCCTCGCCCACCCCGCCGGCACGGTGACGCAGGCCGCGGCCGCCGCACCCGCATGGCCGGCCACCGCCGCGGCCGCCGAAGCCGAACTCGCCCGCCTCGCCGAGCTCCTGGCCGAGGCCGGCGTCACCGCCGTCCCCGCCGCGGGTGTCCTCGCGGCTCCCGGCCTCGCCGCCGGCCCGGGCGACACCGCCGGCATCCGGGTGCGCACCACCAGCAACCCGCCCCACGCCCTGTACGTCATCGCCGCCGACCGCATCACCCCGCACGCCGGCGCCGACAGCGCCTTCGCGCACCTCCGCCCGCTCATCGAGGGGGCCGCCCGCCCCTGCGACGGGTGCAACGCGGAGGCCGGCAAGCCGTGCAACCCGGGCTGCCTGTCCGACCCCTCGACCGACTGACCCCCCGCCGGCGGGGCGCCCCGCGCGTCCCGCACCGTGATGAAGGAGAAGAACGTGATCCGCGCCGGACGCCTGCAGTACGTCCAGACCATGTCCGACCTGGCTGACGCCCTCGGCAAGTCGCTGGGCACCGTCCGAAACCAGAAGCCGTACCTCGCCGAGGGCCACCCGGCTCCGATCAGCTCGGCCAAGGCCCGCAACCAGCTCTGGGACAGCGAGCAGACCAAGGCCTACTACGCCGGCGAGCCCGTCCCCGAGCTCCCCACGATCGACGACGACGAGGACCTCCTGGACCGCAACGAGGCCGCCGAGGTCCTCGGCGTCGACCCCGTCGCCTGGAACACCTACAAGAAGAAGGACCCGGACCTCGCCGCCAGCGTGGTCATGGTCCCCGAAGGCCCCAAGGGCACCGAGCACTGGCCCCGCCGCGTGGTCCTCGCGTACAAGAACAGCCGGCCCGGCCGCGGCGCCGGCGGGGGCCGACGCCACGGAAGCGGCGACATGATCCCCCGGGACGAGATCCTGCCGCGGATCGCCGAGCTCCTGGACGCCGACCCCGCCGTCACCGTCGAGGCCGTCTCCGACACCCTTGGCATCGCTATGTTCCCCACCGCGCAGTCCGGCCTGGCCACCCTGCGCGGCCGCCGCATCGCCGACCTCATCGAGAAGCAGCCGGACCTCGACCCGAAGAACGCCGCGCTCCAGCTGGGCTACCCCCCCATCACCCACCGCGCCGCCGTCGCGTTCGCCGAGCGGGAGCTCCGTGCTCGCGGTGCCCAGCCCTACCTGCAGCACACCGCCGACGTCCTGGCCGCGGCCGGCATCGCCCAGCAGGCCCAGGTCGAGATGCGCCAGCTCGACGGAGGAGCCGTGGCCGCCGCGGTCCTGCTCGACACCGACCAGCCGGCCGCCGCCGCGGTGTGGGACTCCCGCTACGGATGGCGGACCTCGACCAGCCGCCGGCACCCCATCGGCAAGGACACCGACACCGCCCCCGAAGGCGAGGGGATCCGCTACCTGGGCAGCGGGCTGCGACCCGAGCCCGAAGAGCTCCTCGCCGCCCTGCGCGACGGGCGCAAGGGCACCAAGCGCCCCAAGGCGGGTATGGACGAGCGGGCCAGCAGCGAGGACTGAGGGCGAGACATGGCAGACGAAGAAGAGACCGAGCCCGTGTACTGGTTCTGCAACTCGTGCGGTGATGAGGTCGACGAAACCGACGAGTGCTGCCCTGACGGCGAAGTTGAACCCGCGTACGACAACTGACCCTTTGAAGAAGGAGAGCACCGGCATGGACAAGCTGTCGAACTTCACCGCGGGGCGCCCGTCCACCGGCAAGAACCCGCTCCCGGACGACGCCGGCGCCGAGGAATGGATGGTGCAGCTGCGCCGCACGCTGCGGGAGGTCGAGATGCGCGAGCAGGCCCCCGAGCTCGTTGCCCGCGCCCGGTACGTGCTCTACGCCGACCCGCAGCTGCTGCGCCGCCGGCACGCCGACTCCCCGGCCCTTCTCCAACTCCTGGACATCGTGGAGAGCCGCGGGCCCGCGGTCGACGTCGTGGTGCGCCAGCCGCTCGGCACCGGCTGACGACCCGCAAAGACCATGCTGGGGGGCCGTGACCGGGCAACCCCGCAGCGAACCCGCCCGGGCCCTGATGCCTCAGTCCTCCGCACGCGGGAGAGCCTGGCACCGGGGGCGGATAACCTCACGACGACGGACGACCTGGAGGGGATGGCAGATGAGCCGGAGCTGGGAACGAGCAATCGCCGAGCTGCGCGCACAGGGTCTCGCGGCCCGGGCCTCAGCCGACCGGGTCAACGAGACCGGGTCCGACCTCGTGCAGCGGACCACCGCGGTCGCGGTCCACTACGCGGCCGAGACCGACTACGTGCGCAGCGCCCGCGCACTGCTGCGCGCGCACCTCGCCGGCGGGCGGCCCCCGCGGCGCCTGCCCGTCGCCCGGGTATGGCCCCGGTCTGTCCGCGATCTGTGGAAGGACAGGGTCCTGGAGCGGACCGGCGGCCTGTGGCGGACGGTTCCGGGGACCTCGGCGGTCGACCAGATGCGCAGCGCCCCGGCCACGCCGTTGCTGGACGTGGTGATCGAGCGGGCCGAGGGGCTCCAGACCAGCCTCACCGGCCACCGTCGGCACCCGCGGATGTACGAGAAGTACTTCCCCGAGCGCGACGGCGGTGTGCGCCTGGACGGGCGTGGACGGCCAGCCCCCACCGTGCCGGGCTTCCCCGACCCGGGGCATCCGGTGAACCTGCACTTCGCCGGCGGAACCGGGCTGCGCATCCAGCCGGCCCGCGCCGAGGAGGCCAGCCGGCTGAAGGACGACGAGTTCGCGGTCCACGACCGCGCCCTCGCCTTCGGCGACGCGGTCGTGGACCTGCTCGTCGAGGCCCGCCTCGACGGCACCCGCCCGCAGGCGGGACGACTGCGCGGCGCCGGCCAGTGGGTCGGCCGTGAAGAAGAGCTGGTACCGACCCGTGCGCAGTGGCCGGCCAAGCTGAGCGGCCTCCAGGCGCTGACCCCGGCCGGGCTGGGCCTGCTGATGCTGGCCTGCGCGGCGCTTCCGCTGACCTTCGGCAACCAGGCCGATCTCCTGTCCGACTACTACGCCTTCCTGTTCGCGGTATCTGGGGCCGTCTTGCTCGCGGGGGGCGCGATCATCTACCGGGCCGGGCCCCGGCTCATCCAGGCCCCCGGCTTCAAGGCCGCGGTCCCCGGCATCGCCGCCGGACTCCTCGCACTCGCGGTCTGGCAGGGGCAAGGCCCCATGGCCGATCACTTCTTCGCCGGCCCCTACGAGCGCTACGAACGCGAGCTCGCCGACGGATGCCTGGCCGCCACCCCCTACCGCCGCGACGCCGTACAGACCCGCGTCGAGAACGGCGTCCTCCTCGTCACCCCCACCAGCCAAGGAACAACCCTGCGCCTGGGGCCCGCCGAAGACGGCAGCACCCACCCCCTCCGCCCGGTCGACGCCGCGACGCGCAAAGTCCTCGACGGCTTCCACTGCTGACCGAGCACTCGGAGCGGGTCCCGGCCGGACCTCCGGCCGCCCGCACCGAACGCGTCAGCCAGCCTGCCGGTAGCTGGCCGCCGGCCCCACCGTGCCGGAACCGAACCGCGCGTTGAGCAAGTCGATGGCCTTCTCCGCCCGCAGCCTGCGCTCGCGGCCCTGGTCGAAGGACAGCTGCTCGGCAACCGCGGCCGCGTCGACCAGCTGCTCACAGCGAAGCGCGATGCCGCGCACCCTCGCCCGCTGGAAGCCCAACGCCCGGTACATGTCGTAGGCGGTGTCGCGGAGGTCCTCGGTGTGCGCGCTCGGTCCGCCGGGGAGCTGTCGGCTGCGGTGGACCTGGGAACGGTCGGCCAGGGTGACCGTCACCGTGATCGTCCTCGCCGCCTGCCGCCGGGTCCGCAGCCGGTCCCCGAGCTCGACCGCCAGCGACAGCAGCGCGGCATGCACGGCCTCGGGGGAGAGGGTGTCGAGGGCGAACCGCCGCTGCGCGGCCGTGCTGTGCGGCAGCTCCGTGGGCACCACCACACGGCGGTCAATGCCGCGGGCCACCTCGCGCAGCTGCCGCCCCGCACGCCCACCGAGGACCCGCTGCACCGTCGCCTCCGGCAGCTGCGCCAGCAGACCGATCGTGTGCACCCCGAACTGGACCAGGCGCTGCTCCTGGGCGCGCCCGATGCCGTAGAGCTCCCCGACCGGCCGGTGGTGCAGGAACGCGGCCACCTGCTCCGGCGCGGAGCCGACGGCGACCAGGCCGCTGCGCGCGGCATCGCGGGAGGCCATCGCAGCCACCGACCACGTAGGCCCGACCCCGACCACCACCGGCAGCCCGTACAGCGCCATTGCCCGCATCTTGATCATCAAACCGAGTTCCGCCGGGTCCCGGTCGAAGAACCGGATACTCCCCGACACGTCCGCGACCAGGACCGAAGGCGGGACCGCCTGGACCACCGGGGTCACGTCCGCCACCAGGCCGAGGAGCAGCCGGTACACCACCGGGTCCACGTCCACGGGGCAGCGCAGATGCAGGATCGGGGAGCCGGCGCCCACCGGATCCCTCTGCTCGTCGTCCATGGCGACACCTCCCGAAGCCACCGTATCGAAAACTTATTCGAACAGGCACGCCGTAAGCGGAGCGGGAGATTCGAACAGGGATACGATATTGAGGTGATCTACAGACTCGTCCCTCGAAAGCGCCGCCCCGGCCCCGGCCGCCCTGAGCTGCTGGCCAGGGAGGCCGTCGCCGCGGTAGACCGCCGGCCCCTCAGGGAGGCGTAGGCGATGGCCGCCGGACGCGACATCGAATGGCTCCTGCCGCCCGACGTCGAGCGACTGCGGACGCTGGAGCGCTGGTGCCTGGTGCTGCTGGAGCTGATCCGCGGCCGTATCGCCGAGATCGAACGCCGAGACCGCGTCACCGAAGCCGCCCGGAACGGGCCAGTCGTCACCCCGCTCAACGAATGGAAGCTGGAGCACCCCATCGGCAGAGGGGGGCGCATGCTCGTCCACACCGCCGACTGCCGCCTCGCCTCAGGCCGTACGCGCCCCATCACTCGCGAGCAGGCACTCGACGCCCTCCGTCAGCCCCGGGTCGAAACCTGCTCGATCTGCCCCGCCACCCAAGAGCTCGGCGTCACCGACCCCTGAGCCGCTGTACGCGGCCACCCCGCCTCCATCGAGGCCGGCGCAGGCCGCGGAGCCGGCGCCTCAACGACCCGTTCCCGCCGAGCAGGCCCCCGCGGTCAGAGCGGACCGGCTTGCCCAGGCCGCCGAGCCCCGCTTGCCCACGGCGCCCACAGGCTTGCCCATGCCGGTGCACCCAGGCTTGCCCGGAGGTTGGCCAGGCTTGCCCGGGCCGCAAAAACACCAGCTCAAGCGGCTTGCCCACAGTCATCAGGACCAAGGTGGAAGTCGGCAAATGCGCCGACTGGCTCGGGCCCGGCTGTGGCATCAGAACGGGATTCCGAATATCTGACTACTCCCCGGGGGGTAGGAAAACTATCCCCCGGGGAGTAGTGTTTGTGGTGCCGGGAGAATCCGGCGCCACCCAGCCTTTCGGCGTTGCGACCGCCGGCGGGCTACTTCGAGAGGGTAGCGATATGCCCGAGAACCTCACCGTGACCGTGCGTCCCCTGACCCGCCCCGACGAGCTGCACGCCCGCTTCCAGGGCCAGAGCGAGGCCCAGCCCGCCTATGTGGAACTCGGGTTGGAAGACGGGATCCTGCTCGCCTCCTACTCCGCCGAGGTCGGCAACGGCGTCAGCGCCAGCGTCTACCACGGCATCGACCGCCGATGGTCGATCCCGGTGCTGACCCAGGACGCCGGGAACCGTCTCCTGGGCGAACTCGCGCCCCTGGCCCAGCGCGTGCTGGACGGATCCGAGATCCTCTGGGACGGCAACAACCGGGTCGGCCGTGTGGTGACCGAGGACGCGGAGGCCGCGTACGACGAGATCACCGAGCGGTGTGAGGGGATCGAGGACCACGACGGCAACGAGGACCTGCTGCCGATCTGGTCCACGGACTCCATCGGCGACCTGTGGGACGCCGAGGAGGCCGGAGTCACCGCCCACACCACCGACGAGGAACTCGACGGGATCGAGGAGCGGCTGACCGAGGAGTTCCGGGACGGCCAGGGCCTGGAGTTCGTGGTGATCGAGGGGCTCGACAACTACCTCAAGCAGCTGCGCGACGACCTCGCCGCGCAGGCCGACTGACCTTTCTGCCCGTCCCTCCTCCGCGGCCCGGCCCGTCTGCGGCCGGGCCGCCCCTTCTCGGACTGCAACGACAGGAGCATCCACACCGTGAGCACCACCGAGCAGGACACACCCGACTGGCTGCGCGACGTCCGGGAAGCCGACGCCGCCCAGGGACGCCTGCACCGGGCGGCCGAGGAGATCGCCGACCGCCGGGCCCTGGCCATCGCCCGCGGCGTGGAGGAAGCCGGCCGCGGCGGCCGCGACACCGTCGCCGCGCGGTTGGGCTACCGGGTCGGCGCCATTGACAAGGCGCTGGCCCGCGCCCGTGGCGCCGCCCGGCCCGGCTTCCTCCCCTACGACCTGAACGACCGTCTCTTCACCATGGAAATCGCGGAGGTCACGCCGCTGACCGCCGCGCAGTGGCGGGCGCTGCACTGGCTGGTGCGGTCCCTCGTCGTGGATGCCACCTGGCTGCACGACCCCGCCAGCCTCCTTGCCGACGAGGTCGAGGACGCGGTGCTCGACGAGGTCGACACGGACGCCCTGGCCGAGGCCGTGCGGTCGTGGACCCGCGTGCAGACCATCGCCGTCCTCGAAGCCCTCCGCCAGGACGTCGACCTCACCACCCTGCCGACCCGCCCCTGACACGCGACTTCCAACGACGCCCGGCCCACACGGGCCGGGCGTCCCAACACCCTTGGGGAGGACGCGTGCCGAGCACCGTCACCACTACGGCCCGGCCCTACCAGAAGGAGGCCTTAGACGCGATTTTGGCGGGCCTGGCAGGCGGCGGCCGCGGCCAGCTGCACGCGGCGTGCGGAACCGGGAAGACGCTGATGGCGGCGAACGCGGCCATCCGTCTCGTGCCGGGCGACGGGCTGCTGGTGGCGTTCGCGCCGTCCCTGGCCCTGGTCGCGCAGATCATCCGCGAGTGGCGCGACGTCGTGGGCGTGGACGCGGTCCTCGCCGTGTGCGGCGACGACACGGTGGCCGATGCGCCGGCCCGACGGACCGACATCCCGGCGCACAGCACCACGGACCCAGATGAAGTCCTGACCTGGCTGCGCGAGACGACCGGCAGGCGCCTGGTCGTGGCCACCTACTACTCCGGGCATGTGCTGGCGGGCGCGCTGAGGGCTGCGAACCTGGCGGCAGACCTGGCCGTCCACGACGAGGCGCACCACCTCGCCGGCCGGGCCGACTACGTGACCCGTCGCATCCTGGACGAGCGGTTCCTGCCCGCCCGCCGCCGCCTGTTCATGACCGCCACGCCGCGGCTGGAGACCGGCAAGGCCGACGACATCGGACTGCTCTCCATGTCGGACCCGGACGTGTTCGGGCCGGTGCTGTTCGAGTACCCGTGGGCCAGGGCGATCAGTGAGGGATACCTCGACTCCTACCGAGTCGTGATCATGGGCGTCGCGCAGCGACAGATGCTTTCCCTCCTCAAGGACGACAAGCACCTCCATGTCGACGACCCAGCTGCCCCGGACCTGAGGACTCTGGCCGCGCAGACCGTCCTTGCGCAGGCCGCCCGCGAGTACGGCCTGCGGCGGGTCATCGCGTTCTGCCACCGCATCGACGCCGCTGCGGAATTCGCCCGTTCCCTGCCCGCCACCCTGGCCCGGATGCGGCCCGAACAGCGCCCCGACGGCGACGTGCAGGCCGCGCGGATCACCGGCGAGCACAGCCATGCCGAGCGGGAGAAGATCCTCGACACCCTGCGGCACCCGGCCGGAGCGTGGACCGTGATCGCCAACGTGCGGTGCCTGACCGAAGGCGTGGACGTGCCGGCGGTGGACGGCGTCCTATTCACCCACCCGAAGACCTCCCGGGTGGACATCGTGCAGGCCGTGGGCCGTGCGCTCAGGCGCTCCCCGGACGGCACCGGCACCGCCACCATCATCGTGCCCATCCCGGTTCCGGACTCCGCCGAGCAGGTTGGCGACCTCGAACCAGGCGACTATCAGGTCCTGTGGCAAGTCCTGAGGGCCCTGCGCGCCCACGACGAGACACTCGCCGTCGAATTGGACCGACAGCGCTCCCACGATCACACCCACAATCCGCAACTGCCCTCCCGGATCACCGTCCAGCTCCCCCCGGGCACTTCCGACGAACTGCTCGCCCAGCTCACCGCGCTGACCGTGCAGCAGACCACATCCTCGTGGTGGGACGGGTACGCCGCCGCGGCCGCCTACAGGGAGAACACCGGTCATCTGGCCATTCCTCTGCGCCACGTGACCGACGACGGGTTCGGCCTCGGCCAGTGGGTCGTCAAACAGCGCCAGTTCCACGGGAAGGGCTGGCTGTCCGCCGACCGTGTGCGGGCGCTGGAGGACCTCGGCATCGAGTGGGACCCGAGCGAGGCCCGCTGGCAGCAGTCCTACGCCCAGGCCAAGGCGTGGAGACTCCAGCACGGCCACCTCGACGTACCTCAGACCGCCGAGTTGGGTGGGCAGAAGTTGGGGGACTGGATCGTGCGCCAACGCCGGCTTCGGCGGGACGGCACCCTGGCCCAGCACCGCATCGACGCACTCGACGTGCTCGGCATGATCTGGGAACACCGCAGCCGCGCCCTTCAGCGCAACCTCGACGCGCTCGCCGTCTTCCAGGCCGAGTACGGCCACACCGACGTCCCCCTCCGCTACGTTGCCGCCGACGGCGTACGGCTCGGGTCCTGGGTCAGCCAGATGCGGGCCAAGCGCCATCAGCTCTCCGCTTCCCGGGTCAAGACCCTGGACGATGCGGGATTCACCTGGACCGGCGCCCCCGCTGGGGAACAGGCCCGTGCCCGGGCCCTCGCGGCCGCGCGCTCCTTCCACGCCGCCCACGGCCACCTGGAGGTCCCTGCCGACACACGCCACGAGGGTGTGGCACTCGGAACCTGGATCGGCCGGCAACGCCAGCTCCACCGCGCCGGCGAACTCCCCGACGAGATGGTCCAGGCCCTTGACGCACTCGGGATGCGCTGGACCCGGCGTCTGCCCGCCCCACGCCAACCACGCCCGGACCCCAAGGCGCAGCGGGACCAGCGTGCCCTGGAGGCGGCCACCAGCTACGCCGCCGAACACGGTCACCTGGGCGTCCCCCACGGCCACGTCCACGACGGCGTTCACCTCGGCAACTGGCTGCACCGGCAACGGACCGCCGAGCGCGAAGGGCAACTACCCGAAGAGCTCCGCCACAGCCTCGACGCACTGGGGATGCGCTGGTTCGCCGAGCCCCGCCCACCCGGCGACACCGCCAGCGAACGCCGTGCCGCGCTCTGGGACCGCAACCTCGCCATTGCCGCCCGCTACGCCGCCGAGCACGGTCACCTGCACGTTCCCACGGGATTCACAGCCGAAGGCCTGCGACTGGACGCCTGGCTCTACCGCCAACGCCGCGCCTGGCGCAGCGGCCGACTCACCCCCAAGCAGCAGACCGCACTCACCGAACTTGGCGTCACCGTCGAAGCTGATGGTGACGCGGAACCCGGGCTCGGTACTGCTGACGGCTGTGGCGACCGGCTACCTCCCCGAGTGGCTGACGGGGCTGTAGGCAGTGGTGGCCGTCGCGGTCCAGGCCGTGGCTGAGGTCGTCGCGCAGTGTGTGCGGCGCGGCTCGGCCCGACCCGGAGGGACGACGGCCCGCGCGCCGGTCCTACACCGGCGACCCGTGTTCCCAAGAGTTCGGGCGTTGCTGCTCCCTTGAGGTCCCGGCTTGCCCGCAGAGTACGCAGGCTTGCCCAGGCCGGTGCACAGGGCTTGCCCAGGAGCGCAGCCGAAGGGCCGCGCCGACGAGCGCAAGCGGAGGAGTCCGGCGTCGTCTCGGCCCAGGACGCGCAGACCCCGTACGACAAAGGCATACGCGGCTCCGGGCCAGCAGCTACCCGCATGCGGATCGTGGAACGCGCCATGACGCTCGGCGACGGGCAGTCGGTCACCGCCTGGGACATCGAGGTGCGCGGCCCCCAGGCCGACGAATTCGCGGACGTCCCCGGACGGTTCTACCTCCTGGAGGACGCCCGCGCCGAGTACCAGCACACCTGGACCGCGGACCTCCCTGCCTACCCCAGCACCGGGACCTCCGCGCCGCTCCCGGCAACCTGTCCTACGCCCGACGTCGACCACTGCGGGAACTGCGGGACGACCGTCGCGGTCGGGGGCTGGATGGCTGCCTCGCTCGGCCGGTCCTGCCCCGACTGCTACGACGTGATGTCCGGCGAGCCCGGCCGCCACGACCTCCGGTACCACCGCCGGCGGTAGGCGGCAGCCGGCCCGTCCGGTGCGCCGCGGAGGTGGGCAAGCCCATGCCGGCGTGCCCCCGCGACAGTTGCACCGGAAGGGGGCTGGAGGGTTGCTTGCAGAGGTGCACTAGGAGTTGCACCGGAGGTGTGACCGGGAGTGGGACCCCCACTTTTTCGATCTTGAGCATCGTGCCTGGTCAGGCCCCGTGGGCAAGCCCCCTCGCCACGACGACACCTCTTTCTCCGCGATAGCCGGAGGAAGAGGCCTGCTTCTTCCCAGGGCCGGGCCGGGCTTCACCACCACGGTCCAACCCAGCCCAGCTCACCCCAGCACGGACCGCCTCCCGCAGCCCGGTCAACGCCTCAGCCCGCTCCGTGCTCCCCGCTCTGGATCCGGCGCCGCCCGCTGCGCGGCCCCGGCCCGGACACCGCGTGCAGACCCGCTCGAACGCTGTGCCCGGACATGCCGAAGCGGGCCCCCCCGCGGGGGGGGGGGCGGGGGGGGGGGGGGGTTTTGGGGGGGGGGGGCGCACCACCCCCCGCGGGCGGGGGGGCGGCGCGGGCCCCCCCCGCGGGCGGCCCCCGCCCCCCCCCCCGCCCCCCCCCCGCCGGCCCGGCGGCCCCCGCCGCCGCGGCGCCCCCCCCCGCCGCGGGCCCCCCCCCGCTTCGGGTGGAGCTGATTTCAGTGCATCTCCCAGTCGACGCAGCGGCGCTGGGGGAGCGGCGGCTCGACGCCGAGGCGCAGCGCCAGCCGGACCGCCGCGCGGTCCCGCTTGTGTGCCGCCTGCTGGTGAGGCTTCCTGCTCCCGTCCTTCAGGTGGGAGATCCAGGGCCGCTCCTGGAGCTGCAGGTGCGCGGGGCGGTCGTGGAAGGTACGGGCCATCTCGGGGCTCCTCGCTGTGGATTTGTAGGGGTGCGTGTTTCGCGGTCGCTGACCGGCTGCCACGGCCGATCAACTGAGACAACCATAACCCATATTCATCACTTCCGTCAAGCGGGGCGCGGTGGCGTCGCCGCGTGCCGCGAGTCGTGCGGCTGGACGGGTGAACGCGAAACCGAAGCGAGAAAAAGGCCGTTCCGGCTTCCCGAAAGTGATGAGTGTGGGTTATAGTTGTCTTGTTGGTCGGGAGTGGCACCCGGCCAACACCCCCGAACTCACACGCTCCAGGGAGAAACCCGTGTCGAACTCCATGAAGATCACCGCCGGTCAGACCACCACCCGCACCCTGACCGACCTGATCCGCGCCATGGACGGCCAGCGCGCCACGACCATCACCTACGTCGACAGCAAGGGCGAGGAGTCGGTGCGCACCATCGAGATCCACAACATCCTCACCACCAGCAAGGGGGGCATCATCGTCAAGGCGATGTGCCGCACCCGGGGTGAGATGCGCACCTTCACCCTGGAGCAGATCAAGGCGTACACCGTCCACCGCATCCGCTTCGTCCTCGCGGTCCCGGAGGAGAGCGCGACGGACGTGCTCCCCCTCGCGCACCTCGCCTTCACCGTGCAGGAGCTGGTTGACCTGGAGCTGGAGCGCGACTACCCGGAGCCCAAGCTGAAGCTCGCCGCATAGGCGAGCGGGCCCGCCCCGCCGGGCGGGCCCCCCGCCGCCGCGTCCCGCCGCCGGGGGCCGCACCCGCCCCCGGCCCCCGCTCGCAGAAGGAATCGAAGATGACCCAGCGCAACGCACAGCCCGAGCCGACCGACTGCCCCGGATGGGGTGAGCCGTGCGGCAACGAGACCGCCGAAGGCGCCGATCTCTGCCCCGACTGCTTCACCGCGCGCCTGAACGCGCAATCCCCCCGGATCCCCCGCTAGATCGGGGCCGGGCCGGGCGGACGGAACCGCCCGCCCGGCCCGGCCCCGACGCCCCCTCCCGGAGCCCCGTGCCACGCCCGCCCCGCCCCCCGCCCGGGGCGATCCACTCTCTCCCAACCCTGGAGGCCACGTGCCCGCTGCCGACTCGTACGAATGGCGAACCGCCCCTTGCCCCGAGTGCGCGGATCCCGCCGCCCGCCTCGTGGCCGGTGACAGCGACCGCGCCGACATCCTGCTGTGCACCCGCTGCCCCCGGCACGGACGCCTTCCGTACCGCGACCCTGCCGACATCCGCGCGCGCCTCCCGTTCGGCGTGGTGCTCGCCATGCGCGGCGGGACGCTGCGCATCGGCGTCCCCGCCGCACCGCACGGGCTCAACGCCCACACGCGTGCCGTGGTGGCGCTGGCCACGGAACGCGGACTCCTGCCCGTATGGCGACCCTCCACCCGGCGCCACCACGTCACCCTGGCCGCGCCCAGCCTTGATGGCGCATGGGGGTGGATGGAGGTGGGCGCCCGCTCCGGGAGGATCCTGCGCGCCACCGTCCATCCGCACGGACGCAGTGCGCCCGGCATCCGCGCCGCAGGGCCGCGCCCCGTCCGTGACCTGGTGGCCAGCCTCTCCGCCCCTGGCGCATCGGTGGGTTGAGAGGTCGCGCAGGGGGGCCGCAGGAGCTTCCCGCTGATCCCCCCTGCCCCGTCGGAGCTCGCGGCCGGCGGGGCGCGGTGGGCGGTGGCCCGACATCGGCCACCCCAGAAATCTGACGGGCATTCAGATTCGGGGTCGGGAGTTGCGTGCGTGATGAATTATGGGTATAGTTTTCTCGTCGGGGCGGGGAGCCCCGAGGCGGCAGTGGCAGCCGCGCACCGAAGACGCACCATCCCAAGGAGAGCCCCGTGAACACCTCCCGCGCCGCGTACGCCGTCATCGACACCGCCCGCCGCCTGTACCCCGAGACCACGACCGTGGACGTCTACTACTACGGCGGAGCAACGCGCCTGGACGTGTTCAAGGCCGACGCCAAGGAGGACCGGACGCTCCCGAGCTTCACCGTCCGCTCCGTCCGTGCGGCCCTGGACGCCGCCGCCGAGGCGTACGCGACCCTGGCCTTCGGCCCCCGCTCCACCTGGCCCAAGCACTTCACCATCACCCACACCGGGACCCTCGACGTCGCCGACGCCGACCGGGCGGCCGGGGACCACGTCCTCAACGGACGCGTCTGGACCGGCATCGGCGAGCAGGCCATCCAGGCGGCACACGACGTCCTCGACTACCGCCGCGAGATGAGCCGCTCCAAGATCATGCGCGAGTTCTTCGGGTTCCAGTACGAGATGGCGGTCCGGAACCTGGAGCTGGCCACCGGCGCCCCGAAGGGGTACTGCCGCCTCTTCTCCCTGGCCCGCTCCATCGTCAAGCACAACCCGGTGAGCCCCCGCGCCGCCTGGGTCGCGGCTGGCGCCGTCACCCGGTAACCGCCCCTTACCGGCCCGGGCCGCTTCCAGGCGCGCCCGGGCCCTCCGGCAGGGCAGTGACCGCCCGGGCCGACTTCTACTTCGGCGCCTCGCAGCCTCCCCGCTCGTACCTCCCACGGCCGCGCCCCGCGCGGCCCGTCCGCACGAGCGGCAGGCCCTGGGCGCGCCGAGCAGATCACCCCTGCGGCAGTGGCAGCCGCGCCACCGAACACATTCCGAAGGAGCCTGTGTTGCACTCTTCCGCGCGCCCCCGAAGTAGCGCCCGGCGACGAGAGTCTGCCGCCCTCCCGCCGGCCTTCTCGGCCCGCAAGCGCATGACGGTCCTGACCTGGGGTCTGGGAGCGGACTCGACGGCGAACATCCTGCGCTTCATCAACGATCCGGTCGGCAACGGCCTGGAACCGGACCTGTCCGACCTCGTGATCGTGCACGCCGTCACGGGCGACGAATTCCGCGACTCCCTCTCGTACGCCGACCGCCTGGTCCTGCCGCTCCTGCGCGCCTGGCGGATCCGCCTGGTCCAGGTCTGCCGCGGCGGCCCCCGCGACGCCGACGGCGTCCTGGTCCTCGACGACTCCCGCGCACCCCGCCGCATCCACGCGGCCGGCCCCTGGCGCCTGTCCGACGAACTGCGCACCGCCGGCACCGTCCCGATGCTCGCCTCGGGCCAGCGACGCTGCAGCATTCGGTTCAAGGGCTGGGTACTGGACACCTGGGCCGCCCACGAGTTCGGCACCGAGACCTTCCGCCGCGTGATCGGCTACCACGCCGACGAGACCGGCCGCGCGCTGAAGGACTCCGCCATCCAGGACCAGCTGAACACGGCCGCTGACCGGATCATCTGCGAGCCGGACTACCCCCTGATCCGCGCAGGCATGAACCGGGCCGCCGTCGAGCAGTACGTCTTGGACTGCCTCGGTGAAATGATCTTGAAGAGCCACTGCGTACAGTGCCCCTTCACCGGGGTCTGTTCCTCCCGAGACCTCTACGAGCAGCGGCTGCGCGTCCACCCGGCCGAGGCCGCACAGGTCCTGCGCATGGAGCACATCTCGCTCGCCCTGAACGAGCGCATGTCCCTCTACGGGCCCGCCGGATCGCTCCGCCGGCGCCTGGCCGAGGACGACCGCAACCGGCCGGTCCTGGACGCCTTCCAGGCAGACCTGGAGCAGACCCCGTACGCGGTGTACGAGGTGCGCCGCATCACCGGCCTCGGCCGGACCAAGGACTGCCGGCGCTGGCACGGCAAGGACTGCGCGGAGCCGAAGTGGTGGTGCAGCCAGCAGCGCAAGCCCCGCTGCCGCCGCATTCACACGGTCGTCGACCAGGGCGGCGCGCCGCTCGACGCCGAACCGCAGTGCCCCGGCGACGACGAGCGGTGCCGCGGCGAGCAGCAGAAGGGCCCCACCTGGCGATCGGTGCGCACCGTTTACGAAGGGCCCCGGGAGCGGGCCGAGGAACTCGTCACCCGGTTCGCCGGACGGTTCCCCGAGCGCGTCCGCCTGGTCGTAGGGGAGACCTCCGGGATCCGGCGCGCCCACTACCTGCCCGAATCCGAAAGCCTGCCGCACGCCGAAGCGTTCGTCGTCGCCGCGCCGGCGGGTGTCGCCGACAAGCAGCGCCCGGGGTTCGAGAAGCGCTGGACCGAGCACACGGGAGGGAAGCCGGTCTTCCGGCCGCTGCGCGACCTGCCCGAGCAGGCGCCCCGCCGGAGGTCGGCCGGCGGCCCGGCGCCGCTGCACCGCGCCAAGGTCATCGGGGACGTGCTCCTGATCGCGTGATCACACTCCTTGCGCAATGATGAATCGCATGTATAGTTGTCTCGTAGGTCGGCGGTGGCAGCCGACCATCCGAAAACGCTCAACTCGGAGGCATCTCATGAGCATTCACACCCTCGGCACGTCCCGACTCGACGCCGTCGTGACGGAGGGGACCGGTCACGGCTTCGCCCGGATCCGCCTGGCCGACGGCCACGCGATCACCCTCAAGACCCGACCCGGCGCCGAGGCCGCGGAGGAGGTCTTCCTCTCCCCGGGCCTCACCGCTCCCGACACCGAGGCCTGGGAGAACGAGGACTCCTGGGGGGACTGGCTGACCGGCGGGACCCTCGGCAACGAGAGCGGGATGTTCCTGGACGTGCCCACCGAGGCGCTGCGCGACCTGATCGCCCAGCACGGCGGCGAGCACGACGACCAGAAGGGCGAGGACCCCGCGCCGCGCACCGAGGCCGCAACCGCCGAGCAGGCCGCACCGGGCCTGCCGACCGAGATCGCCGACCTGCGCGGGGCGTTCGAGCACGGCTACGGCGCCGACGACATCCGCAACGTCTTCGGCCGGATCTACGACGCGGGCGGACCGTACCTGGTCTGCGTGTGGGAGGTGGCGGACGCCTACGGGTTCGGCGGCAACTCCGAGTTCTACGCCGAAGACGAGGACAGCAACCTCTTCACGATCCGGCCGGACGTCTATCGCTGGCTCACCGGCCAGCAGGAGGACCCCGGCCCCATCGACACCTGGGTCGGCGCGCACCTCCCCGAGCTGGTCGAGTTCGCCGCCACCGACGACCGCCACAACTACGCGCAGGCCGAGCGCTGACGCCTGTGTGCGGTGGGGGCGTGACCCCTCGCCCCCGCCGCACGCGGGTCCGGCGGTCCGCGGCCGGCGCGACTCCTCGGCGGCCCGGCCCTTCGTCGCCGAGAGGGTGGACGGGAGCCTCTTGCAGAAGTGATGAGTAGTGAGTATAGTTTTCTTGTCGGCGGGGAATTCCCGCCGCACCCTCCACCCCTCTCCCTAAGGAGTCCACATGACCGTCGCCACCGCCTCCGCCACCCAGACCGTTCTGGAGCCGGGCACGGTCGTGCGCACCCCCCGCTACGACGAGGGCAAGAACACCGGTCTGCGCAAGGCCATCGTTCTCGGCCTGTGGAACGAGGACGCCCCGAAGGACGGATACAAGGTGTGGTTCTACACGCTCGGCGCCCCCTCCTTCGCGCCCCGGACCCTCGGCATGGCCTTCTGCGGTGAGCTCACCACCCTGGGCACGGTCGAGGAGATGTCGGAGCGCACCCTGCTCCGCCTCTACCTCCAGATCCGGGACTACAACTTCCGGAGCCTCGCTGGGTACGGCGCCGTGGAGCACCGGATCCAGAAGGCGGGCCTGCGGCTCCGCGCGCTCCGCCGGGGCCAGTAGGCCCGCTGCCGGGGGCGGCGCCACCGCCCCCGGCCCCGCCCGCTGATCGGCCGTGGCAGCCGACCGGCACCGACAACACACCCCACACGCAAGGAGCTCCCGTCATGGCCCGTACCACCTTCGTCGCCTCCACCGGCTGCACCCGCACCAGCGAAACCCGCCACTACACCCACGCGGTCACCGTCGACCGCCGCGAGGGTGAAGGCCGCATCGTGCACACCTGGTCGATGTCCGCGGCCAACGTCGCCAAGGCGGCCCGGACGGCCGAGCGGGCCGGCTGGAAGAACATCGCGGTCGAGGAAGTCGCCGTCCAGGCCAAGCCGGTCCGCACCCGCAAGGCGACCCCCGCCACGGCGCAGCCGGCCCTGGCCCAGGAGCGCGCTCCCCTCGCCCTGTACTCCGTACGCCCCGCCACGGACGGCGGCTTCGAGGTCGTCAACAACTCCGGCCTGGTCGTCTCGGGAGACTGGCAGACCGAGCTCGGCGCCCAGGAGCGCGCCGAGTTCCTGAACGCCCAGGAGAACCGCAAGCGTGCCGAGGACGCCCTGACCGAACCGCAGCGTCGGGTGTACGCCGTCGTCAAGCGCGACGGCGCGATCGGCGCCGGATACGGGCACAACCTCACCGCCGTCCGGGGCCTGCACGCCGCAGGCCTCGTCAAGCTCACCGAGTACGGCGCGGGCTCCTGGAACGCGGTCCTCGTCCCGCCGCCCGCCGCCGGCCCGGCCGAGAACGCACCGGCGGCCGGTACGGGCGTACTGCCCCAGGACGCCGAACACCCGGCCGCCTCCGCCGCCGTGACCGCCCTGTCCGGACAGCCGCTTGCTGACGTCACCGGCCCCGACGACCTCGGCGAGGTGGCCGGCTACTGGGTCCGGCCGGACGGCACCAGCGGCCGCCTGAGCGTCGGCTGGGTCGAGGACGGCAAGCTGGCCACCGGCGCCGACGGGCGGCCGCCCCTGGCCGCGCTGCGCGTCGCGAAGGAGCTGTTCGAGCGCACCGAAGGCTGGCTCGTCGAGCCCGGAGACCACCCGTCCTTGCTCGTCTGGCACGTTCCGACCCTGGAGGCCGAGGCCAAGCAGGGCGCCGCCGCCGAGCAGGCCCGGGGTGCGATCACCGACACCTGGACCATCACCCACACCGGCCTGCCCGCGGGCCGCTCCTTCCTGAGGGTCGAAGCTCCCGACTCCGACGCGGCCTTCGAGGCCGCCCTGGCCACCCGCGGCGGCCGCCTGGTCCAGCAGGCCGGCCACCAGCTCGGCGCGCGGCGCCTGAGGGAAGCAGACTTGGCCCGCACCGTCGGCGAGCGGGTCCGGCACGTGGCCAGCGGGCAGACCGGCACCGTCGAAGCGGTGGACGTACGGATGACCGGAGCCCGCGCGTACCGGGACGGCGTGACCGTCGCCGTTGACGGCCGCTCCCGCAAGACCGCGCGCTCCCTGGAGTGGGAGCCCCTGCCGGCAGCCGAGGACCCTGAGGCGGCCTGCTGACGGCCCCGCCCGGCCCCTCGGGCCCGGGCGGCCCTCCTTTCTCCTCCGCCGCCATCGCCCGAGTCCGGATTGCCGCACCCAGGTACCACGCCGCAGGGGCGGACCCTTGCGTGATGATGAATAGCGAGTATAGTTGTCTTGGGGTCGACGGTGGCAGTCGACCCCACCGGACACACATCTCTCCTGAACCCGAGGACATCCCGTGCTGATCGCCCCTGCCTATCGCGCCAAGACCGTCGACTACGACCAGACCGTCACCGCTCGGACGTACACCGCCCTTGAAGCGGACGCGCTGATTGCCGCGGCCTTGTGGGACGAGGACCAGGTGATCCCGGACGGTGACCGCTCCGGCCGGATGACCATCATCCGTACCATTACCGGGCACCGCAGCGCCGTCGACACCGAACGTCGGACGCTGCGCCGCACCACCCGCCTGGAACCGGTGCGTCCGCCCCGACGCCTGACCGCCCGCCAGTATGAAGACCTAGCTCTGGTCCTGGCGCGGGACGCGCGCGGGGGCGGAAAACTCCAAGGCGGTCGTATCGCAGCCGGCATCGCGTCCATCCCGCCCTCGGCCACCACGCGGCTTGTTGAACACGGGTGGCTCGCCGTGGACCCGGACGGCGCGGTCACCGTGTCGTACGCGGGTCGGGTCGCCATGACGCTGCACGAGCACCAGGCGGGAACCGGCTACATCGGCACGGACAAGTGGGTGGTCGACGCGTTCGGCGTCGGTGGATGGGAGATCGGCTCGGGGCTGTTCGTCGCCCGCTGCTCCTGCGGCTACCGCTCCCCGTCGAGGTTCGATGACCGGGTGATGGCGCAAGGGGCGTCCCGCGGCCACCGCATGAAGCACCTGCGAGCCGCCTTCGACCTGACCGGCTGACCGCCGGTCCCTCCGGATCCACCCCCGGCCGGGCGGCAGTGGCAGCCGCCCGGCGCCGAAATCACCACCCCGCACCCAGAGGAGTCCCATGGACATGCCCACCCGCCGCCGGCTGCTGGAGGGGATCCGGCGCGCCCACCAGGCCGACGCCGCGTACACCGCCGCCGGCCGCGCCCGTACCCGGGCCGCCAAGGCCACCGCCGCACACGCCCGCATCACCCGCGAACTGCAACTGAAGGGTGCCGCCGACGAGCTGGAGGCCGCGCAGACCGTCCACGCCGACCTCGTCCGCCGCGAGCAGGAGGCCCGGGTCAAGGTCCGCCGGACCTTCACCGCGGCCCGCGCGGCCAACCGCGCGCTTGCGGCCCTCTACACCCCGCACGCCCCCGGCCGCGGTACCGGTGGCGGGCGCCGGTCCGGCGTCGCGGCCGCCCTCCTCGGCGAGCTCGCCGAGACGCCCCGCGAGCTCATCCTGGCCGCGGACAAAATCCTGATCTCCACCAGTGCGGGCAAGGACTCGCTCGTCTGCGCGTACCGCGTGGTCACCCTGGCCGCCGAGGCCGGCTGTCTGGACAAGGTGGTCATGGTCCACGCGGACCTAGGGGAGGAGTCCGAATGGCCGGGGGTGCGTGAGCTCGCGCAGCGCCAGGCCGAGCGGTGGGGCGTGGAGTTCATCGTGGTCAAGGCCGACCGCGGGCTGCTGGGCCTCGTCGAGAAGCGCGGCATGTGGCCCGACGCGGCCCGCCGGCTGTGTACCTCGACCCTGAAGCGGGACAAGATCGCCCCGCTTTTCAAGCAGATCACCGACGCCCTCGGCCTGGACGGGCAGGCCTTGATTCTCTCCGCCCTCGGGATCAGGGCGGCCGAATCCCCCGCCCGGGCCCGGAAGCTGCCGCTCGCCATCGACATGCGCGCGAGCACCGGCCAGCGCATGGTCCTGACCTGGCACCCGATCCTGGAGCTCTCCGAGGCCGACGTCTGGCAGCAGATTGCCGACGCCGTCCTGGAGTACCACCCCGTCTACGACGCGGTCATCCCCCGCCTGTCCTGCGTCTTCTGCGTGCTCGCCGGCCGGGACGTCCTGGTGCGCGCCGTACGGCTGTGCTGGGCCCTGGGCCTGGACCTGCCTGCCCGGTACGTCGCCCTGGAAGAGCACATCGGCCACCGCTTCCGGGAGAAGCTCAGCGTCGCCGAGATCGTCGCCGAGGCGGCCCGCGTCGAGGCGGAGGAAGGTCCTCTGGTCTGGGCGCGCGGGGACGCGCTGCGACGCCACGTCGGCGAGGAGGCCGCGGCCGACTACCTCCGCCGGCTGGACCTGGTCCTGGCTTTGGCCGCGTAGGCCAGTCCGCGCGGGGCGGCGCACTCACGGGACTGCGCCGCCCCGCGGCGGGTGCCGGCTGGCACGGCCGTCCCGGACGTTCCGGGCGGCCGCGCCAGGCTGCCGCTGAACTGCGGGAATCCGAGGGATCCCGCCCCGTATCAACCACGGATGTGATGTGTGAGTGGTATAGTTTTCTCATGGTCGGTGGTGGCAGCCGACCAACCCAACCGAACTCACACCCAGGAGAGTCATGACCCGATCGTCCTCCCCGAAGACCGGCCCCGTCCTCACCCGCGTCACGATCGACGGCATTCCCGACTACCCCGCCGTCGTCGACCCGGCCAACCGCTGGAACGGCTTCGTCTCCCCCTTCTTCACCCTCGACACCGTCCGCCTGCTCTCCGCCGAGACCCTCAAGGACGCCGCCAAGTACGGCTACGACTGCTCCGACACCATCCACGTCATCGACGGCGGAACCGACAGCAACGGCGCTCCGCGAGCGGTCGTCCTCCACATCCGCTGGATGTACCTCGAAGACGAGGGCCCGGCCCAGGTCGCCTCCATCATCAACCCCCGGAAGGAGGACGGCCTCTACGGCATCGGCGGCTGGGAGTGGACGTGGTCCATCTCCACCTGGGACTGCGCGTGCAGTAGCTGGTACTACCACGAGACCGACCCCTGCCCGAACTGCGGCGGCGAACACCCCAGCCGCTTCGAGCTGGCGGCCTGAGCCGTGGCCATCAACACCGCACCCCAGCCGTCCACCTGCCTGGTCCTCGACCCGGACGGCCGTGGCACTGTCCTCCAGGTCACCTCCGTGCACAACCTCGACGGCGAGACCCTCGCCGAGCGCCTCTACGAGGCCTACGCCATGACCACCGAGAACAACACGGAACTGCCCGACGAGATCACCACCGAGACCCTCATGGCCGCGCTCGGCGAGCAGATCGCCAACTGCGCGGAGGGCTGGCACACCTGGGCCAACGAGCCGACACAGCAGGCCTGGGACACCGTCCGACCCTGGGCCGAACGGCAGGTCCGCCGCCTCTTCCCGGCCCTGACCTGGCGCGTCGAGCCGGACCGGCAGTTCCTGCCGCCCAACAGCTGAACCACCCCACGGGCGGGGGGGCGGGGCCCCCCCCCGCCGCCCCCCCCCGGGGGGCCCCCCCCCCCCCCGGCCCCCCCGCGCCCCCCCCCCCCCCACCCCCGGTGTGGCGCCCTCTCCTCCACCGCGCC
>NZ_JBHXTC010000031.1:0-9358 GCF_042677605.1 Streptomyces sp. NPDC127106 | reverse complement strand
GGGGGGGGGTGGGTCGGCCCCGCTGGTCCGGCCCCCCCCCACCCCCCCCCCCGCGGGGGGGGGGGGGGGCCCCCCCCGCGGGGGGCCCCCCCCCCCCCCTCGGCGCCCCCTGCCACACCGGCCCCGAAGCGCCACCGCGCGCCCGACCCCAGGAGTGCCCGCATGTCCACCACCGCCCTCCCCGCCGAGCAGCTGCCCCGCCCCCGCCGCCGGGTCGTCTACCGGGCCGGCGCCTACAGCACGGTCCACCGCTTCCGCCACGCCGCCGCCCACCTGGAAGCCTTCCGCACCGGCCGGCAGTGGCACGTCGACCAACTGATGCCCCGCACCGCCCCGGTGTCCCGCGAAGCCGTCGTACGCTGCGCCACCACCCTCGCCGACGCCGTGGCCCAGGCGGTCGTCCGGATCGACCTCCGGGCTGTCCAGGCACCGGACCACACGGACGACAACCTGCGCGCATACGCCGCCGCGGGATGGGACGTCGTCGATCGCACCACCGGCCGCGTGATGGCCTGGGCCCGCCGCCGCGTCGGTGACCCCTACCCCTGGCAGCCGGCCGAACACGAAGGCCTCGTTCCCGTGAACAGTAGCCGCAGCGCCGGCGCCGCCCTCGACGTACGCGAGACCCCCCGGTCGACGGCCCCCGGCCCGCTCGGGCCCGTCATCGTCGTACCCTGCAGCGGCGCCAAGGCGCCCACCAGGACAGCCCTACCGGCCCGCGACCTCTACACAGGCAGCTATCACCTCCTGTGCCGACAGACGGCCGAGCGACTCGCCGGCGTCAGCGGAGACGTCGTCGTCCTCTCCGCGCAGCACGGCTTCGTCACCCTCGACGAGCCGCTCTACCCGTACGACCTGCGAATGGGCCAGCCCGGCTCCGCCACCGCCGAGCTGCTCGCCAGCCAGGCGGCCCAGCTCGGCATCCTGCCCGGCCCGCGGCCGGTCGTCGCCCTCGGCGGCCGCGCCTACGTCCAGGCCGTCACGCAGCTGCGCCCGGACACCCTGCAGCCGCTCGCCGGCTGCCGAGGCATCGGGGAGCAGCGCGCCCGCCTTGCCCGCCTGGCGCGAGCCGAGCAGCCGCTCGAAGTGCTCCACCAGCTGACCACCACGGCCGCGCCGACGGCCTGAAAGCCGACAACCGACTGGCCCCGCCCGTTTACGGGCGGGGCCAGTTCTGCGTAGCGGGAGCGGCGAACGCGGGGGTCTGAGCAGCGAAAACAGGTCCGAAGACCCCCCGATGGTGATGAATGAATGCTATAGTTGTCTTGTGGTCGGCGGTGGCAGTCGACCGAAACCGGAAACCCACACACCCTGGAGAACCGCATGCCCCTGGACTTCACCCACCCGCACGAATTCAGCTGCTTCGGCACGCTCCACCCCGACCACCTCGTTGCGTGGTCCTTCGGGGACCCCTACGTCGAGTGGGAGCTCACCGGCCTCTTCTCCGGCCCCGGTACCTACACCACCGTCCCGCTCGACGCCGAAACGGACATGCACTACCACCCCGGCGACCAGGGAGCCCCCAACACCGTGGCGCAGCACCTCGCCGCCCGCTACGGCTTCGACGGCCTCGACGTCCGGGGCCCCGTCCACTTCACCGGCCCCAGCGGCGAGACCGACCGCGCCCTGGGCATCGCCCCGGACGCCTTCGACGTCCTCTACGAGCGGGTCAAGGACATCTGCGCCGACCTCGGCGTCCGCACCTGGCGCAAGCTCCACCCCGGCGACACCGTCAGCGTCCGCTACACCGACCTGGAACGCGGCGACACTTACTGGTTCCTGAACACCCCCCACCGCTTCCAGCACTTCAGGGACTTCCCCGCCGACAGCAAGACCCTGGAGTTCATCCCGAACGCCCGCATCCTGGTCTGCGACGACGAGTTCACGGTGACCGCCTACGGCACCTACGAGTGCCGCGCGGACCGCGCCCCCGCTGGGTACTGGCAGCGCACCGGCAACCAGCTTCTCCCCGCCTGACCCGCCCCCTCCCCCGGCCCGGCGCCGGGGGAGGGGTTCCCAGCCGACGGCCGGCCCGTACCGCCGGCCCTCCACACACCCCACAGGAGGAACGATGCACACCACCCTTCAGGACTGCCAGGACGCCCTCGAAGCCGCCCAGGACCAGGCCCAGGGCCTGACCAGAACCCTCACCGCCACCCTCGCCGACATGGACCCGAACGCCGCCTACCTGGTGCTGCGCCGAGACCCCCACTCCGGCGAACTCCACCTCGACAGCCTCCGCACCGCCGGCGGTGGCACGCGGTGCGTCTTCGACTTCGACGACGTGGACACCCTCCCCGGTCTCACCGACCCCGAACTGCGCACGGCCTGGGGCCGGACCGACCCGCGCGACCCTCAGGCCCTGCTCCAGGTCCTCCGCCACCTCGACCGCCTCGGCACCCCGTTTGGTCGGCTCCCCGACGCTGCCCAGGCGCAGGCCGACCCGTACGAGGACACGGCGGCCCTGCTGTGCCTCGTGGTCAACGCCGACGCGCCGGAGCCCGAGGGTCACGACCTGGAAGTGACCGTGTGCCTCGCCCTGACCGTGACCGAGGAGGTCACCTACGAATTCACCTCCGAGGTCCGTCTCCCCGCGTACATCGCCAACAACCCGAGCGCCCTCCACGGCTACCTCGCGGAGAACGAGGAACTCTGGCTCGACGACCTCGACCCCGTCAGCGGCGTCACCATCAACGAGCGCAGCCTGGACGACGTCGAACTCACCCTCGCCGCCTAGACCCCCCAAGACCGCACATGGGCGCTGAGGGCGTCCAGGAAGGCACGAAGCACATGCCGGAGTACAGCATCAGCTGGAACGTCGAGATCGACGCCGACACGCCCGTACACGCCGCCTTCGCGGCGCTGGCACTCCAGCGCGACCCCACGTCCTGGGCCACGGTCTTCACCGTCCACACGGACGACGGTGACGTGGTCGTCGACCTCAACCCCCACCAGCCGGGCCCGCCGCGACTGAGCGGCCCCTGGACCCTGACCGCATAGCCCCGAATCTCCTCGCGCCCCGGCGCGGCCCACCAGCCGCGCCGGGGCGCAGTCGTGCCCGGCCGTCCAGGTGCATCCCGCCGGCCGTGGCAGCCGGGCGCCCCCTCCAGGCCCATGGACGCGGTCGGCGCGCCCACGGCCGGCCGGGGAGCCTTTGCCGCGGCCAGCGCCGGCCCGCGCAGCCGGCCGCCTGGCCGCCTGGACGACGGCGCCCTGAAGCGCAGGACGGGGCGGCGGCACGTGCGCGGCGGCCGGCGCCCCTCGGGCATGCCGCTGAACAGGGGAAATAGCGGCCTGCACCGTTCCAAAAGTGATGAGTAGTGGGTATAGTTATGTCGTGGGTCGGTGGTGGCAGCCGACCCGCACCGAAAACCAACTCCCAGGAAAGGGGACCCCCATGCCCACCCTCCTCCAGAACGGCTACGCCCTGCGGGTCGAGCCCACCGGCGAATTCCGCCTGCTCGACTGGGACGCCGACACCTGCCCGCAGGACGCACTCGGCGCCGACCAGGTCCGATCCGTCGACCTGACCACCCAGCTGATCATGTGGACCGACGAGCTGGCCGTCCCGCTCGGCCTCCCCGCCAACGCCCCCGCGCGCCAGCTCCTCCACGCCTACCAGACCAACCCCAACCCGGTCTGCGGCGTGGCCGTCTTCACCGGGTCCACGCGCGGCGGAGCGCTGCTCGGCCTCACCGAGGACCAGGCGCTCATGCTCGTCGACCGCTACTTCAGCCGTCACCGCGACGTCCCCGGCCCGCGCCGCTAAACGCAGGTCACCCCCGGGCCCCGGAACCGAATTCCGGGGCCCTCGAATTCGACGAAAGGAAAACCCGTGAAATACACCATCATCGGAGACTGGTACGACGTCTCGGATCTCGCCCATTCGTTCGCGGTCGTCGCCGAGGGCGCGGATTACGAGGAGGCCAAGGCGAACGCGGCCGCCGCGGTGCTGGAAGCCTTCCCGTGGCGCGCCGAGGAGGACGGCGAGACCCCCGAAACCCTCTGGGGGGGCGACAACGGCGCCTACGTCGTCGCCGCCTTCCACGGAGACCTCGGCGCCCAGACGGTCGACGCCGCGAGCTTCCGGCTGATCGCATGACCGCCACCGCAACGCAGACGTACACCGTCATCGGCCTGACCCTCGACGTCGACCGCACGGAGCTGCTCATCGCGGCCGTCGTCGCGGGCACCGTCGCCGACCAGGTCGAGCTGCTGGCCACCGGCGAGGAGGACTTCACCCGGTGGGCCGAGGAGTTCAACGCCCCCGACCCGGACACTGCCGCGGACCTGGCCTACGCGTTCTGCCGCGACTTCGGCTACGCGGAGGAAGACACCGCAGGGGAGTACCTCCAGCGGGTCCTGGCCGAGGCGGGCATCGAAGCCACCAGCGGCGCGCACCCGGGCTCCAGCTGCTCCTGGATCGCCGTCCCCACCCCCGACGGCGGCGAGGTCCTGCTCACCGGCCAGGACCGGCACGAGGCCGAGGTGGACTACCCGCTGACCGATCACGCCGGTTGGCTCGCCTGCGCCTACGACGAGGACGGCGTCGAGTTCACCGTCCTGTACGACTCCCACACCCCCGACCTGGCCGCCGATACCGCCGCCGCCGTCGCGGCCGTAGCCGCCAGCGTCACGACCGACTAGACGCCCTCCCCCGCCATGCTGCGCCCCCGCCGTGCCCTGCCGCACGGTGGGGGCGCACTCGCGTTGCGGTCGGCAGATGTGCCGGGCTGGGCCGCTCCTGCGTCGGCCTCCCTCCGCACCCTCGGCGCGCCGGCCGCGGAATGCTCCAGCCGTGCCGGCCACGGGAGAAGCGCCGGCGAGCCTCGCTGCCGGCGGAAGACGGGCGGGCGGCAATTCACCCAGGTGGGCGGGCTAATGAGGGCACTGGAAGTGATCGAAGTGTGTTATAGTTGTCTTGTTGGTCGGCGGTGGCAGTCGATCACAAACCGAATCCACGCACAGCCGTGAGGAGACACCCATGTCCGACACCCTGCTCCGCACCCTCGACCTCGTCGAGCCCGGCGACCTGGTCCTGTACCAGGGCAGCAAGCCCGAGCACCACGGCCTCTACCTGGCTCGGCCGTGCGACTGCTTCTACTGCGGACGTGCGGACCACCTCGGGAGCGCCGACACCCGCTACCACCTCACCGACCCGTTCGCCGAGGACGCGGACGCCTGCGTGGTGCACCACGTGCGCCGCGCGTCCATCACCCGGTCGGCCGCCAACGCCTGACCCTCCCTCGGGGGGGGGGCCCCCCCCGGGCGCCCCCCCCCCGGGGGGGGGGGGGGGGGGCCCCCCCCCCCCCCCCCCCCGCGGGGCCCCCCCCCCCGGCCCCCCCCCCCGCCCCGGGCGGCGGGGAGTGGCACCCCGCCGCCGCCGAAGACATCGCTCACGAAAGGGCAGAGCATGACCGACAAGACCCTCATCAGCGGCACGACCCCCGAGGCGGAGCAGCCGGCCGTTTCCGTGGCCGACCTCTTCGGAGGAGTCATCCACGCGTACAGCCGCGCCAGCGCCCTCGCCGACGGGGTCCTGGTCGCCGTCGGCGAGGACATCGCCCGCGAGGCCGGGTTCACGGTCCCCGTGGCCCTCACCGCGGCCGCGTGGGCCGACTGCGTGGCCTGGACCGACGAGGACAACCGGCAGACCTTCCAGCACGAGTCGGGACGCCTTTGGGACGTGCTCCGAATGACCCACTACGCCATCAGGCGCTCGAACGACGGGACTTCCTGCACCGTCGAGCTCTACCGCGTTCCCCGCGACGGAGAGAGCCACCACAGCGAGCAGGCCTGGCTGCTGGCCACGTGCGGGCCCGGGGACGAGATGGAGCCCGTGCTCACGATCTCCCTGCCCGGCGAGGACTGACCGGCGAATGCGGCGCCCCACCCGGTAGAGGGCGGGGCGCCGCGAGTTCGCAGCGCCTCCCACGTGCGGAAATTCCTCCGGGAAAGATCCACGAAGCCCCCCGAGAATGATGAATATGAGGTATAGTTGTCTCGTTGGTCGGTGGTGGCAGCCGACCAGAAAACCGGAAGCAGACCGAGAGGAATCGGCATGACAATCACGTCGCACGACCGGACCCCGTACGAGGTTGAGCGCTCCGCTGCGCTGTTGCTGGGCTTCCTCAATGCGGTGGGGGACGGCTGTCACCATCTCGTCGTCGCGGCTTCCGCGAACGGCGCCACTCTCTCGGTCTCCGTGCCGTTTCACAACGACGGCGAGACGAGCGACCTGGACCCGGACGACGCTCTTGAAGCGATGATGGCGCTCACCCTCGCCGCCATGGTTGGCGGCGGCGCGGTGATTCGCACGAACTTCGCGGACGAGACCTCCGAAGTGATGGGCTGGAAGCTGGTGGAGTTCTACGCCAAGCCGCTCAGCGCCTCGGAGATCTTCAGCGTCTACTGCACGGACGCGGCAACCGGCGAGCTGATCCCGCCGGAGTGGGGTGTGGAGTACGTAGCCGCACCGCGTCTGACGGTCTGAATCGGGGGGCTCCGGGGCGCGGGCGCTTCGCCCCGCCCCGGAGCCGCTCCGGCCTGATCCCCTCCGTCCCTGCCCTGCTCGGCTGCCTCTACTCGGTCTGCGTGCAGGGGGCCGCGCTACCTCGCTCGGCCGGCCGTTGCGGGCAGCGCGCCACGAACCGGCGGCGCAGAGCGAAGTGTCTTTGTGTCGTTCTAGTTATTTCGTAGTCGGCGGTGGCAGCCGACCACAAACCGAATTCACACAGACTTTGAGGAGCTCCGTCGTGACCATGACCCGCGAAGAGCAGAAGGCGCACCGCGAGGCCCGCCGACTCGTCGCCCTCGCCCGCGACCTCACCGAGGACGAGAAGGACACCGTCGCCGAGCACTGGCAGGAGTCCAGTAGCGTCACGAACAAGCTCGACGGCGCCCACTTCACCCCGCTGGGCCTCGCGTCCGACCTTCGGTTCCACGTGGTCGGTACCCGGATCATCGACCTGTGCGCCGGTGTCGGCCGACTCGCCTACGCCGCCCGCGAGCTCTACACCCGCCGGTGGGAGGGACTCCCGCCCCGCGAGATCGTGTGCGTGGAGAAGAACCCTGACTACGTCACCGTGGGGCGCAAGCTCATGCCCGAGGCCCGGTGGATCGTTGCCGACGTGCTCACCATGGACACCGAAAAGCTGGGCTTGGGCGAGTTCGACACTGCCATCGCGAACCCGCCCTTCGGCCCCCGAGTCGAACGCCACGGGTCCGGCCCCCGCTACCGGGGCGACCGATTCGAATTCCACGTCATTGACCGCGCGGCCACCCTCGCCCGGCATGGTGCGTTCATCATCCCGCAGCAGTCCGCCCCCTTCCAGTACAGCGGCCGGCCCTCCTTCCAGCACCGCCCCAGCGAGCAGTACGCCCGCTTCCACCGTGAGACCGGTCTGACCTTGGGCGAGAACATCGGCATCGACACCAGTTACCACGGCTACCAGTGGCGCGGGGTGTCCCCCACGGTCGAAGTCGTCACCGCCGATTTCACCGATCCCGCCAGCGGACTTCTTCCGGCGCCCCCGTTCCCGACTTCGCGTTAGGGCCGAACGGTAGCTCCCTCGCGAGTGATGAGAGTGTGGTATAGTTTTCTTGTTGGTCGGGGTGGCAACCGGCCAACACCGAAAACTCACACTGCGACAGATGGAGCCACGATGACGATCGCGCCGACCGCCCTGCTCATCACGCCTGAGGCCGAGGTCATCCCGGTCGACCTGCCCAGCGACTCCGGGGACCGACTGACGGCCATGTACTCCCTGATGCGCTGCGACCAGGTGGACGTGGTGGCCCTGACCGACCAGCTGGACATGTGGCTGGACGACAACGGCCTCTACACCCAGCCGGTCAACCCGATGGCCACGCTGCTCGCGCGGCGCTTCGGCCGGACCTACCAGAACTACCACGGCCACGTGCTGCTGACCGGTGGAGCGGATGACGAGGGGGAGACCCTGCCGCTCGACAGGGACAAGGTGCTCGCCGTGTTGGCGACGCTCGCCGATCTCTGACGGCACCCCGGGGGGAGCGGCCGGAACGCCGCTCCCCCCGGCGAGCCACCCGCCGATGCCGTATCCGAGAGGGATGGAGTCCCCGAATGTCTGTCACCTTCTTTGCTGACGTTGCTTCCGAAGAAATCAACATGGCCAACGCCAACGCGGCCCGCGTGCTGGGCGTGCTTGGGTACGACGAGTTGGCGGGCGATGCGGAGGCTGACGACTTCCTGGGAAGGGTGCTGGTGGCGCTGGCGTTGGTGCCGGTGGATGCCGGACGCCCGGCGACGACCGAAGGCCGCTTCGTCGACTGTGGGCGCAGGGCGGGCTACATCCAGGAGCGGCTGGAGGAGCTGCGGGAGCTCGCCGAGGAGGCGCGGGCCCGGGGACTGCCGGTCTACTGGGGGTAAGCCGGGCCCGCCGGCTGGCGGAAGTGGCGCGGGCGCGGGGTGTTTTGACGGTGTGATAGCCGGTGTGGTGGTTGTGTGAGGGAGGCCCGGAAGGGCCTCCCTTTTCTTTTCCGGGGTGGTTTTTACTCGTTTCCCGGACGGGCTGAATTCCTCTCCTGCATTCTCTGACGCATCATCAGTTTCGGAGAGGGTGACGGTCCGTCCCTGACGCACTCCCGAGATATCTGAGGAGCGCGCCCGGGATGTTCCAAGGGAATTCGAAGCATCACCAATTAGGCCGTAAGGCCGTCCCGGAATTCCCCCGCACACCCCGCCCCCATAAACCCGGCCGCCCGTAAGGGCGCCCGCCCCCGACACCACGCCCGGAAGGGCGCTGAAACCCCCTCAGGAAAACCCGCCCACACCCCCACCCGAACCCTCCCACCCCACACCCCGCCCCACCCCCGGACACCCGCCCACACCCCCTCCCAACCCCCCAGGCCCCGACTGGGGCCCACACCCCCCACCCGGCACCCCCAACAACCCCCCAACCAGCCACCACACATGACACCAAACCCCAGACCCTAGCCACACCCACACAACGAAACACCCCCACACCCCCAAGGCTCCGAAGGAGCCCACACCACCCACCACCCCACCCGCCGACAGGCGGACCCCCACCCCACAACTAACACCCCATCAAATCCCGCAACGCGGGATCAAAAGAAAGCCTGAAAGGCTTTCAAAAACCCCCAACCAAGAATTGCCGAAAGGCAATTCAACCCCGCCCAACAAAACCCCCGAAGGGGGTTGACATAAACCACCCACGAATTCCCCGAAGGGGAATTCCCTGCGGGAATTGCCGAAAGGCAATTCCTTTAGGGGCATTTATGCCCCCTGTCTCGTTTACACATCTGACGCGGCCGCCGACAATGCAAGGGTTTATCTCGGTGGTGTGGGGCTTATAAACAG